>JBJMII010000032.1:0-6897 GCA_045806925.1 Mycobacteriales bacterium
CGCCCCGCCCGGACCCTCGCCGGCCGGGGTGGCGCCCGCGGTCGACCCGGCGGAGCCGCGGCCGGCCGGTCGGTCCAGCACCGCGGTGGCCGTCCGGCCGACCGGACCGCCTGCCGGCGTGGAAGCCGCCACGGCGGTCGCACCGGCAGTCGCCCGGCCGCCGGCGGCGTACCCACCGAGAGCCGTCTCCGCGGCCGCGTCGATCTCCCGGTCCCGGTCGCTCCATGACGCCAGCACCACGCACGGCACCAGCACCGCGACCAGCGCGATCAGCACCAGCGCGATGCCGTCCACGCCGAGCGCGAAGCTGACCCCGAAGGACCGGATCCATTCGAACGAGGTGGTGAACTGGAAGCGCTCCGGCGCGGCCGGCTCGAACGCGACCCAGAGCCCGATGGTGACCGCGAGGGTGGCGAGCGAGAAGGCCAGCGTCAGCTGCTTGGCCAGCAGCTCCCGACCGCGCGGCAGCACGCCGACCACGACGGCGCCGACCAGCGGCACGAGCCCGAGTACGAGCAGCATCAGACGAACCTCACTGCCAGCAGGGACGCCACGACGAGCACCGTGCCGCCGAGCATCGACAAGGCGTACGAGCGGACGAAGCCGGTCTGCAGCCGGCGCAGCCGGCCGGATCCGCCCCCGAAGGCGGCGGCCACCCCGTTCACGGCGCCGTCCACCCCGCGGTTGTCGAGCCAGACCAGGAAGCGGTCCAGCCACTGGCCCGGCCGCATGAGGACCGCCTCGTTGAACGCGTTGCCATAGAGGTCACGGCGGGCCGCGACGGTGACCGGCGACACGTTCTGCGGCCGGACGACCGGGACCGGGCGGCGGCCGAAGGCGAACCAGCCGCCGAGCGCACCGCCGATGACGACCAGCAGCGTGAGGGCGGTGAGCACGGTCGGCTCGATGGTGTGGATCCCGGCCTCCTCCGGTTCCCCGAGCGAGGGCGTCAGCCAGTTCTGCAGGGCGCCGCCGTAGACCAGCAGCCCGCCGGCCGCGACCGACCCGATCGCGAGCAGGATCATCGGCACCGTCATCACCGGCGGCGGCTCGTGCGGGTGCACGTCGTCGGCCCACCGGCGCTCGCCGAGGAACGTCATCACCATCAGCCGGGTCATGTAGAAGGCGGTGATCCCGGCGCCGACCAGCGCGCAGGTGCCGAGGATCCAGCCGGACGCGCCACCCTTGTCGTACGCGGCCTCGATGATCTTGTCCTTGGTGAAGAACCCGGAGAACGGGATCATGCCGATGATCGCGAGGTAGCCGGCCAGCATCGTCCAGAAGGTGACCGGCATGACCCGCCACAGGCCGCCGAAGCGGCGCATGTCCACCTCGTCGCGCATCCCGTGCATGACCGAGCCGGCGCCGAGGAACAGCCCCGCCTTGAAGAAGCCGTGCGCGAGCAGGTGCAGGATGCCGATCGCGTACACGCCCGGGCCGAGGCCGACGGCCAGGAACATGTAGCCGATCTGGCTGACCGTCGAGTAGGCCAGCACCTTCTTGATGTCGTCGTACGCGCAGCCGATCACGCAGCCGACGAGCAGGGTGACCGCGCCGACGATGGTGACGACGGTCCGCCCGGCCTGGGTCGCGTCGAAGATCGGGTGCGCCCGGGCGATGAGGTAGACCCCGGCGGTGACCATGGTCGCCGCGTGGATGAGCGCGGAGACCGGGGTGGGGCCCTCCATCGCGTCCGGCAGCCAGGCCTGCAGCGGGACCTGGCCGGACTTGCCGCAGGCGCCCAGCAGCAGCAGCAGCGCGAGCGCGGTCACCAGCCCGAGGCTGGCCCGGCCGACCGAGCCGAAGACGCCCGCGAACGACACCGTCCCGAACGTCTTGAACATCAGGAAGATCCCGATGGCCAGGCCGGCGTCACCGACCCGGTTCATGATGAACGCCTTCTTCGCCGCCGTCGCCGCCGACGGGCGGCCGGTGTACCAGGCGATCAGCAGGTAGGACGCGAGGCCGACGCCCTCCCAGCCGAGGTACAGCACGACGAAGTTGTTGCCGAGCACCAGCAGCAGCATCGCGGCGATGAACAGGTTGAAGTAGCCGAAGAACCGGCGCCGGCCCGGGTCGGCGGCCATGTAGCCGATCGCGTAGATGTGGATCAGGCCGCCGACCCCGGTGATGAGCAGCACGAACGTCAACGACAGCGGGTCGAGCAGCAGACCCATGTCGACCTGCAGGCCGCCGACCGGGATCCACGACCACAGGTGCAGATCCCGGATGCGCTGGTCGGCGGGCAGCCCGCGGATGTCGAGGAAGAGCAGCAGCCCGTAGCCGAACAGCACGACCGGCATGGCGGCACCGAGCAGGTGTCCCCACCGGTCGGTCCGCCGGCCGCCGAGCAGCAGCACGGCGGCCGACAGCGCCGGCAGCACGACCAGCAGCCACCCGCCCTGCTGCAGGACGCCGCTGGCCTCGATCAGCTCCGGAGCCTCGCTGGCGAGCGTCACCGTCAACCCCTAGTACTTGAGAAGGTTGGCGTCGTCGACGGAGGCCGAGCGACGGGTCCGGAAGATCGACATGATGATGGCCAGCCCCACCACGACCTCGGCGGCCGCCACCACCATCACGAAGAACGCCAGCACCTGCCCGTCCAGCGTGCCGTTGATCCGGGCGAAGGTGACCAGGGTCAGGTTCACCGCATTGAGCATGAGCTCGACGCACATGAAGACCACGATCGCGTTGCGGCGGACCAGCACCCCGACCGCCCCGACGGTGAACAGCGCGGCCGACAGGACCAGGTAGTAGGTCGGGGTCATCGCGGCACGTCCTCGCCACCGGTGGAGCTGGCCGAGCGGGCCGGGTCGGTCTGCCGGTCCTGGCCCGCCCCGCGCGGCGCGGCCACCCCGGTCAACGCGTCCGGGCCGGCCGGGGCGGACCCGGGCAGGTCCGGGCTGTCCCCGGCCTGCGTACGGGGAGAGACCACCCGGCCGGCGCCGGGTGCGGCCCGCGTCAGCGCCGGGCGCACGCCGAGGCCGGGCTCGTCGGGCAGCCGCGGGTCGACGAGCGGGGAGATGCTGTCCTCGGCGAGCGTGCCGTCCGGCAGCAGTGCCGGCGTGGCGATCGAGTCGGTGGTGGCGAAGACGCCCGGGCCGGGCAGCGGCTGCGGCCGGGCCGACCGGTAGCGCCGGCGGGACAGCTGCCGCTGGGTGCGCCGCTCGCCCGGCTCCCGCTCCAGGTGCGCGAGCACCATCGCGCCCACCGCGGCGGTGATCAGCAGCGCCGAGGTGAGCTCGAAGGCGAACAGGTACCTGGTGAACAGCAGCTCGGCGACCCGGGTCACGTTGCCGCCGTCCGCGTTGGCGTCGGTCAGCCCGACCAGCGGGGTGTCGCTCAGCGCGCGGTAGATGCCGCCGGCGGCCAGTCCGGCGAAGCCGATGCCGAGCACGGTCGCGGCAACCCGCTGCCCGCGCAGCGTCTCCACGATCGAGTCGCTGGCGTCCCTGCCGACCAGCATCAGCACGAAAAGGAAGAGGATCATGATGGCGCCGGTGTAGACGATGATCTGCACCGCGCCGAGGAAGGGCGCCTCCTGCACGAAGTAGAAGGCCCCGAGCGAGGCCATCGTCATCACCAGGAAGAGCGCCGAGTGGATGGCGTTGCGGGCGAGCACGGTGCCGAAGGCGCCGGCCAGCGCGACCGGGCCGAGGACCCAGAAGGCAACCGTCTCCCCGCTGGACAGCTGGGCGGCGGCGGCCAGCGTGCTCACCGCTGCCCGTCCCGGTCGGACATGGCGAAGGCGTCGGGGTCCGGGTCGGTGTTGACCGGCAAGCCGGCCTGGGCGACGTCCGGCGTGGGCACGGCCGGCTGCGGGCCGTCCGGCGTCGAGTCGGCCGCACGGCTGGCGGCTCGGGACGGCACGTCCACGTAGTACGCCTGCTCCGAGTCGCCGAGCCGCATCGGGTGCGGTGGGGCCTCCATGCCGGGCAGCAGCGGCGCCATCAGCTGCTCCTTCGTGAAGATGAGGTCCTGCCGGCTGCGGTCGGCGAGCTCGTACTCGTTCGACATCGTCAGCGACCGGGTCGGGCACGCCTCGATGCACAGCCCGCAGAAGATACAGCGCAGGTAGTTGATCTGGTAGACGGCGCCGTACCGCTCGCCCGGGGAGTAGCGCGCCTCCTCGGTGTTGTCGCCGCCCTCGACGTAGATCGCGTCCGCCGGGCAGGCCCACGCGCACAGCTCGCAGCCGACGCACTTCTCCAGCCCGTCCGGATGCCGGTTGAGCACGTGCCGCCCGTGGTAGCGCGGCGCGGTCGGCTGCATGACCTCGGGGTACTTCGTGGTCACGACCTTGCGGAACATCTGCGCGAAGGTCAGGCCGAACCCCTTGACCGCATCGAACATCAGCGGGTCTCCCCTGTCGGGTTCGTGTCGGAGTCGATGACCGGGCTGTCCGGCGAAGGCGGCACCGTCACCGGGCGGCGTTGCCCGGACCGCAGGTCCAGTCGCGGCGACGGCGGCACGACCAGGTCCATCGGCGGGGTGGGGAAGGCGGCCCCGCCGCCGCGATCGCCGCGCACCGGCGGCTCCTCCGCCGCCTCCTCGGCCTCGGCGCCGCGACCCTCGAAGACCCACGCCGCACCGATCGCCAGCACCGCGACGACGGCCACGATGAGCAGCAACTGCGCCGTGCTGCGGCCCTCGCTGCGCAGCACGCTGAACGTGCCGATCATGAGGATCCAGGCCAGCCCGGCCGGCACCAGGACCTTCCAGCCGAACCGCATGAACTGGTCGTACCGCAGCCGCGGCAGCGTGCCGCGCAGCCAGACGAACCAGAAGATGCCGCCGATGACCTTGATGCTGAACCAGAGGACCGGCCACCAGCCGGAGTTGGCGCCCGCCCACACCGCGGAGATGGGGAACGGCGCCCGCCAGCCACCGAGGAACAGCGTGGTGGCCAGCGCCGAGACGGTGACCATGTTGATGTACTCGGCGAGGAAGAACAGCGCGAACTTCAGCGACGAGTACTCGGTGTGGAAGCCGCCGACCAGCTCGGACTCGGCCTCCGGCAGGTCGAACGGGGCCCGGTTGGTCTCCCCCACGACCGCGACCGAGTAGATGAGGAAGGACGGCAGCAGCAGCAGCGCGTACCAGGTGTCCTGCTGCGCCGACACGATGCCGGAGGTGGACATCGTCCCGGCGTAGAGGAAGACCGCGACCAGGGACAGGCCCATCGCGATCTCGTACGAGATCATCTGGGCGGCCGACCGCAGCCCGCCGAGCAGCGGGTAGCTGGAGCCGGACGCCCAGCCGGACAGCACGATCCCGTACACGCCGAGCGAGCTGCAGGCGAAGACGACCAGCACGCCGACCGGCAGGTCGGTCAGCTGCAGCGGGGTCTGCCGGCCGAAGATCGACACCATCGGGCCGAACGGGACCACGCAGAACGCGAGGAACGCCGGCACCGTCGACAGGATCGGGGCCAGGAAGTAGACCGGCTTGTCCGCGAGGACCGGCATGATGTCTTCCTTGAAGGCCAGCTTCAGCCCGTCCGCCAGGCTCTGCAGCCAGCCGCGCGGGCCGACCCGGTTGGGGCCGACCCGGTTCTGCATGCGGGCGACGACCTTCCGCTCGAAGACGATCGAGAAGAGCGTCATCACCACCAGGAAGACGAAGACCGCGACGACCTTGAGCAGCACCAGCCAGATCGGGTCGGTGCCGAAGTCCGCCAGCCTCGGGTCCGCGGCGAGCCCGGCCGAGCCCGGCAGTGCCGCAGTGGTCGCCGGGCTCATGCCGCACCTCCGCTGATCTCCACGACGGCGCCGGCCCCGACGCCGAGCGTCGGGCGGACCGCCGAACCGGGCGAGTTGGCCGGCAGCCAGACCACGCCGTCCGGCATCGGCACCAGCCGCGCCGGCAGTGTCACCGAGCCCTGCCCGGTGCGCACGGTCAGCTTTGCGCCGTCGACCACCCCGAGCTGGGCGGCCGTGCCGGGCGAGACCACCGCCACCGGCTCCCGCGCCGTGCCGGCCAGGTGCGGCTCGCCGTCCTGCAGGGAGCCACGGTCGAGCAGCTGCCGCCAGGTGGCCAGCACCGCCTGGCCGCGGCCGACGGTCGGCGCGACCGGCGGGGCGACCGAAGGGTCGGCCGTGCGGGGGCGCCGGGTGACGCCCAGCTGGCGCAGCTCGGCCCGGACCTCTTCCACCGACGGCAGCCCGAGCTCGACGTCCATCTCGTCAGCGAGCACGTGCAGCACCCGGCTGTCCGCCAGCGCCCCGGTACCCCGCAGGGTGGCCACGAACGGGCGGTCCCGGCCCTCCCAGTCCACGAACGTCCCGGCCTTCTCCACCACCGGCGCGACCGGCAGCACCACGTCCGCGTGCTCGGTCACCGAGGACCGGCGGATCTCCAGGCTGACCACGAAGCCGACCCGCGCCAGCGCGGCGCGGGCCGCCGCCGGGTCAGCCAGGTCGTCGACGTCGACGCCACCGACCACCAGCGCGGACAGCTCGCCGGCTGCGGCCGCCGCGACGATCCCGGCGACGTCCCGGCCGGGCGTGGTCGGCAGCAGCCGGCCCCACACCGCCTCGACCTCGCCACGGCCGGCGTCGTCGGCGACCCGCCGGCCACCGGGCAGCAGCGTGGGCAGCGCACCGGCCTCGATCGCCGGGCGCTCGCCGGCCCGCCGGGGCACCCAGGCGAGCCGGGCGCCGGTGGCGGTGGCCAGCCCGGTCGCCGCGGTGAGCAGGCCCGGCACCTCCGCCGCCCGCTCGCCGACCAGGATCACCGCGCGGTCCACCCGCAGCGCGTCCGCGGCGGCCCTCGCCGCGCCGGTCCCGACCGGACCGGCCACGCCGGCCGCCATCGAGCCGGCCACGGTCTGCTCCGGCACCTGCCCCGGCAGCGTCGCCACCGGGGCGTCGGCGGCCCGGTCCGGCGTGCCGAGCG
>JBJMII010000033.1:0-14119 GCA_045806925.1 Mycobacteriales bacterium
AGGGCCGGCCGCGCGCGGGCCGCCACCGCCGGCGGCGCCGAGCCGGCGACCCCGGCTCCGAGGCCGGCGGCGGGACGGCCGGGCGCGCCGCCCGCCAGCCGGTCAGGACCTCCTCGGCGTCCACCGGCCGGATCACCACCTGCGGCCCGGACGGCGTCCGGACCCAGGCCGCGATCCGCTCGTTGAGGTCGTCGACGGCGGCCCGGACCGCGGCCTCGGTCCGCAGCCCGCGGACCGTCGCCGGCAGGTCCTCGATCTGCTTGCGCAGCCGCAGCGAGGCCGGCAGCAGCGCCGAGGTCTCCAGCCCCTCCCGCTTGAGGAGGCCCTTGACCCACCACAGCTCGTCGTCCGGCTCGCCGGCGCCGGGGATCGGCTTGCCCTGGCCGGGCAGGCCGTCGAAGTCGCCGCGCTGCTGCGCCTGCCGGATCTGCGTCTCGACCACCGACTCCCACCGGCGCGGCCCGCTCATGCGGCCATTCTCCCCCGGGCACCGCTCTCCTCGGGCACGGTCGGCTCAGCCGGCGGTGTAGTGCACCCCGCGGAACTGCCGCCGCCACGCGCTCACCTCGGCGGCCACGCCGGCCGGGTCGGTCCCCGGGTCCATCGCCCGGGCGACCAGCGCGGCCAGCGCGGGCATGTCGGCGGCGGTGGCGCCGACCCGGACCAGCTCGGGGGTGCCGATCCGCAGCCCGTTGACGTCGCCGGCGACCGGCGCCAGCGGCAGCCCGATCCCGCAGCTGAGCAGGTTCGCCCGGCGCAGCCGGCGGGCCAGCCGCTGGCCGCCGCCCCATGGCTCGGCCGGGACCGCGAACTGGTGCGACCGGGTGGCGCCGCGCTCGGCGGCGAAGACGGGCACGCCGAGGCGGACCAGCTCGTCGGCCAGCGCCCGGGCCGCCTCGACCATCGCCCGCGCGTACGCCGGTCCGGCGACCTTCCAGTCCAGCATCGTCACCGCCAGCGCCGCGGTCCGCCCGGCGTCGAAGTTCGCGGTCAGTCCGGGGTACGCGATCGCGTCCACCCGTTCGGCCAGCTCCGCGTCGTTCGTGACCAGCAACCCGCCGGCCGGTCCGCCGAGGCTCTTGTACGTGCTCATGGTCATCAGGTGGGCGCCCTCGGCGAGCGGGTCGGGCCAGGCCCGGCCGGCCACCATGCCGCACAGGTGGGCCGCGTCGAAGAGCACCTTCGCGCCCACCGAGTCGGCGATCCGGCGGACCTCGGCGACCGGGTGCGGGAAGAGGTTGAGGCTGCCGCCGACGGTGATCAGCGCCGGGCGGTGCTCTTCAGCCTGCCCCCGCAGCCCGTCGACGTCGAGCGTGTAGCCGCCGGTGTCGACCGAGGCCGGGACCGTGGTCAGGCCGTAGCGCCCGGCGGCGCCGGCGGCGTGGTGCGTCACGTGCCCGCCGAGCTCGGCCGGCGGCGCGATGATCGTGTCGCCCGGCCGGCAGGTGGCCATGAAGGCGTACAGGTTCGCCAGCGCGCCGGAGCCGACCCGGACCTCGGCGTACCGGGCGGCGAAGACCTCGGCGGCCAGCTCCGCGGCGACGACCTCGATCTGCTCGATCGCCTCCAGCCCCATCTCGTACTTCTCGCCGGGGTAGCCGAGCGACGGCCGGGAGCCGAGCCCGGCCGACTGCAGCGCCTCGGCGGCCGGGTTCATCACGTTCGTCGCCGGGTTGAGGTTGACGCAGTCCTGGTCGTGGATCCGCCGGTTCTCCGCGGCCAGCCGCTCGATCTCGGCCAGCACCGCGGCCGGCGGCGCGCCGGCGGCGGCCTCGGCCACCGTGCGGACGCGGTCCTCGGCGGCGGCCGGCACCCAGGGCCGGGCGGCGAGCGCGCGGGTCATGGCGATCTCCTCGACGGGTGCGGGGCCGGTCGGGCTGGTGCCGTTCCCGCACCGACCCTAGGAGCCTGCCGGTCTCCGCCGCAGGGTGTCCCGGACCGCCTCGATCGCGGTGAAGCGCGGCCGCCAGCCCAGCTCCCGCCGGGCCAGGGAGGTGTCCATGATCGCCGGGTGGCTCGCCGCCTCCACCCACTCCGCCGCCGGCGGCAGCAGCGGCAGCGCCGCGAACGCCCGGGCGGCCCGCTGGGCCGGGGCCGCCGGCAGGGGCACCGGCAGCAGGCCCAGCTCGCGCGCCACGTCGGCGGCGGTGAGCACGTCGTCGGCGGCGATGTTGTACGCCCCGGGCGGCCCGGCCGCGACCACGCAGCGCAGCAACGCCTGCCCGACGTCCTCCTCGTGCACCACTTGCAGCGGCAGCGCCGGCACCAGCGCCGGCACCGGCACCGGCAGCCGGCCCATCCGCCCGGCCAGCCGGCGGCCCAGCGGGGCGAGCGGTCCGGGCAGCAGGTCCTTGGCGCCGAGCGTGTGCGGGCCGAGCACGATCGGCGGCCGGAGCAGGTAGAGGCCGAGCCCGCGGTGCCGGCCGGCCTCCGAGCGCAGCAGGTGCTCCAGCTCGGCCTTCTCCCGGGCGTAGAACAGCCGTGCCGCGGGGCGGACCGGCCAGTCCTCGGTCATCCCGACCGGGTTGTCCGGGTGGAACCCGTACGCCGCCACCGAGGACGCGTAGACGAACCGCCGGGCCCCGGCCGCCGCGGCGGCCCGGAACGCGTTGCGGGTGCCGTCCACATTGATCGCCCGGATCGTCTCGCGGGACCCGGCGCCGGTCACCAGGAACGCCAGGTGCACCACCACGTCCGCGCCGGCGAAGGCCGCGGCGAGCGCGTCCTGGTCGCGGACGTCACCGCGGCGGTACTCCAGCTTCGTCCAGCCGTGCCCGGCCGGGTCGAACGGGCGCCGGGCGATGCCCACCACCCGCGTCACCCGGTCGTCGGCCTGCAGCTGCGGCAGCAGACCGAAGCCGAAGGTGCCGGTCGGTCCGGTCACGGCGACGGTCAGGTCGGTCTCGGCGGCGGCCACCTCCTCCGCCTACCCACCCGGCCTGCCGGGAACCGGCCCGCCGGCGGCCGGGACGCGCCAGACTCGGCCTTACGGCGGCGGGCGAGGGGGCGCGATGGCGGGAGACCGGGACGGGCACGGGCGGCCTCGGCACCGGCCCGGCGAGCTGGTCGTCGCCGACCGGGAGGAGCTGCTCTTCCTGCTCGGCGAGGCGGCGGAGGTCGAGCACGCGGTCTGCTGCAGCTACCTCTACGCGGCGTTCACGCTGCGCACCGGCCCGGCGGACGGCCTAGCCGGCGAGCAGCAGGCCGCGGTGACCCGGTGGCGGCGCACGCTCGCGCGCATCGCGCTGCAGGAGATGGTGCACCTGGCGATGGCGAACAACCTGCTCGCCGCGGTCGGCGGCGCGCCACACCTGGGCCGCGCGCCGTTCCCGCGGCGGATCCCGTACGCGCCGGAGATCACCCTCGCGCTCACCGCGTTCGACGAGGCCACGCTGCAACGCTTCCTCTACATCGAGCGGCCGGAGGACCTGGACATCGCCGACGTCGCCGGCGCAGTCCGCCGGGCCCGGTCGGTGCCGGTGCCGCCGGAGCCGCCGGTGGTGCCGGAGCCGCAGGGCTTCGCCAGCCTGGGCGAGCTCTACCGGGGGCTGGAGCGGGGGCTGTGCCGCCTGGTCGACCGGTACGGCGAGGCGGCGGTCTTCGTCGGGACGCGGCGGACCCAGTCCGCGGCCACCCTCTTCGCCTTCCCGGCCGAGCTGCCCGAGCTGCTCCCGGTGACCGGGCTGGCCAGCGCGCGGCAGGCGATCGAGGTGATCGTGGCCGAGGGCGAGGGGACCCGGGGCGACTGGTCCACCGCGCACTTCGGACAGTTCCTGACCATGCTGACCGAGCTGCGGGACCGGCGCGAGCGGGACCCGTCGTTCGTGCCGGCCCGCCCGGCCGCGGCCAACCCGCACGTCCGCGACTCCCGGGACCTGCTCCGGACGCCGGGCTGGCGCCGCGAGATCGGGCGGCTAGGGCTGCCGGTCAGCACCGTCGACGACCCCGCCGCCGTCGCGGTCAGCGGCCTCTTCGACGCCTGCTACGGGCTGCTGCTGCGGCTGCTGGAGCGCCTCTTCCAGCACGGCGGCGAGACCACCGCCGAGCTGCGCCTGCTCGCCGACGCCGCCGTGGAGGTGATGTGGAGCGTGATCCGGCCGCTCGGCGAGCTGCTCACCAGGCTGCCGGCAGGCCCGTCCTCGCCGGGCCGCACCGCCGGTCCGGCCTTCCGGCTGGACGGGTGGACACCGCTGACCGCGCACCGGCGGGCGGCCTGGATCGTGCTCCGGGAGCGGCTGGCGGAGTTGGCGGAGGTCGCCGGGCAGCTCGGTGCGGTGTCCCCGGTGCTGCCCGAGGTCGCCCGGTCGCTCGGCCAGCTCGCCGGCCGGCTCGGCGCCGACCCGGTCCGGCCGGTGTGATACAGCGGTGGCCGCGGCGGGGTCGAGCCGCCCGCGGGCCGGGTACAGCTCGACCGTGACCGCCGACCCCGTGCCCGCGCAGATGCGGACGGCCGCGGCCGCCCTGCTCACCGCGCTGGACTCACCGGCCCGGGAGCTCGCCGCCCGGCCGTTCGGCGACGACGGCGCCCGCCGCTGGCTGGAGTACCGCCCGCGGCCCCGGCCCGGCGCCTGCCTCGCCGACCTGGACCGGGCCGCCCGGAAGGCCGCCCACCGGCTGCTCGCCACCGGCCTGAGCGAGCACGCGTACGCGCAGGCGATGACCGTGCTCGCGCTGGAGGAGGTGCTGGACCGGCGGGAGGGCTGGGCGCGGGGCCGGCACAGCGACGACTACCGGGTGGCCGTCTTCGGCGACCCGGCCGGCGACGAGCCGTGGTCCTGGCGGTTCGAGGGGCACCACCTGTCGGTGAGCATGACGGTCGCCGGGGACGCGGTCTCGCCGTCCCCGGTCTTCCTCGGTGCCAACCCGGCCCGGGTCGGCTACGCCGGCCGCGCGGTCACCCGGCCGCTGGCCCCGGAGGAGGACCTCGCCCGCGACCTGCTGGAGGCGATCGGCCCGGCCGGCCGGGCGGCGGCGATCGTGGCCGACCGGGCGCCGGCCGACATCCGCAGCGGCCCCCGCCCGCGGGCGGCCGGCCCGATCGAGCCGCTCGGGCTGTCCTCCGCGGGGCTCGGCCCGACCGCACGGGCGCTGCTCGGCCAGCTGGTCGGGCTCTACCTGGACCGGCTGCCGCCGGAGCTGGCCGCGCGGGAGGCGGCCCGGCTCGGCGAGCTGCACTTCGCCTGGGAGGGCCCGACCACGCCGGGCACCCCGCACTGCTACCGGGTGCAGGGCGACGACCTGCTGGTCGAGTACGACGACACCACCGACGGCAACCACCAGCACACCGTGCTGCGCCGGCCGCGCAGCGACTTCGGCGACGACGTGCTCGCCGCGCACCTCGCCGGCGCGCACGGGGCCGGCGCGCCCGGGGCCGGCGCGCCCGGGGTGTGAAGCGGTCCCGGCTCGGGAACCGGCTGGGTGTGGGCACCGGCAGGCGCAAGGGCGACCGGGACGTCGCCGACCAGCTCTCCCCGTACTGGCGGAGGCGGGACTTCGCCCGCACCCCGGAGCCGGCCGGGGCCGCGGCGGGTGGCGACCGCGGCGGCGCGCTGCGGTTCGTGGTGCAGCGGCACCGGGCCCGGCGGCTGCACTACGACCTCCGGTTCGAAATGGACGGTGTGCTGGCCAGCTGGGCGGTGCCGCGCGGCCCGACGCTGGACCCCAAGGCCCGCCGCAACGCCGTGCACGTCGAGGACCACCCGATCGAGTACCTCGACTTCGAGGGCGTGATCCCGGCCGGCGAGTACGGCGGTGGCGACGTCATCGTCTGGGACATCGGCACCTGGGAGCCGCAGAAGACCGACGACCCGGTGGCCGCGGTCCGGTCCGGCGAGCTGCACGCCGAGGTGCACGGGCAGAAGCTGCGCGGCCGGCTGGTGCTGATCCGCCGGGACCGGGAGCCGGCCGGCAAGGAGCAGTGGCTGCTGCTGCACAAGCGGGACGAGCACGCGGTGGACGGCTGGGACCCGGAGGACCATCCTAAGTCCGTCCTCAGTGGACGGACGAACGACGAGGTCAAGGCGGACCCGGACCGGCTGTGGCGCTCGGACCTGCCGGCCGCGGAGGCCTCCGTCGCGCTCCGGCCGCCGACCGTGCCGCCTCCCGCCGACGACGAGCTGGCCGCACTGGACGGCCTCGGCTCCGGCGGTACCTGGGACGTCTTCGGCCGCAGCCTGCGACTGTCCAACCTGGACAAGGAGATCTTCCCCGGCCGGCCCGGCGAGCCGCCGGTGACCAAGCGCGGCTTCGCCCGGTACGCGGCCCGGATCGCCCCGGTCCTGCTGCCGTACGTGGCCGGGCGTGCGATGAACCTGCACCGCTTTCCCGGCGGTGCGACCACGAAGGGCTTCTGGCACAAGCAGCTGCCCGAGCACGCGCCGGACTGGCTGCCGCGCTGGCAGAACCCGGAGGCCAAGGACGGCGACACCACCACCTACCTGGTGGTGGACGAGCCGGCGGCGTTGGTCTGGGCGGCGAACTACGGCGCGCTGGAGTGGCACGCCTGGACCTCGAAGACGGACGACCCGCACCACCCGACGTACGCGCTGATCGACATCGACCCGGGTCCGGCCACCTCCTGGGAGGACATCCTCACGCTGGCCCGGCTGCACCGCACCGCGCTCGAGCACCTCGGCGTCCGCGCCCAGCCGAAGCTGACCGGCCGGCGGGGGCTGCAGATCTGGGTGCCGGTCAACCGCGGGCCGGACTTCGCGGAGACCAGGGCCTGGGTCGAGCAGCTCTCGCAGGCGGTGGGCGGGGTGGTGCCGGAGCTGGTCAGCTGGGAGTGGAACGTGCGCCGGCGCGGCGGCCAGGCCCGGCTCGACTACACCCAGAACGCGATCAACAAGACGCTGGTCGCGCCGTACAGCGCGCGGCCCGCGCCGGGTGCCCCGGTGTCCGCGCCGATCGACTGGGACGAGCTCGACGACCCGGGCCTGCGCCCGGACGGGATCACCACCCGATCGGTGCTGGACCGGCTGGCCGAGCGCGGCGACCCGTTCCGGACGGTGCTCACCGGCCAGGACCTCCCCGCGCTGCGCTGACGCCGGCTCCCGGTCAGCCGGCGGCGGGGAACAGCCCCAGCGCGACCATCCCGGCGGCCAGCAGCAAGGCGGCTCCCAGCGCCGGAACGGCACGCTCGACGCTCGGCAGCCGACGCTCGGCGACCATGACCGCGGCGAGGCCGGCCATCAGCCCGAGGCTGGCCAGGCCGGCGACGACCATGAGCATCATCAGCGCCCAGCAGCAGCCGACGCAGGACCACCCGTACGCGACGCCGATCCGGGCGGCGTCCAGGCCGGGCGACCGTCCGTGCCAGCCTCTCGCCACGAAGCCGGCCGGGCTGCGGCAGGCGCGCAGGCACCGCACCTTGACCGGCGCCAGCTGGTACCCGCCGGCGACGGCCAGGACGGCGGCCAGCACGAGGTGCGGCCGGTCCCCCAGCCAGTCCCAGCTGTCCGCGGATGCGGTGACGGCGAGGTCCGCCAGCTGGAGGATGCCGCCGGTGGCCACCCACACCGCCCCGTACGCGCCCACACCGGCGAGCAGGACCCGCCCGCGGTGCGGGTGGGAGGCGAGCAGGCGGTGCAGCACGAGCACGAAGTCGAGCGACGGCGGCAGCATCATCGCGGCCACCATCACCAGCCACGCCGCCAGGAAGACGAGCGGGTCGAGGGCGGCCGCGGCTGTCGCGTGTGGATGGTGCAGCGACGCCAGGGCCGGGGTCCGGGCGGCCGCGGCCAGCAGGATCCAGGCCGCGGCGGCGGCAACGACGGTGGACCCGAGGACGAGCCGTTCGCCGCGCGCCGCCCGGACGGACAGGATGGTCATGCGGCTCAGCCGGTGTAGGAGAACCAGCCGGTGTTGGCGCTGCGGCCCCGCAACTTGATCTTGGGCTCCAGCTCCGGCAGGTCGACGCGGAAGTCGGTGGACACCCCGACCAGGGCCGGGCTGCCGAAGACCTCCGAGAGCTCCGGGTCGACGAGCGAGGTGACCCGCCCGGACGGCCCGACCTTCGGCTCGTTGGCGACCCGGACCCGGCCGTCGATGTCGAGCACCGCCTTCTGCCCGTCCCAGCTGATGGCGATCTTCGCGCTGCGCTGCGCGGCAAGCTCGCCGAGCATGCCGGCCAGCTCCCCCAGCGGGCCGCCGCTGCGGCCGCTGAACACCTCGGACAGCGCGGACCGCTGGCTGTCGTCGGCGCCCTCGTCGAAGAGCAGCACCACCCGCTGCCGGGAGCCGCGCCGCTTGCCCTCGTGGTACGACACGCTGACCACGCGCAGCCCGCTGACGTCGTGCCCGTGCGCCTCGCCGGCGGCGATGTCCCAGGCGAAGATGCCGGTGCAGCGGGCCTCGTCCGGGACCTCGTCGATCCAGCAGGGGCAGATCGCGTAGCAGTCGCACGCCTCGAGGAACCGTCCGGTCAGCCGGTAACCGCGGCCACCGCCGGGCTGGGTTGTGTCGTCCATGGCAGAAACCTCACATCACGGTGATGGTGCCGTGCATCGTCGGCCCGTGCACCTGGCAGTGGTACGGGAAGGTGCCCGGTGTCGTGAACGTGCGGGAGAACTCGGGGAACGGCGGCCCGCCGCTCTTGACGCCCGAGTCCCAGACCGCGGTGTCGGAGGTGACGGTGTGGAAGTCGCCGTTGTCCCAGACCCACTTGACCGTGTCGCCGGCGTTCACCATCAGGGTCGTCGGGCTGAAGGTCGCCGACGGCGTGAGGTGGACGGTGTTGGTCACCGGGGAGGGCGGCGTGGTGGTGGTCCCGGGCGGCCGCCCGCTGGGCAGCAGGAAGGCGAGCTCGCCGCCCTGCACGACGAGCAGCGAGCCCATCATCCCTTCCATCATGTGCTGGAGCACGTGGCAGTGCATGTGCCACTCGCCCAGCGCCTGGACCGGCCCCGGCCCGCCGGCCCGCATGAAGCTGCCGGACCGCTCGTCGATGGTGAAGACGAACGAGTTGGCCGGCCCGAAGGTCCGGGTGTCCTCGAACTGGGAGACCGGCGTGTCCATCGGCGAGAACTGCTGGCCGGTCGGGTCGCTGCCGTGCGGCCCGGGCAGCACCCACCGGTGCCCGTGCAGGTGGAAGGTGTGGAACATGCTGCCCATGCCCACCAGGCCGAACCGCATCTTGGTGTCCACTCCGGACAGCACGGTCGGGGTGTTGCCGAGGAAGACCCGGCCGTTGATGCAGAATCCGACGCCCTGCATGGTGTGGTAGAGCTGGACGATCTGCTCGCGCTGCGGCGGCGTCCGGTAGCGGGCCAGGAAGAGCCGGCCGATCCGGGTGAGATCGGGATCCAGCTCGCCCAGCCCGGCGCCGATGTCGATGGCCCGCCCCCGGTCCAGCCGGGCCGGCGTGATGGTGTCGGCCTCGTCGACGGACGGCTCGGCCGGCCCCGCCGGCAGGTCCCCCATCTGCATCCCGCCGGGCTGCTCGGCGCGCAGCCGGGCCAGCTCGGCGGCGGTGATCGGCACCGGGTTGCCGAGGATGACCGGCCGCCGCACGATCGGCGACCCGGCCGGAGAGCCGCCGGGCATCAGCGCCGGGTCGGCCGCGGTGGGGTCCGCCGCGGTGGGCAGCCGGGTGTCCACGTCCTGCAGGTCGGCCGGGTTGTGGATCACGACCATGCCGATGGCGCCCAGCTCCACGTTGTCCATGTCGTTCACCGAATGGTCGTGGTAGAGCCAGACACCGGCGGTGGTCGGCCAGCCGAAGGTGTTCCAGCGGTAGTCGAAGGTGCCGCCCGGCGGCACCCGGTCGCCCTGCTTGAACTGACCGGTCACCCCGACCGCGGCCCACAGGACGGTCTCGTCGTGGGCCGGGTCCGGGGCGACCGGCTGGGCCGGGTCCGGCGGCGACAGCGGGTAGGCGCCGTCGGAGCTCGCCTCGAACACCACTCCGTGCGGGTGCAGGCTGTGCGTACGGGCGTCGACGTCCCAGCTGGACCGCGCGTCCGCGTTCTTGAAGTGGACGATCATCGAGTCGCCCACGGACATCTCCAGCGTCGGGCCGGGAATCGTTCCCCGGGTCCCGTTCTCGCCGGGGTCCCGCTCGTTGACGTCCCACGGGTTGAGCTTGCGGTCGTCCGGGACCGTCCACGCGTCGCTGCCGTCGGCCTGGGCCGGCGGTCGGTAGCGCCGCAGCACGAGCGCGTCCACCGGGCCGGTCGAGTCCCTGATCGGGTTGAACATCGTGACCTGCCGCAGCGCCGACCCGGGCACCATCGTGCTGACCGTCTCCAGCGTCGGCGTGTACCCGACCGCTTGCAGCATGGTGCGGCCGGTCATCCGGTCCACATTGTTCGGACTCGCGTCCCAGCGCCGGTTCTCGAGCTGGATCCAGTAGTGGACAGTGGCCATAAGGCGCCCCCCGCCGTCCCGGCCCGCGACCGCGAACTGCGCAGCCGTCGCTGCGTTTCACGCTCCCATCGCCGCCGGTCCGGGTCAATGACCCGAGAGTGCAGGCTGATTGCTGCACTCGGCGGCTGGGTCGGGTGAGCAGTGGCCGACCGGCGCGCCGGGTGTCTAGCCCGGCTCGGACTCGTGGCCGGCCTGCTGGTGCCGCAGCAGCCCGCGGTACGCCGCCGAGGCCGGGATCTCCCCGGCCAGCACCCGGTAGACCTCCTGGCACACCGGCATCTCGACACCGTGCTGGACGGCGAGCTCGTGCGCGGTGAAGGCGGTGCCGACCCCTCGGCGACCGTGCGGGTGCCGGACAGCACCTCCTCCAGCGAGCGGCCGGCGCCGAGCTGCTCGCCGAGTGTCCGGTTGCGACTGAGCGGGCTCATGCAGGTGGCGATGAGGTCGCCCATGCCGGCCAGACCGGACAGCGTCCGCGCCTCGCCACCCATCGCCACCCCGAGCCGGGTCAGCTCGGCCAGCCCGCGGGTGATCACCGCGGCGCGGGTGTTGTCACCCACGCCCAGGCCCTGCGCGATGCCGGTCGCGATGGCCACCACGTTCTTCAGGGCGCCGCCGAGCTCGCAGCCGACCAGGTCGTGGTTGGTGTAGATCCGGAACATCCCGCGCTGCAGCACCGACTGAAGCGCCTTGGCGACCGCCAGGTCCTCGGTCGCGATCACGCTCGCGGCGGCCTGGCCGGCCATGATCTCCTTGGCCAGGTTGGGGCCGGTCAGCGCGGCGGCCGGATGGCCGGGCAGCACGTCCTGGACCACCTGGGTCATCCGCAGCAACGACCCGCTCTCGAAGCCCTTGGACAGGCTGACGATCGGGATCCACGGCCGCAGGTACGGCTTCGCGTCCTGCAGGATGGCCCGGAAGCCGCGGGTCGGGACGCCGACCACCAGCAGGTCCGCGTCGTGCACCGCCTTCTCCAGGTCCGCGGTCGCCCGCAGGCTGGACGGCAGCGGCAGCCCGGGCAGGTAGCGCGAGTTGGAGTCCCGCTCGTCGATCTCCCGGGCGAGCTCGGCGTCCCGCGCCCAGAGCGTGCAGTCGTGCCGGCCGGCTACCAGGGTGGCCACCGTGGTGCCCCAGGACCCCGCTCCCAACACCGCGACTCTCATGGTCGGATGATATTGCCGCCGACCCGCGGCGGACGCCCTGGACGGAGGCGGACATGGGACGAGACCTGGCCGACCGCACGATCGTGGTGATGGGCGGCACCGGCAACCTCGGGCGGGCGGTCGTGCACCGGCTCCGGGCCGACGGCGCCACCGTGGTGGTGGCGGACGCCCGGCTGCCCGCCGAGGACGACCGGCAGCCCGACGTCCGGTACGTCACGGTCGACGCGCTCGACGAGGCCAGCGTGTCCGCCGCCTTCGGCGACGTCTCGCCCGTGCCGTGGGCGGTGGTGAACCTCGTCGGTGGCTACTCCCCGCCCCAGCGGCTGGCCGACCTGGACATCTCCCTGCTGCGCCACCAGCTCGAGCTCAACCTGGTGACCGCGGCCGTCCTCACCAAGCACGCGCTGCCGCTGCTCGCCGCGAACGGCGGCGGCCGGATCGTGCACACCTCGAGCCGGGTGGCCACCCAGACCGGGGAGAACGGCTTCGCCTACAGCGTCAGCAAGCTGGCCGTGCTCCGGCTGGTCGAGGCCGCCGGCGCGGAGGGCCGGGAGCACGGGGTGACGGTCAACTGCATCATGCCGAGCATCATCGACACCCCGCCGAACCGCGCCGCGATGCCGAACTCCGACCACCACCGGTGGCCCAAGCCGGCCGAGCTGGCCGCGGTCCTGTCCTTCCTCGTCTCCGACGACGCCGTGCTGATCTCCGGCGCGGCCGTCCCGGTCTACGGCCGCGCCTGACCCGGTTCCGTCAGCTCCACCCGGCGTCGGCGAACCGCTCCGGGGGCCCCGGCGCGACCGGCCGGGTTCGGGCGGAGAAAGAATGGACGGCCCCGGCAGCTGCCCTGGAGCGTCCCGCCATGTCCGATCACCTGACCGCTCGTGCCGACGCCGAGCGCGAGCCGTCCCGCGGCGGCGCGCGGCGGTGGTCCCCCTGGCGGACCGTCGTCGGGTTCGGGCTGGTGAGCCTGACCGCGGACATGGTCTACGAGGGCGCGCGGTCGGTGTACGGGCCGCTGCTCGCCTCCCTCGGCGCCTCCGCGCTGGTCGTCGGGCTGGTGACAGGCGCCGGCGAGGCCATGGCCCTGCTGCTGCGGCTGGTGTCCGGGTCGCTGGCCGACCGCACCCGCCGCTACTGGCCGCTGACCATCGCCGGGTACGCGCTCACCGCTGTCTGCGTCCCGCTGCTCGCGGTCACGCCGTTCCTCGGCAGCGCGGGGCTGACCGTCGCCGCCGGGCTGATCCTCGCCGAGCGGATCGGCAAGGCCGTCCGCAGTCCGGCCAAGTCCGCGCTGCTCGCCGACGCGGCCGGTCAGATCGGCATGGGCCGTGGCCTCGGTGTGCACAAGGCGCTGGACCAGATCGGGGCGTTCGCCGGCCCGCTGCTGGTCGCCGGTCTCGTCGCCGCCTCCGCCGGCGCGCTCTGGCCCGGCCTGGCCGCCCTGGCGGTGCCCGGTGCGGTGACGATGGCGCTGCTGGTCGCCACCCGGCGCCGAGCGGCCGAGCCCGCCGGCCCGCCCGCCGGCCCGCGGTCCGGGAGCGCCGCCACCCCCGGCACCGGGCAGCACCGTCCCGACACCGCGCGAGTCACCGCGCCGGGCCTGCCGGCACCCTTCCTGCGCTTCGCCGTCGGGTCCGCGCTGTGCACCGCCGGTCTGGTCACCTTCGGCCTGATCAGCTTCCACCTCGTCGAGCGGCACCTCACCCCGACCGCCGGCGTGCCGGTGCTGTACGCAGCGGCGATGGCCGCCGGAGCCGTCGCCGCGTTGGTGACCGGGGAGGCGTACGACCGGCTCGGCCCGCGCACCCTGCTCGCACTGCCCTTCCTGGTCGCCGCCGTCCCCGCGCTCGCCTTCGGCGGCACCCTGGGCGTCGCGGCGCTGGGCACGCTGGTGTGGGGGGTCGCCGTCGGGGTGCAGGACTCCACCGTCAAGGCACTCGTCGCCGACCTGGTGCCGCGCGAGCGCCGGGCCACCGCGTTCGGGATCTTCGCCGCCGTCCAGGGCGCCGGTGCACTGGTCGGCGGGATCGCGACCGGCGCGCTCTACGAGCGGTCACCGACCACCCTCACCGCCGTCGTGGCCGCGGCCCAGGTGGTGGCCCTGCTGCTCATCGCCGCGGTGCGGCAGCCGCGCCCTCCCGCCCGACGCCCTCCCGCCCGACCGGACGGGCCCGGCCGGTCACCCTGACGGGGCACGGCCGACTGCGGTGCCGGGTAAGGCTGCCGGGTAAGTGGGTATCTGGACCGGCAGCGAACCACGTCCGCGTGGTTCGGAGGACCTGGAGGCACGGATGGGAATCGGAGTCAGCATCTTCCTGATCGCGCTCGGCGCGATCCTCACCTTCGCGACGGACGTCAGCGTCTCAGGCCTCGACCTGGACGTCGTCGGTGTGGTGCTGATGCTCGCCGGGGCACTCGGCCTAGTCATGACCCTGCTGATCTGGGGCCCGCGCCGGCGGGCGGCCCGGGTCGAGCAGGTGGACCGGGCCGCGCCGCCGGACGTCGTGCAGGAGCGGCGCGTCTACCGGGACGACCCGCCGCTGTAACTCCCCGACCGACGCTGAACGGCCCCGTGCCCGGAGCACGGG
>JBJMII010000034.1:0-15221 GCA_045806925.1 Mycobacteriales bacterium
TCAACGAACGAGGAACCCGCCAGGAGGACCCGATGCCTATCTTCTTCTTCGGTCCGGCGCTCGACTACGAGCTGGCCCACCGGCGCTCCACGCTGCTGCGGGACGCGGCCACCCACCGGCTGGCGCGGCAGGCTCGCCGTGCCGCCCGGACCGCGGCTCCGCGGCCGGTCGTCGCCCAGCACACGCTCCCGGCCGCCGCGCCGGTCCCCGCCGAGGCGTCGGCGGGGCCGGCCGGCCCGGCCCGGGACCAGGTGACCCGCGCCGCCTGACCCGGCCGTGCTCGCGGAGCGCGAAATGCGAACGGAACTGTCGGACGCCCGTGCCACGATGAATCCCGTGCCGAGGTTGGGGTCGGAAGCGCCGCTGGTCGGCCGGGCAGCAGAGCTGACCCGGCTCACCGCCGCGGTCGAGCGCGCCCGGACCGGACGGCCGGGCGCGGTGCTGCTGTCCGGCGACGCCGGGGTCGGCAAGACCAGGCTGCTGGCAGAGCTCTGCGGCCGGGCCCGCGCCGCCGGCGCGACCGTCCTGATCGGACACTGCGTCGACCTGGGCGCGGTCGGCCTGCCCTACCTCCCGTTCGCCGAGGCGCTACGGGAGCTGGCCAGCCGGGCCGACACCGGCGACGAGACGCTGGCCGAGGCGCTACGGGCCCGGCCGGCGCTGGGCCGGTTGATCACGCGTCCCGGCCAGCCCGCCCCGCCGGCCGGCTCCGGTGACGACGACGCCGGCCGGCTGCAGCTGTTCGACGCGGTGTCCGGCGTGCTGGGTGACCTGGGCGAGACCGGCGCCCCGGTCCTGCTGGTGATCGAGGACCTGCACTGGGCCGACCAGTCCACCCGCGACCTGCTGTCCTTCCTGCTGGCCCGGCTGCGTTCCGAGCGGCTGGCCGTCGTCGCCTCGTACCGGGCCGACGACCTGCACCGGCGGCACCCGCTGCGCCCGCTGCTCGGCGAGCTGGCCCGGATGTCCACCGTCGAGCGGCTGGAGCTGTCCCCGTTCACCCCCGCCGAGCTGCGGGACTACCTGCGTGCGCTGAGCGGTGGGCCGGTGCCCGAGCCGATGGTCCGGGACGTGCTCGCCCGCTCCGACGGCAATGCGTACTTCGCCGAGGAGCTCTTCGCGGCCGGCCTCGGCGCCGGTGACGAGGCGCACACCTTGCCGACCGGGCTGGCCGACGTGCTGCTCGCCCGACTGGAGCGGCTACCGGCCGCGGTGCAGCGGATCGCCCGGGTCGCCTCCGTGGCCGGGCGCCGGGTGAGCCACCCGCTGCTGCAGGCCGCCTCGGGGCTCTCGGACGCCGAGGTCGAGGAGGCGCTGCGCGAGGCCGTCACCCACCACGTGCTGGTCGCCGAGGGCGGCGACCGCTACGCCTTCCGGCACGCGCTGCTGCAGGAGGCGGTCTACGGCGACCTGCTGCCCGGCGAGCGGGTCCGCCTGCACGGGACGTATGCGAGGTTGCTCGCCGACGGCATCGAGGGCGCCGGCGCGGCCGAGCTCGCCTACCACTGCCTGCAGAGCCACGACCTGGCCGGCGCGCTGTCCGCGTCGATGCGGGCCGCCGCCGAGGCGGCCCAGCTGCACGCGCCGGCGGAGGCCCTGCGCAACCTCGAGCAGGCCCTGCAGCTCTGGCACGCCGTGCCGGACGCGGCCGAGCGGGCCGGCTGCGACCTGATCACCGTCGGCCTGCGGGCCGCGTCGGCCGCCGCCAGCGCGGGCGAGATGCACCGGGCGGTCGCGCTCGCCGCCGCCGCTCGCGACCTCGCCGACCGGGAGGCGCCGGGCAGCCGGCAGGCGGCCGGCACCCGGCACAAGCTCGCCCTGCACCTGCTCGGCGCGGACCGCCCCGAGGAGGCGTACGAGGCGACCGCGCAGGCGCTGGAGCTGCTGCCGGCCGAGCCGCCGACGCCGAGCCGAGTCTGGGCGGCCGCCACCCGGGCCCGAGCGGCGATCAACCTCGATCTCGACGAGGAGGGCCGGCACTGGGCGGAGGAGGCGCTCGCCGGCGCGCGCGAGCTCGACCTCGCCGACGCCGAGGCGGACGCGCTCGCCAGCCTGGCGCTGGTGGCGGAGAGCGCGGGCGACACGGAGAAGGCGCAGGCCCGGCTCGCCGAGGCCCGGGACCGGGCGGCCGCGGCCGGTGACCTCGCGGTGGAGCTGCGCGCGACGTACAACCTGGCCAGCAGCCACTACTACGCCGGCGAGCTGGCGGTCGCGCTGCAGGTGCTCGACGCCGGGGTGGACCGGGCCGCGTCCACCGGCCTGACCTTCAGCCCGTACGGGTTGGAGCTGCGGGTGCTGCAGGTGATCGCGCGGTACGTGGCCGGCGACTGGGAAGGCAGCCTGGAGGCGGCGGAGCTGGCCGGCGACCGCACGCCGGACTCCGTGCTCGCCCGGCTCGCTGCGGCGGCGCTCTACGTCGAGGTGTCCCGCGGGCTGCCCGGCGCGGTGGAGCGGGTGCGCCAGCTGCATGGCGCGTGGAGCCAGGACACCAGCCTGGCGCTGATCGCCGGCGGCTGCGAGGCGGACCTGCTGCGCTGGCGCGGTGACCTGGACGGGGCGGTGGGGGCAGCAGACCACGCGATCGCGTACGTCAGCCGCCGCTGGGAGAAGTGGTACCTCGGGGGCATCTGGCTCGCGGCGCTCGGGCTGGCCGCGCTGGCCGACCGGGCCGAGGGCGAGCGGCTCCGCGACGACGCGACGGCGCTGGCCACGTCGCTCGAGCACGGCCGTGAGCTGATCGAGCACGCCCGGACGACGGCCCAGCGGGGCCGGCCCCGGCACGGCCGGATGGGGCCGGAGGGTCAGGGCTGGCTCGCTCGCGCGGAGGCGGAGTGGTCCCGGCTGGAGGGGAGGTCCGACCCGGAGCTCTGGCGGGCGGCGCTGGCGCTCTTCGACTACGGCTACCGGTACGAGCAGGCGCGCTGCCGGTGGCGGCTGGCCGAGGCGCTGCTCGGCGCCGACGAGCGGGAGGCGGCGGCGACCGAGGTCGCCGAGGCGCACCGGGTGGCGGTCCAGCTCGGTGCGGCCCCGCTGCGGGAGGCCGTGGAGGCGCTGGCTCGCCGCGGCCGGCTGGGCGCCGGGCTGCCGGTGCCGGTGCTCGCCGGGCAGACCCCGCTGACCGCCCGGGAGCGGGACGTGCTCGCCCTGCTCGCCCGAGGCCGGACCAACCGGCAGATCGGCCGCACCCTCTTCATCTCGGAGAAGACCGCGAGCGTGCACGTGTCCAACATCCTCGGCAAGCTCGGCGCCTCCGGGCGGACCGAGGCGGTGGCGATCGCGCACCGGCGAGGGCTGGTCCCGATGACCGAGGAGGCGCCGGCCGGGTAGGCAATGCGCCGTGACCAGCCAGCCGGCGCCGTGGTGGCACACCGCCGTCTTCTACGAGGTCTACCTGCGCAGCTTCGCCGACGGCGACGGCGACGGGGTCGGCGACCTGGCCGGCCTGCGGCACCGGCTGCCATACCTGGCGGACCTCGGAGTGGACGCGCTCTGGCTGACCCCGTTCTACCCGTCGCCGATGGTGGACCACGGCTACGACGTGACCGACCCGCGCGGCGTCGACCCGCTCTTCGGCGACCTCGCCGCCGTCGACGCGCTGCTCGCCGACGCGCACGCGCTGGGCATCCGGGTGACCATCGACGTGGTGCCGAACCACACCTCCGACCAGCACCCCTGGTTCCGGGCGGCGCTGGCTGCCGCGCCGGGCAGCCCGGAGCGGGCCCGGTACCTCTTCCAGGACGGCCGCGGCGCGCGCGGCGACGACCCGCCGAACAACTGGCAGTCCACCTTCGGCGGCCCGGCCTGGACCCGGGTCGAGGACGGCCAGTGGTACCTGCACACCTTCGCGCCCGGCCAGCCCGACCTGGACTGGCGGAACCCGGACGTGCGCGCGGACGCCGAGGCGACGCTGCGCTTCTGGCTGGACCGGGGCGTGGACGGGTTCCGGGTGGACGTCGCACACGGTCTGGTCAAGGACGCCATGCTGCGCGACAACCCGGGCGTCTACGAGTGGGGCACCGGTCGTGGCGAGGAGTCCAAGTACGCCTGGGACCAGCCCGAGACGCACGAGGTCTACCGGTCCTGGCGGCGGCTGCTGGACTCGTACCCGGGTCACCGGATGGCGGTCGGCGAGGTGTACCTGGCGGACGCGGCGGCGCGCGCCCGGTACGTCCGGCCGGACGAGCTGCACCTCGCCTTCAACTTCGCGTTGCTCTGGGCGGGCTGGGACGCCGCCGCGCTGCGGGACGCGGTCGACGGCTCGCTGGCGACCGGCGCGGAGGTCGGCGCCGTG
Organism: Mycobacteriales bacterium; assembly: GCA_045806925.1. Classification (GTDB taxonomy): domain Bacteria; phylum Actinomycetota; class Actinomycetes; order Mycobacteriales; family CADCTP01; genus CADCTP01. Next base: position 4,292 of record JBJMII010000034.1, read on the forward strand.
ACCACCTGGGTGCTGTCCAGCCACGACTCGGTCCGGCACGTCACCCGGTACGGCGGGGGCGGTCGGGGCCGGCGGCGGGCCCGGGCGGCCGTGCTGCTGCTGCTCGGGCTGCCCGGTCCGGCGTACCTCTACCAGGGCGAGGAGCTGGGCCTGCCGGAGGTGGACCTGCCGGACGAGGTGCTCCAGGACCCGCTCTTCCACTACACGCAGGGCGCGCGACGGGGCCGGGACGGCTGCCGGGTGCCGCTGCCGTGGTCCGGCGACCGGCCGCCGTACGGCTTCGGCGCCGGCCGGCAGACCTGGCTGCCGCAGCCGGCGGACTGGGCCCCGCTCACGGTCGAGGCGCAGCTGGACGACCCGGGCTCCATGCTGACGCTCTACCGCACCGCGCCGGCCACCCGGCGGGCCGAGCCGGCGCTGCACGGCGGCACGCTGGGCTGGGTGGACAGCCCGGCCGGGGCGCTCGCCTTCAGCCGGGCCGGGGAGGGCGGCGACCCGGGCGTGGTCGTCGCGGTCAACCTGTCCGACCGGGCCGTTCCGGCACCACCGGGCCGGCTGCTGCTGGGCAGCGACCCGGCCGCGCCGGCCGGCACGCTGCCACCGGACAGCGCCGCCTGGGTGCGCCCCGGCTGACCGGGCGATGCCGTGCCGGCCGGTGGGCTGCCCCGGCTCCGGTTTGGACGGCACGCCCGGCCGGGAACAACGTGGAGGACAACAGCAGCCACCGGGACTTGTGCATCGGGAGGTACTCCACACCGTGGTCACCCGCACGCGGCACCGGAGCGCTGGAGGCGCGGTCACCGCTCTCGCCGGGCTCATCGCCGGCGTCATCGTGGTCGGGATCATCCTGGTGCTGGTCGGGGCCAACCAGAGCAACACCATCGTGGACTTCATCCTCGACATCGGCCGCTTCTTCGTCCGGCCGTTCCGAGACCTCTTCCCCCAGGACGACCCCAAGGACGACATGGTCATCAACTGGGGCATCGCTGCGGTCGCCTACCTGATCCTCGGCGCGATCATCGCACGCATCGTCCGTCGCGCCTGACCGCCCCGGCACGCTTGCCGGCAGCGCCCACCGGAGCAAGGATCGCTCCTGGTGGGCGCTGCCGCGTCCGGGGAGGGAGCACCGATGGCTGCGCCGGTCGCCGCCCGCCAGGTCCGCCTGAGCGAGCCGGCGGGCCGCTGGGTGCTCCTCGCCACGGTGCTCGGCTCCGGGCTGGCGATGCTCGACGCGACGGTCGTCAACGTTGCGCTGCCGCGGATCGGGGAGGCCCTCGACACCGACCTCGCCGGCCTGCAGTGGACGCTCAACGGCTACACGCTGACGCTGGCCGCGTTCATCCTGCTCGGCGGCTCGCTCGCGGACCGGCTCGGCCGGCGGCGGATGTTCGTCCTCGGCACCGCCTGGTTCGCCGTCGCCTCGGCGCTGTGCGGCCTCGCGCCGAACATCGACGTGCTGGTCGCCGCCCGCGCGCTGCAGGGCGTCGGCGGCGCGCTGCTCACGCCGGGCAGCCTGGCCATCATCATGGCCTCGTTCGTGCCGGCCGACCGGGGTCGGGCCATCGGCGCCTGGTCCGGGCTCGGCGGGATCGCGGCCGCGGCCGGGCCGTTCCTCGGCGGCTGGCTGATCCAGGCGACGTCGTGGCGGCTGGTCTTCCTGATCAACCTCCCGCTCGCCGTGGTCGTGGTACTGGTCGCGGCCCGGCACGTGCCGGAGTCGATCGACCCGAGCGCCGGCGGCCGGCTGGACATCGCCGGCGCGGCGCTCGGCGCGCTCGGGCTGGCCGGGATCACGTACGCATCCATCGCCGCCGGCGCGCACGGACTCGACCCGGCGGTCGTCGGCTCCGGGCTGGCCGGTCTGCTCGCACTGGCCGCCTTCGTCGCGCACCAGCGCCGCACCGACCACCCGCTGGTGCCGCCCGGGCTCTTCGCGTCCCGGCAGTTCACGGTGACCAACATCGTCACCTTCGCCATCTACGCCGCCTTCGGCGCGGTGTTCTTCCTGCTGGTGCTGCACCTGCAGGTGGTGGCCGGCTTCAGCCCGCTGAAGGCGGGCGCATCGCTGCTGCCGGTCACGCTGCTGATGCTCGTGCTGTCGCCGCGGGCCGGCGCGCTGGCCGCCCGGATCGGCCCGCGGCTGCCGATGACCGTCGGCCCGCTGGTCGCCGCGGTCGGCCTGCTGCTGACCCTGCGGATCGGCCGCGACGCCGACTACCTCACCGACGTGCTGCCCGCGGTAGTGGTCTTCGGCCTCGGGCTGGCCCTGCTCGTCGCGCCGCTCACCGCGGCGGTGCTGGCCGCCGCGCCGGAGGAGCACGCCGGCGCGGCATCCGGGGTGAACAACGCGGTAGCGCGGACCGCCGGCCTGCTCGCGGTCGCGGTGCTGCCGCCGCTGGCCGGGCTGACCGGCGAGGTCTACCGGGACCCGGTCGCGTTCGCGGACGGCTACCGGACCGCCACGCTGCTCGCCGCCGGCCTGCTGGTGGTCGGCGGGCTGCTGTCCGCCGCGCTGGTCAGCAACGACGTGGGCCGGGTCGACGCCGGCGCCGGGCCGGACCAGGACCACTGCTTCTCCTGCCCGGTGGACGGGCCGCGGCTGGAGACCGTCCGATCCGCCCGAACAGAGGGGTCCTGAATGGACGACCGGTCGATCCTGTCGCACATCCACGAGCTGGTCGCCGAGGAGAAGGCGCTGCGCACCCGGCACGCCGGCGACGGCCTGGACGACGCCGAGCGGGAGCGGATGCACGAGCTGGAGATCGAGCTGGACCGGGCCTGGGACCTGCTGCGGCAGCGCCGGGCGAAGGCCGAGTTCGGCGACGACCCGGACAACGCCGAGCAGCGCCCGGCCGAGGAGGTCGAGACCTATCTGCAGTAGCTCAGCTGGACACGTCCTTGGTGGTAATCCGGGACCAGGCCAGGCAACCGAAGACCAGCCCGTACGCGGCCGTCACCAGCAGTCCACGGACCGGTCCGGCGAAGCTGATCGGGTCCCGCAGCAGATCACCGAAGTCCAGCCAGTAGTGGCTGAACAGGAACGGGTGCAGCCAGTCCAGCTGCGGCACGCTGTCGAGCACCTGGCTGGTCACCGCGAGCACCGCGGTCGTCGCCATCGCGGCGATCGGCGACTCGGTCAGCGTCGAGACGAACAGCCCGATCGCGGCCAGCCCGGCCATCATCGCGGCGACGTACAGCGCGACCAGCGCGACCCGCAGCAGCCCCGAGCCGAGCGGGACCTGACTGCCGGACAGCAGCGTCACCGGCCCGACCGGGAAGAGCAGCGCCCCGATCCCGGCGCCGACCGCGCCGACCGTCAGCGCGGCGACCAGGCAGTACGCAACCGCGCCGGCGTACTTCACCAGCAGCATCCGGGTCCGCGACACCGGCACCACCAGCAGGTAGCGCAGCGTGCCGAGCGAGGCCTCCCCGGCCACCGAGTCCCCGGCGACCACCGCGACCGCCAACGGCAGGAAGAGCGGCAGCACGACGGTGAGCGAGGTGAGCGCGACGAAGACGCCGTTGCCGGCGATCGCGAAGAGGAACGGCGGCCCGTCGGCCGGGTCGTCCGGCGGGGCGGCCAGCCGCACCGCGACGGCGATCAGCACCGGGACCGCGGCGAGCACGGCGAGGATGACCTGGTTGCGCCGGCGGCGGAAGACCATGCCCAGCTCGGACCGCAGCAGCCTGGCGGTGCCGCCGGCCGGCCGCGGCTGCGGGACCGGGCGCGCCGCCACCTCAACCGCTGACATCGAAGCCCTCCCCGGTGAGCGAGACGAACACGTCCTCCAGCCCGGGAGCGTCCACTGTGAACTGTCGCACCGGGACACCATTCCGGACCAGCGCGGCCAGCACCGCCTCCGGTGCGGCCGCACCGAGCAGCGCGCTCACCCCCCGGCCGTCGGCGTCCACCTCGGACAGGCCGAGGGCGGCGAGCGAGCGGATGGCGTGAGCCGGGTCGGACGTCTCCACCGAGACCCGCGGCGCGCCGCCCTGGCGCAGCTCGTCCAGCGTGCCCTGGGCCACCAGCTTGCCGACGTGCATCACCCCGACGTGGCTGCACACCTGCTCCACTTCGGACAGCAGGTGGGAGGACAGCAGCACGGTCACCCCGTCCGCGGCGAGGGCGGAGACCAGCGCGCGCACCTCGCGGGTGCCCTGCGGATCCAGCCCGTTGGTCGGCTCGTCGAGGATCAGCAGCTCGCGGGGCTGCAGCAGGGCGGCCGCGATGCCGAGCCGCTGCCGCATTCCCAGCGAGTACGCCCGGTAGCGCTTGCCGGCCGCGGCGGACAGCCCCACCCGGTCCAGCGCGGCGCCGATCCGGGGCCGGGCGGTGGCCGGGTCCGCGGTCCGGTCGGCCGCGTCCAGCCGGGCCAGGTTGGCCTGCCCGGACAGGTGCGGATGGAACGCCGGGCCCTCCACCAGCGCGCCCACCCGCGGCAGCACCTCCGCCGCGGCGGCCGGCATCGGCCGGCCGAGCAGGGTGTGGCTGCCAGCGGTCGGGGCGACCAGGCCGAGCAGCATCCGGATCGTGGTGGTCTTGCCCGAGCCGTTCGGCCCGAGGAAGCCGTACACGCTGCCGGGCGGGACGCGTAGGTCGATACCGGCGACGGCCAGCTGGCCGCCGCGGAAGCGCTTCGCCAGTCCAGCGGTGGTGATCGCCGGAGCGGCCCCGGCCGCCGGCGCGGCAGCTGTGCCATCGGAGGCGGCGGGGGCCTCGATCGTCGTCATCGGGCGGCGGCCGTGTACAGCAGCTCCGGCGGGACCGCGCCGGCGACCACCCGGCCGTCGTCGGTGAGCAGCACCGAGACCAGCCGGGAGGTCAGCAGCCGGCCGGTGCCCCAGCTGCCGCTGACCCGCTGCAGCTGCCCGAGGATCGCGCCGCCGGGACCGCGCCCGTCGGCGGCCGACGGCGCCATCCCGTTGGCCACCACGACGGTCGTCCAGCCCTTCCCGACGGTCCGGACCGCGCTGCCGGCCCGCTCCAGGTCCGCCTTGGACGGGTGGTCGGCGGCGGTGTGGCCGGCCGGCACCGTGCTCTCGGTGACCTTCGCCCCCGGCGGGGGCGCGAACCGGAACTGCTCGTCCGCCGGCACCGCGAAGCTCACCTTGGTGAAGCCGACCGAGAAGGCGGGGCCGGCCGAGCTGGCCCGGCCGAAGAGCTGCACCCGCAGCGGCACCGAGGTCTCCGCGTCGATCGCGAGCCGCACCTGGCCGACCAGCGAGCGGGTGTCCTTCGGCGCCAGCACCAGCTCGTACGCGGCCCGCCCGGCGACCGTCCGGGTGCCGTCGGTGCTCACCGACGTGGTCGGGTCGATCGCGGCCAGCGCCTGCTCGGCGGCCTGCTGCGGGGTCAGCGGGCTCGGCACCGCCGGCCGGTCCGGCTTCGTGCCGGCCGGCAGCGGGTAGTGGGTCGCCGAGTTGGACCCGCTGGACCACAGCCAGGCGTCCCGGCCGTTGTGGATCACGTCGGTCTCGCCGAGCCGGCCGAGCAGCGCCAGTCGCTGCCTGTCCTCCCCCGCGTACCAGACCCGCAGCGTGTGCGACCCGGTCAGCAGCGCCAGCGGCGAGCTGCTGTCGGCGCCCGGGCCGGTGCTGGGCAGCGCCGGCAGGCCCAGGTCGGAGTCCTGCACGACGGTGCCGGACAGCCCGTCGACCTTGGCGCCCTGCAGGTCGACCAGCAGCTGGGCGGCCGTCTTCGCCGGCAGCGGCGGGTCGGCCTCGGCGGTGAGGACCCCGGTGGCGGCGACGCCGACGGCGGCGGCGACCGCGACCGGGACCGCCCAGCGGAGCAGGCGGGCGCGGGTCGGTGCGGTGCTCATGCGGCGATCCTGCGCGGTCGGGACTGTGAGCACCCTGAGAGGTGGTGAGCACCCTGAGAGGTGCCGGCAGCCCGCTCGGCCCCGGTCAGCCGGCCGGCTCCACCTCCCCGGCCGGCAGGTCCGGCCGCGCGCTGCGGGGCACCCCGGCCGCCTCGTACGCGGCGTCCGCGTCGAGCGTCTCGTGCTCCAGCAGCGCCCGGGCCAGCCGGTCCAGGCGGTCCCGGTTGTCCCGCAGCATGCCCACCGCCCGGTCGTAGCACTCGTCCACGATCCGGCGCGCCTCGCTGTCCACCAGCTCCCGGGTGGCCGGCGACGGGCCGGAGCCGTCGGACAGGAACGGCTGCGGCTGCCCCTCGGCCGGCAGCACCGCGATCGGCCCGATCAGCTCGGACATCCCCCACCGGCCGACCATCTGGCGGGCGATCCGGCTGACCTGGTCGAGATCGGACTCGGCGCCGGTGCTGACGTCGCCGTACACGACCTGCTCGGCGGCCATCCCACCGAGCGCGCCGACGATCCGGCCGCGCAGGTACGGCTCCGCGTACGCGTACTGGTCGGCGTCCGGGCTCTGGAAGGTGACGCCGAGCGCGTGCCCGCGCGGGATGATCGAGACCTTGCGGACCGGGTCGGCGCCGGGCGTGAGCATGCCGAGCAGCGCGTGCCCGCTCTCGTGGTGGGCGGTCCGCTGCCGCTCCGCCGGGGACATCATGATCTTGCGCGGGGTGCCGAGCACGACCTTCTCCAGCGCGTCGGTGAAGTCGGCCATCCGCACCCGGTCGTGCCCGCGCCGGGCCGCGGTGAGCGCCGCCTCGTTCACCAGGTTGCGCAGGTCGGCACCGACCATCCCGGGAGTCGTCGCGGCCAGCGCGGCCAGGTCGACGTCCGGCGCGAGCGGCACGCGCCGGGTGTGCACCTCGAGGATCCGGCGCCGGCCGTCGGCGTCCGGCGGGCTGACCACGACCCGGCGGTCGAACCGCCCCGGCCGCAGCAGCGCCGGGTCCAGCACGTCCGGCCGGTTGGTCGCGGCCAGCACCACGACGCCCTCGCTGCCGGTGAAGCCGTCCATCTCGGTGAGGATCTGGTTGAGCGTCTGCTCCCGCTCGTCCACGCCGCCGATGCTGCCGGCACCGCGGGCCCGGCCGATCGCGTCCAGCTCGTCGATGAAGACGATCGCCGGGGCGGCCTTCTTGGCCGTCTCGAACAGGTCGCGCACCCGGGAGGCGCCGACGCCGACGATGAACTCGATGAACTCGGACGCGGACAGGTGGAAGAACGGCACCTGCGCCTCGCCGGCGACCGCGCGGGCGAGCAGCGTCTTGCCGGTGCCGGGCGCGCCGGACAGCAGCACCCCCTTGGGGATGGCCGCGCCGAGCCGCCGGTACTTGTCCGGGTTGCGCAGGAAGTCCACCACCTCGGCGAGCTCCTCCTTGACCTCGTCGATGCCGGCCACGTCGGCGAACGTGGTCCGCGGTCCGGACTCCGGCTCGTACCGCCGGGCCCTGGACCGGCCGATCCCGCCGATCCCGCCCAGCCCGCCGCCCGCGGCCATCCGCCGGAACGACCAGACCAGCAGCCCGATGATGAGCAGCGTCGGGCCGAAGCCGAGCACCACTTGCTGCCAGACCGGTGCCGAGTCCGGTGGCCGGGCGTTGACGTCGACGTTCTTCTCCAGCAGCAGCGTGGTCAGACCGTCGTCGCCGAACGACGGGCGCTGGGTGGTGAGGTTGGTGACGTCCTTGCCGTCCGCGGCGTCCGGGGGGTACTTCACCGGCCGGCGGAACGTGCCCTCGATGGTGTCACCGGTCGTGGTGACCTCGGCAACGTTGCCGGCCTCCACCTGGTGCCGGAAGAACGTGTACGACACCGTGGTCCGGCTCGGCGCCATCAGCGTCGAAGCGATGATCCAGTTGACCACCAGCGCCAGCAGCACCAGCCACCAGGTCCGCCGGGCGACCCGGCGCCAGTCCGGTCTGGTGCCGGCACCGCCGGGCTGCGGCGGGGCGCCCTCCACCTTCCACGGCGGCCGGTCGGGCCGCCGGGCCGGTGGGACCGGCGGCGCCGGGGCGTCCGGTCGCGGTGGAGCCTCCGTCGCTCGTCCCGCGATCGCCTGCCGACCCGGGACGTTCGCTCGCCGTACCACCGCACCCACCCTCCGAGCGCTCCGCTCGCTTCGACCGGTCCAACGCCGCCGGCACCCCGGGTGTGCCCGGCGCGGGCCGTCCCGCCCCCCGCCCGTGGCACTCTCGTAGGGGATGCTCAGCGGGCAGGGGATGCTCAGCGCGCTCACAGGCGGCGTGCGGGAAGGTGCGGCCCGGACCCGGAGGTGGGCGGTGCGGCTGCTGGTGGTCGAGGACGAGGTGCGCCTCGCGACCGCGCTGCGCCGCGGGCTGCAGGCCGAGGGCTTCACCGTGGACCTCGCCCACGACGGCGTATCGGGTCTGCACCTGGCCCGGGAGGGGGCCTACGCGGCGGTCGTGCTCGACGTGATGCTGCCCGGGCTGTCCGGCTACCGGGTGTGCGAGCGGCTGCGCGCGGACGGCAACTGGGTGCCGGTGCTGATGCTGTCCGCCAAGGACGGCGAGTACGACGAGGCCGACGGGCTGGACGTCGGCGCGGACGACTACCTGACCAAGCCGTTCTCGTACGTGGTGCTGGTGGCCCGGCTGCGCGCGCTGCTGCGCCGGGGCGCGCCGCCGCGGCCGGCCGCACTGGCCGCCGGCGACCTGGTGCTCGACCCGGCGCGGCACCTGGTCACCCGGGGGGAGACCGAGATCGAGCTGACCCCGCGCGAGTTCTCGCTGCTGGAGTACCTGCTGCGCCGGGCCGGCGAGGTGGTGCCGAAGGCGGACATCCTCCGGCACGTCTGGGACCCGCACCACGAGGGCGACCTCAACGTGGTCGAGGTGTACGTCGGCTACCTCCGGCGCAAGATCGACGCGCCGTTCGGGCGGCGGGCGGTGCAGACCGTGCGCGGCGCCGGCTACCGGCTCGCGGCCGACGGCGGCTAGGAAGTGTCCGGCTGGAGCCTGCGGGCCCGGCTGACCGCGGTGGCGACCCTGCTGCTCGGCCTCGGCATCGGCGCCGGCGCCGCACTGCTCGCCGCGACGGTCTCCCGGACGCTGCTAGAGGCCGTCGACTCCGGTGCGCTGCAGAGTGCCCGCGAGGTGGCCGCGCTGGTCGACGCCGATGTGCTGCCGGACCCGGTGCCGGTCGGCGGCGAGGGCACCGCGGCGATCCAGGTGGTAGACGCGCAGGGCCGGGTGCGGGCGGCGTCCGGGAGCACCGACCGGCTGGTGCCGGTGCTGCGCCCGGACGAGCTGGCCCGGGTACGGGCCGGTGACCGGCTGGTCATCGACGGCGACCGGCTCGGGCTGGACGGCCCGCTGCGCGCCGTCGCGGTGCCCGCCGGCCCGGCCGGCGACCGGCAGACCGTGGTGGTCGCCGTCGACTACGGCGGCGCCCGGTCCGGCGTACGGCTGCTGGTGATCGGCCTGGCGGTCGGCGCGCCGCTGCTGCTGGCGGTGGTCGCGCTGGCCACCTGGGAGGTGGCCGGCCGCGCGCTCGCCCCGGTCGAGGAGCTGCGGCGGGGCGCCGCGGACATCACCGGGGACATCACCGGGTCCGGGTCCGGCTCCCGCCGGCTGCCGCTGCCGGCCGCCCGGGACGAGGTGCACCGGCTGGCGGTGACGCTCAACGACATGCTCGTCCGGCTGGACCGGGCCCGCGCCCGGCAGCGGGCCTTCGTGTCGGACGCGGCGCACGAGCTGCGGTCGCCGATCGCCAGCGCCCGCACCCAGCTGGAGGTGGCGGCCCGGCTGGACGCCGGGACACCGGCCGGCGCGCTGGCGGCGGACGTGCTCGATGACGTGGAGCGGCTCGGCCGGCTGGTCGACGACCTGCTGCTGCTCGCCCGGCTGGACGAGTCGCCATCGATCGGGCGGGAGCCGGTGGACATCGGCTCCCTGGCGGCGGACGTGGTCGGTCGGTACGCAACGGCCCGGGTGCCGGTGACGCTCCATGCGGGGGGCGCGGGGACCGGCGCGCCGGTCGGATCCTGCGCGGCCGCCGAGGCCGGCGCGGCCGTGGACGTCAGCGCGCGAGCCGGTGCCGGGGCAGCAGCCGGGGCAGCAGCCGGGGCCGGCGCCGCGGACGGGGCCGGCGCTCCGGTCGGTGCCGGTTCGGGCAGCCTGGCCGCCGGTCGCGGCCCGACTGTGACCCCTGCGGACGGCAACGGGCTGGTCGTCCGCGCGGATCCGGCGGGCCTGCGGCGGGTGCTGGTCAACCTGGTGGACAACGCGGAGCGGTACGCCCGGACGCAGGTCGCCGTGGCCGTCGCGGCGGTCCCGGCCGGGGTGTCGCTGACGGTCACCGACGACGGCCCCGGCATCCCGGCCGCGGACCGGGACCGGGTCTTCGACCGCTTCACCCGGGTCGACTCCGATCGTGCCCGGGACTCCGGCGGCGCCGGCCTCGGGCTGGCCATCGTCCGGGAGCTGGTCCGGGCGCACGGCGGCACCGTCACGCTCGAGGATGCCGACCCGGGACTGCGGGCGATCGTCGTGGTGCCGGCGAATGGGGGAGGGCGGGGGACGCGGTGAGGCGTCCCCCGCCCTCTGGTGGGGTCTCCGGCGCCGTGGGGGGATCGGAACCGGAGGGCTGCAGCATAGGGCACACTCCCCCGCGACTCGCCAGCCACTGAACACCGAGTTCACCCGTTCGGCCCTTACCCGAGGCCGGATCGAGGCCGAAAACAAGCAGGCTTGACTGTTTGTGGGCGTCCCGGGAGGCTGGAACGGTGACCGCAGCGGCGCCGGCCCGCAGGCAGGAGGAGCGCAGCCGCTCCACCCGGCTGCGGGTCCTGGAGGCCGCCGTCGAGTGCCTGGTCGAGCTCGGCTGGTCCGGGACGACCACCACCGTGGTCGCCGAGCGGGCCGGCGTGTCCCGCGGCGCCCAGCTGCACCATTACCGGACGAAGTCCGCGCTGCTGGTGGCCGCCGTCGAGCACCTGGCCGAGCGGCGGGCCGCGGAGCTGCGGGCCGAGGCGGCGGCGCTGGCCCCGGGCGGCGACCGGGTGGCGCGGACGGTCGACCTGCTTGCCACGCTCTTCA
>JBJMII010000035.1:0-17847 GCA_045806925.1 Mycobacteriales bacterium
CAAGGTCTTCCCGGACCACTGGTCCTTCATGCTCGGCGAGATCGCGCTGTGGAGCTTCGTCGTCCTGTTGCTGACCGGCGTGTTCCTGACCCTGTGGTTCACGCCCAGCATGGGCGAGACGACGTACCAAGGATCGTACGGGCCGCTGCGCGGCGTCCCGATGTCCGAGGCGTTCGCCTCCACGCTGAACATCTCCTTCGATGTGCGCGGCGGCCTGCTGATGCGGCAGATCCACCACTGGGCCGCGCTGCTGTTCGTGGCCGCGATGGTCGCGCACATGCTGCGCAACTTCTTCAGCGGCTCGTTCCGCAAGCCGCGGGAGGTCACCTGGCTGCTCGGCGTCACCCTGCTGACCCTCGGCATCCTGGAGGGCTTCGCCGGCTACTCGCTGCCGGACGACCTGCTCTCCGGCACCGGCCTGCGGATCGCGCACGCGATCATGCTGTCCATCCCGGTGGTCGGCACCTGGGTGGCGTACGCGCTGTTCGGCTCGGAGTTCCCCGGCACCGACATCATCCCGCGGCTCTACATCGTGCACGTGCTGCTCGTCCCGGGCATCATCCTGGTGGTCATCGCGGTGCACGTCGCGCTGGTCGTCAAGCTCAAGCACACCCAGTTCCCGGGGCCTGGCCGGCAGGAGGACAACGTCGTCGGCGAGCGGCTCTACCCGTCGTACGGGGCGAAGGGCGGCGGGTTCTTCTTCCTCGTCTTCGCGGTGCTCGCCGGCCTCGCGGGGGTGTTCCAGATCAACCCGGTGTGGCTGTACGGGCCGTACAACCCGGCCCAGGTCAGCGCCGGCACCCAGCCCGACTGGTACATGGGGTTCCTGGACGGCTCGATCCGGCTCTTCCCGGCCTGGGAGATCAGGTTCTGGAACTACACGATCTCACCGATCTTCTGGCCCTGCGTGGTGCTACCCGGGATCATGTTCACCCTGCTGGCCGCCTACCCGTTCATCGAAGCGAAGATGACCAACGACCGGGCCCACCACCACCTGCTGCAACGACCACGCGACGTCCCGGTCCGCACCTCCCTCGGCGCGATGGCACTGTCCTTCTACGCCGTACTGCTCATCTCCGGCGGCAACGACGTCATCGCCAACAAGTTCGACATCAGCCTCAACGCCATGACCTGGTGGGGCCGCATCTCCCTGATCATGCTCCCCCCACTCGCCTACGTCGCCACCTACACACTCTGCCTCGGCCTGCAACGGCACGACCGGGAGATCCTCGAACACGGCGTGGAGACCGGCATCATCAAACGGCTGCCCACCGGCGAGTTCATCGAGGTCCACCAACCACTCGGCCCGGTCGACGACCACGGCCACGGCGAACTGCAGTACGCCGGCTTCGCCGTACCCAAGCGCATGAACCGGATCACCACCGCCGGCCGCAAAGCCAAAGGCTTCCTCTGGCCCGTACAAGACCCGACCGAAACCCAGGACCGGTCCGACACCGAACGCGCCCTCGAGTCCGCCATCGACACCGACGAACGACGCGAACAACTCGCCGGCCGCCCCAAGGACCCCCCGCCCTGATGGCCCGGGCGGCCGGCGGTCAGGCGGTCCAGGTGACGGCGAGGGGCGCGGCGGCGTAGTCGGCCCAGCGCCGCGCCTCCGCCTCGGCCGCCTCGCGGACCCCCGGGCGGAGGCTCCCGAAGGGCGTGACCGCGACCTTGAGCATCCCGGCCCGGGTCTCCTGGGTCCAGGTGCCGACGATCCGCCCGCCGTCGACCAGCACCGCGGAGATCCACCCGCTGGTACGGGACACCGCCGCCCGCTCCCCCGCCGGCAGCAGGTGCGCCAGCTGGGTCAGCGCCCCCACCACGTACGGGTCGAAGCCGGGCAGCAGCCGCACCGCCCGGCTCGGTCCGGTGCCGGCGATCTGCCCGGCCGCGGTCCTGGTGACCCATCCCCGGTGCCCTTCGGTGTCCAGCTCGACCAGCTCGCCGGCCAGCGCGGCCACCGCTCGGCGCAGCACCGGCTTGTCCAGCGCCGACCATCGGCTGAGCTCGTCCAGGCCCGCCGGCCCGTAGGTGTCCAGGAAGTCGCGGACGACGTCGGCGACCGCCCGCTCGGGGTCCACCTCGGGCCAGGAGCCGATCCACTCCCGCGGCGCGACGAAGGTGACGCTGCGCCCCGCGGGCGGCCCGAAGGCGAGCTGCCCGCGGGCCGCGAGCGGCTTGAGCACCGCGCCCCAGCCGGACAGCAGCCGCTGCTCCAGCTGGGGCCGGCCGGACCGCTCCGCCACCTGCCTCGCCAGCCGCTCCCGGGTGACCGGCGTCGCGCCGAGCACCGCCGGCACGGTCTGCTCGATCGCGGCCATGTCCTCGGCGGTCACGCCGTGGTAGCGGTACCAGGACCGGGGCCGCGGGAAGCTGCGGGTACCCAGCGCGGCCGCCCACCGCGGCAGGTCCGCCGCCGGCAGCAGGTGCAGGGTGCCGCGGACCGCCCAGGTCTTCACCAGCGTGCGGTCCACGGTGAGCGCGCGCCGGACGTCCGCCGGACCCACCGCGCCCGCCGTGCGCAGCCAGAGGGCCGCCTCCGCCGCGGACGCGAGCTGGGCGTGCACCCCGCAGAGCCGGCGCACCAGCGACACCAGCCGGTCGTCTCCGCCCTGACGCCCGGGCGCGGGCACCGGCGGGGCCGGCTCGGTGAGGTGCTGCCGGTCCAGCCGCCAGGCGAGCACCTGGTCCCAGGTCGCCGGGACACCCGGCTCCCCCCGCTGGCCCGCCGGCACGGTCAGAAGGTCGCCCGAGAGGTCGGCTCAGGAGGTCGGCTCAGAAGGTCGGCGAGGTGTGGCCGCGCGTGTAGTACTCGAAGAGCAGGCCGCCGGCCGAGAAGAGCACCAGGATCACGCCGGTCCCGACCAGCCACCACTCCACGAACGCGAGCCCCAGCGCGGCGATCGCCGCGGACGCGGCCAGCGTGATCGGCCAGTAGCTGCCCGGGCTGAAGAAGCCGAGCTCGCCGGCGCCCTCCGCGATGTCGGCGTCGGACCGGTCCTCCGGCCGGGGGTCGATGCGGCGGGCGACGAAGGCGAAGTAGCTGCCGATGATCAGGGCCAGGCCGCCGGACAGGATCAGCGCGGTGGTGCCGATGACCTCGACCCGCCCGCTGTCCCCCCAGGTCCAGAAGCCGTACACGGCGGCGAACGCGAAGAACAGCCCGCACAGTAACCCGAAAAGCCGTGCCTCGACGCGCATCCGGCCCTCCTAGTCCTGAACTCGCTAGTCCTGAACTCTCTAGTCCTGGGAACTCTGCTGGCCCGGCTCGGACGGCGCCCGTCGGGTCCGGTCGGTCTCGAACGGGTACGTCGTCGTGGCCCGCGCCGGCTGCCCGATGGCGCTCAGCGCCTTGGCCTGCCGGTCGAGGTCATCGTTGCCCAAGCTGGCCAGCGCATCGAGGTACCGCTGGTACTCCGAGTCGGTGACGACCCGCATCTCGAAGTTCATCTGGGAGTGGTAGGTCCCGCAGAGCTCGGCGCAGCGACCGACGTACGAGCCGCGGACGGTGGGGCGGAGCTGCCACACGTTGTTCTGGTTCTTCGTCGGGTCCGGGAAGACGTCCCGCTTGAAGAGCGTCTCCGGCACCCAGAAGGAGTGGACGACGTCGTCGGAGCTGACGATGAAGCGGACGTTCTTGTTCTCCGGGACGACCAGCACCGGGATCTCGTCGGAGCTGCCGACCGTGTAGACGAAGTCCTTGGTCCGTGGGTCCCGGCGGTCGTTGTAGTTGAACTGCCAGTTCCACTTGAAGGCGGTGATCGACACGGTAGTGTCAGGCTTGGCGCGCAGGTCGGTGACGTAGCTCTGAGTGATCGCGGTGTAGTAGAAGAGCACCGCGATGATGAGGAAGGGCACCACCGTGTAGAGTGCCTCGATCGGCATGTTGTACTTCGTCTGCCGGGGCAGCTCGCTCCCCCGCCGCCGGTACGCGATCGCCGCGCCGAAGATCAGCGCCCACACGATCGCGCCGACGACCAGCGCGGTGACGGTGGACCAGGTCCACAGCTCGCGCATCCGCTGGGCCTGCTCGGTGACGCCGCGCGGCCAGCCGAACCGGAGGTCGTCCTCGAGGCCGGCGCGGGAGCACGCGCCGAGCGCCAGCACGAGCAGCGCGGTGCCCGCGGACAGCCGCGCCACCCGCCCGGAACGACCGCGTCCCACGTGACCGCCCTCCGCTGCCGAGGTGTGCAGACGTCCTGCCGCCCGGGCATTTCCCCGGGCATGCGGAGACTACCCGGCCGGACCGCCGTCGGCCCCCCGGGGGGCCCGCGAGTCGGCCCGGCCGCGGGGTCGGCGTACGGTCGGGGCGTGCGGCCGGAGGTCCACCGGGAGGTCTACCTGGACGCCGCCTCCGCGGCGCCGCCGCATCCGGTGGCCCGGGAGGCGCTGCAGGCCGCGCTCGAGGACGGCTGGGCCGACCCGGCTCGGCTCTACGGCGCCGGCCGGCGGGCCCGGCTGCTGCTGGACTCCGCCCGAGCGACGGTCGCGGACGTGCTCGGCGCCCGGCCGGACGAGGTCACCTTCTGCTCGTCCGGCACCGAGGCCGCCCACCTCGCCGTCCTCGGCGGGCTGGCCGGCCGCCGCCGCGCCGGCAGCCGGCTGGTCCACTCCGCGGTGGAGCACTCCTGCGTCCTGCATGCCGCCGAGCGGCACGCCGCGGCCGGCGGCGAGGCGGTCGGCGTCCCGGTCGACCGCCGGGGCCGGGTCGACGCCGGCACCTTCGCCGCCGAGGTGGCCCGGCCCGGCACCGCGCTGGCCAGCCTGATGACCGCGAACCACGAGGTCGGCACCACCCAGCCGGTCGAGGACGTCGCCCACCACTGCGCACAGCACGGTGTACCCCTGCACACCGATGCGGCCCAGTCCACCGGCCGGGCCGCGATCCCCGGTTCGTGGTCGCTGCTGTCGGCCAGCGCGCACAAGTGGGGCGGCCCGCCCGGGGTGGGCGTGCTGGTCGTCCGTACCGGCACCCGGTGGACCTCGCCGCGGCCCGCCGACGAGCGGGAGCGGGGCCGCTCCCCCGGCTTCGAGAACGTCCCGGCGATCGTCGCGGCCGCCGCGTCGCTGCGGGCCGCCGCCGCCGAGGCGGCCGCCGAGGACACCAGGCTGCGCGCTCTCACCGACCGCATCCGGGCCGAGGTGGCGGCGGGCGTGCCGGACGTCGAGGTGGTCGGCGACCCGGTCGAGCGCCTCCCGCACCTGGTCACCTTCTCCTGCCTGTACGTCGACGGCGAGGCGCTGCTGCGCGAGCTGGACCGGCGCGGCTTCGCGGTCTCCAGCGGCTCGTCCTGCACCGCGGACACGCTCGCCCCGTCGCACGTGCTCGCCGCCATGGGGGTGCTCACGCACGGCAACGTCCGGGTGTCCCTGCACCGCGGCACCACCTCGGGCGACGTCGACCGCTTCCTGGCCGTCCTGCCGGCGGTGGTTTCCGAGCTGCGCGCCGGCGCCGGGGTAGCCGGACTGTGAGCGAGCGCGAGGGCTCGCAGCGCGAGCGGGCGCCGGCCGAGCTGGACTGCCGCGGCCGCCGCTGCCCGCTGCCGATCGTGGAGCTGGCCCGGCACATCGGCGACGTCCCGGTCGGCGGCACCGTGCAGGTCGCCGCGGACGACCCGGCGGCCCGGCTGGACGTGCCGGCCTGGTGCCGGATGCGCGGGCACGACTACCTCGGCGAGTCCGCCGCGCTCGACGGCGTCCCGGTCTACACCGTCCGCCGGGCCCGCTGACCGCCGCCGCGGCCCCGGTTCCGACCGGCCTGCGGGTGGGACGAGCGGGAGCTGGAATACTGGGCCGCCGCGGACCCCGACGATCGGAGACCCCACGGTGTGCGGCCTGCTCGGCTTCCTCAGCAACGACCGCAGCGCCAAGGAGGTCCGGGACGACCTGGCGGCCGCCCTGGACCTGATGCGGCACCGCGGGCCGGACGAGGGCGGCACCCTGCACGACGAGGACACCGTGCTCGGCTTCCGCCGGCTGTCGATCATCGACCTGGACTCCAGCCACCAGCCCCTGCCGTACGACGACGGGCGCTACTGGCTGCTCTTCAACGGCGAGATCTACAACTACGTCGAGCTGCGGGAGCGGCTGGCCCGCGAGCACGGCGCCACCTTCGCCACCGAGGGGGACGGCGAGGCGGTGCTCGCCGCGTACAAGTACCTGGGCGAGGACTGCGTGCGCGAGCTGCGCGGCATGTTCGCGTTCCTGGTCTGGGACACCGAGGAGCGGGTGCTGTTCGGGGCGCGCGACTGGTTCGGGATCAAGCCGCTGTTCACCTTCACCGACTCCCGCGGCACGTTCTTCGGCTCGGAGAAGAAGTCGCTGCTGGAGGTCGGCGGGCTGGCCGGCGCGCCGGACGAGCTGGACACCCGGTCGCTGCAGCACTACCTGACCCTGCAGTACGTCCCGGAGCCGGCGACCATGCACCGGCGGGTGCGGCGGATCGAGAGCGGCACCGCGTTCCGGCAGCGGCCGGGCGGCCCGCTGGAGACCTGGCGCTACTTCCGGCCGACCTTCCCGGTCCGCGCGGTGGACGACGAGCAGCGGCTCTACGCAGAGGTCCGGGAGGCGGTCGAGGACTCCGTCGGCAAGCACATGCGGGCCGACGTCACGGTCGGCGCATTCCTGTCCGGCGGCATCGACTCCACCGCGATCGCCGCGCTGGCGAAGCGGCACAACCCGCAGCTGATCACCTTCACCACCGGCTTCCAGCGGGAGGGCTTCAGCGAGATCGACGTGGCGGCGAAGTCCGCCCAGGCGCTCGGCGTCACGCACGTCACTAAGACGGTCAGCCCGCAGGAGATGATGGAGACCCTGCCGCTGATCGTCTGGTACCTCGACGACCCGGTCGCCGACCCCGCCCTGGTCCCGCTCTACTTCATCGCCCGCGAGGCCCGCAAGCACGTCAAGGTGGTGCTGTCCGGGGAGGGCGCGGACGAGCTCTTCGGCGGCTACAACATCTACCGGGAGCCGCTGTCGCTGCGGACGCTGACGTCGCTGCCGCCCGGCGTGCGGTCGGCGCTGGGCGGGCTGTCCCGGCGGCTGCCGGCCGGGATGCGCGGCAAGGACCTGCTGCGCCGCGGGTCGATCCCGCTGGAGGAGCGCTACTACGGCAATGCCCGGATCTTCCGCGACGACGAGCTCGGCTTCCTGCGCACCCGCGACCCGCGGGTGTCGTTCCGGGACGTGACCGACCCGGTGTACGCGCAGATCGCCGGCGCGGACGACGTGACGAGGATGCAGTACGTCGACCTGTTCACCTGGCTGCGCGGCGACATCCTGGTCAAGGCCGACAAGATGACGATGGCCAACTCGCTGGAGCTGCGGGTGCCGTTCCTGGACACCGAGGTCTTCCGGGTGGCCTCGACGCTGCCGGTCGAGCAGCGGGTCACCCGGGAGCAGACGAAGGTGGCGCTGCGCCGGGCGCTGCGCGAGATCGTCCCGCCGCACGTGCTGGAGCGGCGCAAGCTCGGCTTCCCGGTGCCGATCCGGCACTGGCTGAAGACCGAGATGTACGACTGGGCGCGGGACATCGTCGACGCGAGCGGCACCGACCACCTGCTCGACCGCGCCGCGGTCCGGGCGATGCTGGATGAGCACCGCGCCGGCCCGCACGACTACAGCCGCAAGATCTGGACGTTGCTGGTCTTCATGCTCTGGCACGGCATCTTCGTGGAGGAGCGGATCAGCCCGGAGATCCCGGCCACCGTCTACCCGGTCAGCATCTGACCTGCGCTCCTGCCCGCATCGGGCTCTTTCGTCCCTCGCTACGCTTCCTTCCGGAGGCGGCGATGGGTGAGCGGGGGAGTCGGCGGACGTGGCGCATCCCGGGCGCCAGCCTGCGATGGCGGCGCAGCCCCGGCCCGGACGCCCCGTGGCGGCGCAGCCGCGGCCCGGACGCCCCGGCGGCACGGGTGGCGGTGAGCGTCGGGACGGCGGGATGACCGCCGCCGCGGCGCCGGCGCGGCTGACCTACAGCCGGCACCCGGCCGACGCGGTGCGGCTCGTGCTCGGCCTCGGGCTGCTGGCGCTGACCGCGCTGGCGGCTCGGAGCGGCCGGGTGCGGCGGACCGAGGAGAACGTCTTCCGGCTGGTCAACGACGTGCCGCTACCGGACTGGCTGTGGCCGGCGGTGTGGCTGCTCATGCAGTTCGGCAACCTCGGCGCGGTGCCGGCGGTCGCCGTGCTCGCCGCGGTCACCCGGCGGTGGCGGCTCGCCTTCGACATGGCCGTGGCGGGCGGTTTGATCTGGCTGCTCGCCAAAGTGGTCAAGGAGATGGTCCAGCGCGGCCGGCCGGCGGCGTACCTGGACAGCGTGTACATCTACGGCGAGCCGGCCGGCGGCCTCGGCTACCCGTCCGGGCACTCCGCGGTGGCGGTGGCGCTGGCCACGGTCTCATCGCCGTACCTGGGCCGGCGGGGGCGCCGGGCGGCCTGGCTGCTCGCGCTGGCGGTCTGCGTCAGCCGGATGTGGGTCGGCGCGCACCTGCCGCTCGACGTCGCCGCCGGCGTGGCGCTCGGCTGGCTGGCCGGCGTCTTCGTGCACCTGCTGCTCGGCGCGCCGGGCGGCCAGCCGTCCACCGCATCGGTCCGCCGGGCGCTGGCCCGGGCCGGGCTGGACCCGATGGAGGTGCGGCAGCTCGGCGGCGCGGACGCGCGGCGGTCGGCGTACTTCGTGGTCCGCCGGGGCGGCGGCCCGGAGCTCTTCGTCAAGGTGGTGCCCCGGGAGCGGCGGGACAGCGACCTGGTGGCGCGCGCGTGGCGACGGCTCGGCGGCGGTCCCGGCACACCCGAGGGGCCACCGGCCCAGCAGGTCGCGCACGAGGCGGCGATGGCGCTGCTCGCCCGCGCGGCCGGCGTCCGCACCCCGGCCGTCGAGCTGGTCCGGTCGGTCGGCAACGGCGCCGGGCTGTACGCGTACCGCTGGGTGCCGGGCCGGGTGCTGGCCGAGCTGCCGGTGGCGGAGGTCGGCGACGACCTGCTGGTCGAGCTGTGGCGGCAGGTCGCGGTGCTGCACGGCGCCCGCATCGCGCACGGCGACCTCGGGCCGCACAGCGTGGTCGTCGCCGAGGACGGCGCGCCCTGGCTGGTCGACTTCAGCCATTCGGAGGCCGTCGCCGACGCCGGCCGGCTGGACCGGGACGCGGCCCGGCTGCTCGACGCGCTGGCTGCACTGGTCGGTCCGCAGCACGCGACCGCCGCGGCCCGGGCCGGGCTCGGCGACGAGGCGGTGGACCGGGCCCGGTCCGCCGGCCGCCGTCAGGCCGGCAGGTGGGCGCGGATCTCGTCCGCGGCCTCCGCGCCGTAGACCTGGCGCAACCGGGCGGCGAACTGGTCCGGGCGCACCACGTACTCCTGCGGGCCGTCCGCCTCCAGGACCAGGGTGGCGACACCGGCGCCGACCTGGGCGGCGCGCTGCAGCGACAGCCCCCACGAGGTGGCGGACAGGAAGCCGGCCCGGAAGCCGTCGCCGACCCCGGTCGGGTCGGTCGCGTGCGTGGCCGGCACCACCGGCACCCGCACCGGCTCGACGTCCTGGCCCTCGATCAGGACGCCGTGCGCCCCGTGGGTGGTCACCCGGACCCGGACCCGCTTGAGCACCTCGGCGTCGCTCCAGCCGGTCTTCTGCTCCAGCAGGCTCTTCTCGTACTCGTTCGTGAACAGGTAGGACGCGCCCTCGACCAGCAGCCGGATGTCCTCGCCGGGCATCCGGGCCATCTGCTGGGACGGGTCCGCGGCGAACGGGTAGCCCCGGTCCCGGCACTCCTCGGTGTGCCGGATCATCGCCGCCGGGTCGTCCGGGGCGATGCACACCAGCTCGAAGCCGCCGACCCGCCGGTACGCCGGGGCCAGTTCGATCAGCCGGGCCTCGGACATCGCCCCGGCGTAGAACGAGGCGATCTGGCAGAGGTCCTCGTCCGTGGTGCAGACGAAGCGGGCGGTGTGCGCGGTCTCGCTGACGTGCACCGAGTCGCAGTCCACCCCGTGCCGCTCCAGCCAGGCCCGGTGGTCGTCGAAGTCCCGGCCGGCCGCGCCGAGCAGCACCGGGTGCAGGCCGAGCTGGCCCATCCCGAACGCGATGTTGGCCCCGATGCCGCCGCGGCGGACGGCCAGGTCGTCGACCAGGAACGACAGCGACACCTTGTGCAGGTGCTCGGGCAGCAGCTGCTCGGCGAACCGACCCGGGAAGTGCATCAGGTGGTCGGTCGCGATCGAGCCGGTCACGGCGATGGGCACGGCGCTGGTCTCCGCATCGGGGAAGGTGCTGGAAAGAGCCCGGCCGCGCCTGGCGCGACCCCACCCAGGCTACCGGCAGGGCCGCCGAATCCGGCACCGGGCAGCGCAGGAGCCGCGCCCGGTGTCCGGGCGCGGCCCCTGCCCAGCCGCTCGGGGGACCTAGCTGAAGGAGTCCCCGCAGGCGCACGAGCTGCCCGCGTTGGGGTTGTCGATGGTGAAGCCCTGCCGCTCGATGGTGTCGACGAAGTCGATGGTCGCGCCGGTCAGGTAGGGCACGCTCATCCGGTCCACCACGACCTCGACGCCGCCGAAGTCGCTGACCTGGTCGCCGTCGATCGACCGCTCGTCGAAGAACAGCGAGTAACGCAGGCCGGAGCAGCCGCCCGGCTGCACCGCGATCCGCAGCCGGAGGTCGTCCCGCCCCTCCTGGTCCAGCAGCGCCTTCACCTTCGTCGCCGCACCGTCGGTGAGGATCACGGACTTCTGGACCTCGGTGGTCGCATCCACTGACACGGTCAATCTCCCACTCGCCTCGGATCGCCTCCGGCAGGCCAACGCCCGCCGGGGCACCGGTCTTCCCCATGGTACGTCGCGGGGCCGCCGGTGCGCCCGTACCCGCGCCGGGCGCTCAGCGGCTCCACTGGCCGGCCACCCGGGCGGCCAGGTCGGCCAGCCGGTCCGCCGGCCGGCGCAGCGACTCCTCGACCGAGCCGGCCTGCTCGGCCACCGAGTACGCGGCCGCCACGCCGGCCGCGGCCGCCTGCCGCCGCCCCACCGAGACCTGGCCGGCCAGCACCAGGCACGGCACCGCGCGCTCGGCGGCCGCCGCCGCGACCCCGCTCGCGACCTTGCCGCGCAGCGACTGGGCGTCGAACGACCCCTCGCCGGTGACCACCAGGTCGGCCCGCTCCAGCGCGGCCGGCAGCCCGACCGCGTCGCTGACCAGCTCGAAGCCCGGCCGCCGGGTGCCGCCGAGCGCGAAGAAGGCGGCGCCGAGCCCCCCGGCCGCGCCCGCCCCGGGCAGCTCCGCCAGCCCCGCCGGCACGCCGGGCAGGTCCCGCTCGACCACCTCGGCCCAGCGGGCCAGCG
The DNA here is from genome assembly GCA_045806925.1 of Mycobacteriales bacterium. Classification (GTDB taxonomy): domain Bacteria; phylum Actinomycetota; class Actinomycetes; order Mycobacteriales; family CADCTP01; genus CADCTP01. The sequence goes on from JBJMII010000035.1 coordinate 11,329, forward strand.
CGGCGTCCAGCCGCCCGGTGTCCGCCGGCCGCAGCCCCTTCTGCGGGCCGAAGACCGCGGTGGCGCCGTGCGGCCCGCACAGCGGGTTGTCCACGTCGGTGGCCGCGACCAGGCGGGCGCCGCGCAGCTGCGGCGCGCCCTCGACCCGGTCCAGCGCAGCCAGCGCCAGCCCGCCCGGCGGCAGCGCCGAGCCGCCGGCGTCCAGCAGGTCCACCCCGAGCGCGGCCAGCATGCCGGCGCCGGCGTCGTTGGTGGCCGACCCGCCGAGGCCGACCACCACGGTCCGCGCACCGCACTCGACCGCCGCCGCGAGCAGCGTGCCCAGCCCGGCGGTGGTGGTCCGCAGCGGGTCCCGCTCTGCCGAGGTCAGCAGGTGCAGGCCGGTGGCCTGGGCGGACTCCACGTACGCGGTGTCGCCGTCGAGCAGCACCGCGCCGACCGCCGGCCGGCCGAGCGGGTCGGTCGTCGGCACCGGCAGCACCTGGCCGTCCAGCACCGAGCCGAGCACGTCGACGAAGCCCGGCCCGCCGTCCGAGAACGGCCGCAGCTCGAGCTCGTCCCCCGGCGCGGTCCGCTGCCAGCCGGCGGCCATCGCCTCCGCGGCCTGGACCGCGGACATCGTCCCGCCGAAGGAGTCCGGTGCCAGCACGACCCGCACGGCGGTCAGTCTGCCGGACCCGGCGCGGTGACGAGCATCACCTCGCCGCGCTGCCGGAAACCGGGCGCGCGCGGCGTTGGTCCGGATGCCCGCCTGCCTGGAGGATGTGCCGATGACCACGGTCGAGGACGTGACCCCGACCCCGCTCGCGCTGCTGCTGCTCGGCCGGCGCGCCGACCCGGACTCCGAGCGGGGCGTCGACTGCCCGGGCGCGCTGCCGGCCGCCTCCGACCCGACGCTGGTCGAGCGGGCCGCGGCCGCGCGGGCCGTGCTCGGCGACCGGGCCTTCGTGCTCGGCCACCACTACCAGCGGGACGAGGTGATCCGGTTCGCCGACGTCACCGGAGACTCGTTCAAGCTCGCGCAGCGGGCCGCGGCCCGGCCGGAGGCGGAGTTCATCGTCTTCTGCGGCGTCCACTTCATGGCCGAGAGCGCGGACATCCTCACCGCCGAGTCGCAGCGGGTGGTGCTGCCGGACCTGGCCGCCGGCTGCTCGATGGCCGACATGGCCACCTTCGACCAGGTCGAGGAGGCCTGGGACGTGCTGGCCGACGCCGGCGTCGCGGCCGCGACCGTGCCGGTGACGTACATGAACTCCTCTGCCGCGATCAAGGGCTTCACCGGCCGGCACGGCGGCACGGTCTGCACGTCGTCGAACGCGCGGCGCGCACTGGACTGGGCCTTCGGCCCCCGCGGCGGGCGGAAGGTGCTCTTCCTGCCGGACCAGCACCTCGGCCGCAACACCGCGGTGCTGGAGCTGGGCATGTCGATGGACGACTGCGTGCTCTTCGACCCGCACAAGCCGGGCGGTGGGGTGACCGCCGACCGGCTGCGGTCCGCCCGGATGATCCTCTGGCGCGGGCACTGCTCGGTGCACGGCCGCTTCCGCCGGGAGTCGGTGGACGACGTACGGGCCCGGATCCCGGACGTCCAGGTCCTGGTGCACCCGGAGTGCCGGCACGACGTGGTCACCGCCGCCGACCTGGTCGGCTCGACCGAGTTCATCATCCGGACGGTGGACCGGGCGCCGGCCGGCGCCGCCTTCGCGGTCGGCACCGAGCTCAACCTGGTGCGGCGGCTGGCGGCCCGGCACCCGGACAAGACGGTGGTCTTCCTGGACCGGACCGTCTGCTACTGCTCGACGATGAACCGGATCGACCTGCCGCACCTGGTCTGGACGCTGGAGTCGCTGGCCGCGGGCCGGGTGGTCAACCAGGTCACGGTGCCGCCGGAGACCGCGCGGCACGCCCGGGCCGCGCTCCAGGAGATGCTCGCGCTCCCCTGACCGGCCGCGCCCCGCCATGCCCTAGGGTCAGCGAGGTGAGGCTGCTGCGCCGCCGGAGCGATCCCCCGGCCGCCGTCGAGCGGGCCGAGCCGGCCGGCTCCGCGGACGCGCGCGACCCGCGGCGGACGCCCGGCAAGGGCAAGCCGACGCCGCGCCGGCGGGAGGCCCAGCGCCGCCGCACCGGGCCGGTCGCGCCGCCGCCGAAGACCCGCCGCGAGGCGTACCGGCGGGCCCGCGAGCAGGGCTCGGACCGGCGCGCCGAGCAGCGCGAGGGGATGCGCGCCGGCGACGAGCGCTTCCTGCTCGCGCGCGACCGCGGGCCGGAGCGCCGGCTGGTCCGGGACATCGTCGACTCGCGGCGCAACATCGGGGTGCTCTTCCTGCTGATGGCGCTGGTCTACGCGGCCAGCATCTTCGTGCCCAACCTCCAGCTGAAGGCAGTCGCCACCAGCCTCTGGCTGACCGTGCTGTTCCTGCTGGTGGTGGACTCGTTCGTGCTCGGCTTCCGGATCCGCAAGCTGGTCCGGCAGCGCTTCCCGGACACCACCCAGCCGATGCGGTCGCTGCTCGTCTACGGGATCAGCCGGGGGACCATGGTCCGCCGCTGGCGGGCGCCGAAGCCCCAGGTCCCGGTCGGCAACCGGGTCTAGGCTCGGCCGGTGGAGTTCCGTCGACTCGGCCGCAGCGGCCTGTCCGTCAGCGCGATCGCCTACGGCAACTGGATCACCCACGGCAGCCAGGTCGAGGAGGACGCCGCGCGCGCATGCGTCCGGGCCGCCCTGGACGCCGGCATCACCACCTTCGACACCGCGGACGTCTACGCCGGCACCCGGGCCGAGTCCGTGCTCGGCCGGGCGCTGCAGGGCGTCCGGCGGGAGAGCTACGAGCTGTTCACGAAGGCGTACTGGCCGACCGGCCCCGGGCCGAACGACCGCGGCCTCGGCCGCAAGCACCTGCTGGAGAGCTGCGAGGCGTCGCTGCGCCGGCTCGGCACCGACCACCTCGACCTCTACCAGGCGCACCGCTTCGACCGCAGCACGCCGCTCGAGGAGACGATGCTGGCGTACGCGGACCTGGTCCGGCAGGGCAAGGTGGTCCACGTCGGTGTCTCGGAGTGGACCGCCCAGCAGATCACCGACGCCGCGGCGCTGGCGACCGAGCTGCGGGTGCCGCTGATCTCCAACCAGCCGCAGTACTCGATGCTGTGGCGGGTCATCGAGGCCGAGGTGGTGCCGACCTGCCAGCGGCTCGGCATCGGCCAGATCGTCTGGTCGCCGATCGCGCAGGGCGTGCTGACCGGGAAGTACCAGCCCGGCCAGTCGCCGCCGGAGGGCTCCCGGGCGACCGACCCGACCGGCTCGACCTTCATCCGGCGGATGCTCGAGGACCGGGTGCTCGAGCGGGTGCAGCGGCTGCGGCCGGTGGCCGGGGACTGCGGGCTGTCGATGGCCCAGCTGGCCATCGCCTGGGTCCTGCACAACGACAACGTCGCCGCGGCGATCATCGGCGCCACCCGGCCGGAGCAGGTGGTGGAGAACGTCAAGGCCGCCGGCGTCCAGCTGGAGCCCGGGGTGCTGCGGCGGATCGACGAGATCCTCGGCGAGGTGGTGGTCCGGGACCCGGCGCTGACCGGCTGACCGGCGGGGTCAGCCGGGGTCAGCCGGGGTGAGCGGCATCGCGTACTCCACCCGGTCGCCCTCGACCAGCGCGACCTGCTCGACGCCGGCCGCGAGCAGGTCGCGCCAGGCCTCGCCCAGCCACGACTCCGCGTCGCCCCTGGTGGCGAAGGTCTCCGCCGAGGCCGCCCCGGGCGGCCCGGGCACGTCCTGGCCCTGCGCGTCCTGGTAGCGCCAGCTCCACGTCACGCCCGGCAGGCTACCGGCCGGCTCCCGCCCGGTCGGGTACCGTCCCGGCCCGGACCGACGGAGGACCGCCTTGACCGCACCGCTCGACCTCGACGAGCTCTCCCGCCGGGTGGAGCCGCCGGACGAGGAGGCGGCCGCGGCGACCCGTTCCCGGCTGGCCACGCTCGCCAAGCCGCCGGGGTCGCTCGGCCGCCTGGAGGACCTCGCCGCCTGGCTGGCCGGCGCCCAGGGCGGCTGCCCGCCGCGGGACCCGCAGCGGGCCCGGGTGGTGGTCTTCGCCGCCGACCACGGGGTGGCCGCGGCCGGCGTCTCGGCGTACCCGGTGCCGGCGACCGCCCGGATGGTCGAGGTCTTCCTGCGCGGCGGCGCGGCGGTGACCGTGCTGGCCGACGCCGCCGGCGCCACCGTCCGGGTGGCCGACCTCGGCGTGGACGCCGACACCCCGGCCGAGGTGAGCGGGCACAAGGTGCGCCGCGGCAGCGGCCGGGTCGACCGGGAGGACGCGCTGACGGTGGCCGAGGCGGAGCAGGCCTTCGCCGCCGGCGCGGCCATCGCGGACGAGGAGGTGGACGGCGGCGCGGACCTGCTGGTCCCCGGCGACATGGGCATCGGCAACACCACCGTGGCCGCGGTGCTGGTCGCCGCGCTCACCGGGACCGAGCCGGTCAAGGTGACCGGCCGCGGCTCCGGCATCGACGACGTGACCTGGATGCGCAAGATCGTGGCCGTCCGGGACGCGCTGCGCCGGGCCCGTCCGTTCGCCGGCGACCCGATCGCGCTGCTCGCGGTCGCGGGCGGGGCGGACGTGGCCGCGACGGCCGGTTTCCTGGTGCAGGCCGCGGTCCGGCGCACGCCGGTGCTGCTGGACGGCGTGCTGTCCGCCGCCGCGGCCCTGCTGGCCCGGTCGGTGGCTCCGGTCGCGCCGGGCTGGTGGCTGGCCGGGCACCGCTCGCCGGAGCCGGCGCACCGGATCGCGCTGGCCGAGCTCGGGCTGGAGCCGGTGCTCGAGCTCGGCCTGCGGCTCGGGGAGGGCACCGGAGCGCTGGTGGCGCTGCCGCTGCTGCGGGCCGCGGTCCGGTCCTGTGCCGAGATGGCCACGCTGGCCGAGGCGGGCATCCGCCCGGCCTGAGGTGGCATCCGCCCGGCCTGAGGCGGGTCAGCGGGTGTGCGGCTGCACGAACGGCGGCTTGACCACCCGCACCGGCACCGGCCGGCCGCGGACGTCCACCACCACCTCGTCGCCCTCGCCGATCCCGGCGGCGGTGGACAGCAGCGCCAGCCCGATCCCCGTGCGCAGCGTCGGCGAGAACGTCCCGCTGGTCACCTCGCCGACCTTGGCGGCGCCGGCGAGGACGGGCAGGTGCGGCCGCGGGATGCCGCGCCCGAGCGCCTGCAGCCCCCACAGCAGCCGGGCCGGCCCGGCCTCCCGCTCCCGCACCAGGGCGTCCCGGCCCCAGAACGCGGGCTTCTTCCAGCCGACCGCCCAGCCGGAGCGGGCCTGCACCGGGGTGATCCGCAGCGACAGGTCCTGCCCGTGCAGCGGGTAGCCCATCTCGGTGCGCAGCGTGTCCCGCGCGCCCAGGCCGCACGGCCGGACGCCCAGGTCGGCACCGGCGTCCAGCAGCGCGTCCCAGAGCGCGCCGGCCTGCCCGGCCGGCGGCAGCAGCTCGTACCCGTGCTCGCCGGTGTAGCCGGTCCGGCACACCACCAGCTCCTCGCCGGACCACCTGGACACCGTGTAGCTCATGTAGTCGTGCTGGTACGGCAGGCCGAGCCGGTCGAGCAGCTCGGCCGAGCGCGGTCCCTGCACGGCCAGCACCCCGAAGTCGTGGTGCTCGTCGGTGACGGTCACCCCGTCCGGGGCGGCCGCGGCCAGCCGGCGGACCACCTCGGCCGTGTTCGCCGCGTTCGGGATCAGGAAGACGTGGTCGTCGGCGAAGTAGTAGGCGATCAGGTCGTCCACCACGCCGCCGGTCGCGTCGTCGCAGCACAGCGTGTACTGGGCCTTGCCGGGCCGGATCCGGCCGAGGTCGTTGGTCAGCGACCGGTTCACGAAGTCGGCGGCGCCCTCGCCCCGGACCCGTGCCTTGCCGAGGTGCGAGACGTCGAAGACGCCGACCGCCTCCCGGACCGCGGCGTGCTCCTTGAGCACGCCGCCGCCGGACGCGCCGTACTCGATCGGCATCTCCCAGCCGCCGAAGTCGGCGAGCTTCGCGCCGAGGGCGACGTGCCGGGCATGCAGCGGCGAGTGCAGCAGATCCGTCATGCGCGCAGTCTTCCAGTGCGGGTGCGGGCATAGCATCGCCCGGACCCCGCGACCCGAACGGAGCACTGTGGCCGAGCTGACCTTCGCCCCGCCGACCGTTGCCGGGCTGACCGCAGACGCGCTGGTCGTGGGCATCTTCTCGGTGCCGGACGGGGTCCGGCTCGCCCCGGGGGCCGAGATCGCCGACGAGGCGCTGGGCGGCCGGCTGCTCGACGCGCTCACCGCACTCGGCGCCACCGGCGCCGAGGATGAGGTGGTCAAGGTGGCGACGGTGGGCACAGCGGGCACAGCGGGCACAGTGGCGGTGCCGCTGGTGGTCGCCGCCGGGCTGGGCAAGGAGCCGGCCGGCGGCGCCGCGCCGGGGACGGGCGCGGTCCGCCGGGCGGCCGGCGCCGCCACCCGGGCGCTGTCCGGGCGGGCGCGGGTCGCCTCCGCGCTCGGCCTG
>JBJMII010000036.1:0-9578 GCA_045806925.1 Mycobacteriales bacterium
GTCGTCGATGGCGACGGTCTGCGGCGCCTCGCTGTCGCTGATGGACGCGGGCGTTCCGCTGAAGCGTCCGACGGCAGGCATCGCGATGGGCCTCATCCTCGAAGGTGAGCGTTTCGCAGTGCTTTCCGACATTCTCGGCGACGAGGATCACCTCGGCGACATGGACTTCAAGGTCGCCGGCACCGACCAGGGCATCACGTCGCTGCAGATGGACATCAAGATCGCCGGCATCACTGAAGAGATCATGCGCGTGGCGCTCGGTCAGGCGCGCGACGGGCGCCTGCACATCCTTGGCGAGATGGCGAAAGCGATCACCGGCGCGCGCGAAGAGCTCGGCGAATTCGCGCCGCGCATCGAGACCTTGAAAATCCCGACCGACAAGATCCGCGAAGTGATCGGCACCGGCGGCAAGGTCATCCGCGAGATCGTCGAGAAGACTGGCGCCAAGGTGAACATCGAGGACGACGGAACCGTGAAAGTCGCTTCCTCCGATGCGAACTCGATCAAGGCGGCGATCAACTGGATCAAATCGATCGCGTCGGATCCGGAAGTCGGCATGATCTACGACGGCACGGTCGTGAAGACCGTCGACTTTGGCGCCTTTGTCAATTTCTACGGCGCCAAGGATGGGCTCGTCCACATCTCGCAGCTGGGAAAAGGCCGCGTTGCCAAGACGACCGACGTCGGCATCTGGACGCTCGACATCGCCATGAAGGCATGGGCCTGACTCCTTCGGCGCCCCCCGGCACCGCCCTCGGCCGGCCGCAGCGTCCGCGGGCACGCGCGGCGGGCGGCTCTACTCCGACCGGGTGGATTGGCTGTCCACGTTACTCCATTCGGGTCCCGGTTCGGGCGAATCGCTGGTGTTCACCCGTTCCGTCAGCTAATTAGTCGGGTCACGGCGCCGAGCGGTCCCTGCCCGGCGCCGGTCGCCGCTCGCCCGAGCGGCGGGGGGACCACTGCACCCGTTCGCCGGCCGGGGGCCGGCTGCAGGTGCGCGGTCGCCGGCCACCCGCATGGAAGGACCACCGTTGGCACCTCCCCTTTCCCGGCGGCGCAACCAGGCGCTCGCCGTGCTCGGCACCGCCGGGCTGATCGTCGGCCTAGCCACCCTGGGACCGGCGGCCGCGGCGCCGGCGCCGGCCGCCGGCGCCACCGCGACGTACCTCGTGCAGCTGGCCGACGCGCCGGCCGCCAGCTACACCGGCGGCGTGCCGGGCTACGCTCGGACGAAGCCGGCGCGCGGCAAGCTGGACCCGGCTGCGCCGGCCGTCAGCCGCTACCGCGGCTACCTCCGGCAGCGCCAGGACGGTGTGCTCAGGCAGGTGTCCACCGCGCACCGCCTGCACCAGTACTCGGTGACCTTCAACGGCTTCGCCGCGCAGATGACGACGGCGGACGCGGCCAAGCTCGCCCGTACCCCCGGTGTCAAGGCCGTGCTGAAGGACGAGCGGCGCAAGCTCGACACCACCCGGACGCCGGAGTTCCTCGGCCTCACCAAGCCGGACGTCGGCCTCTGGGCGCAGCTCGACGGCCCGCGCAAGGCCGGTGACGGCGTCGTCGTCGGCAGCCTCGACACCGGCCTGTGGCCCGAGTCGCCCTCGGTCGCGCCACTGGACCGGCCGCACGCGATTCGGCGGTTCTCCGGCACCTGCCAGACCGGCGAGCAGTGGGACGCCACGGACTGCACCAACAAGGTGGTCGGCGCCCGTTACTACACCGCCGGCGTCACGGCCGGGATCGGCGACATCAAGACCGTCTTCCCGTACGAGTACCTGTCCGCGCGCGACGCGGACGGCCACGGCACCCATACCTCCACCACCGCAGCCGGCGACTACGGCGTCCCGGTGAGCATCGCCGGCCAGGACTTCGGCACGGCGAGCGGGATGGCGCCGGCCGCCCGGATAGCCACCTACAAGATCTGCTGGGGCCGCACCGAGCCGGAGGCCGGCTGCTACACCTCCGACAGCGTGCAGGCGATCGAGGACGCGACCACCGACGGCGTCGACGTCATCAACTTCTCCATCTCCGGCAGCCGGACCAGCTCGGTCGACCCGGTCGAGGTGGCCTTCTTCGGGGCCGCCGACGCGGGCGTCTTCATCGCCACTTCGGCCGGCAACAGCGGCCCGGCGGCGAGCACGGTGGCGCACAACAGCCCCTGGCTCACCTCGGTCGCGGCCGGCACGCTGGACCGCAAGGCCGTCAAGTCGGTCACCCTGGGCAACGGCAGCACGTACACCGGGGTGGGCCTCGGCCCGGCGGTGCCCAGCTCGCCGATCGCGCTGAGCACCTCGCTCGCCCTGGCCGGCACCCCGGCGGCGAGCGCCCGGCTCTGCTTCGAGGGCGCGCTCGACCCCGCTCTGGCCGCGGGCAAGATCGTCGTCTGCGACCGCGGGGTCAACGACCGGACCGCGAAGAGCCGTGAGGTCAAGCGGGTCGGCGGTGTCGGCATGGTGCTGGCCAACGTGTCGCCCAACTCGCTGAACGCCGACGTCCACTACGTGCCGACGGTGCACGTGGACGAGGTCTCGGGTGCGGCGATCAAGGCGTACGTGAACGGCACCGCGGCGCCGACCGCGTCGCTGGGCGCCGGGCAGCAGCAGCTCGGCGTGAAGGCGCCGCAGGTGGCCGCCTTCTCCTCCCGCGGGCCGGCCCTGTCCGGCGGCGGTGACCTGCTCAAGCCGGACATCATGGCGCCGGGTGTGGACATCATCGCCGGCGTGTCGCCGGCCGGTCACGACGGCCGGCTCTACGACCTCGTCTCCGGCACCTCGATGTCCAGCCCGCACATCGCCGGGTTGGGCGCGCTGGTGATCCAGGCGCACCCGGACTGGTCGCCGATGGCGGTCAAGTCGGCACTGATGACCACCGCCAGCCAGACCGACAACACGGGCGCCCCGATCAGCACCGACAGCGGCGGCCCGGCCGGGCCGTTCGAGTACGGCTCGGGCCACGTCACGCCGAACACGGCCACCGACCCGGGGCTGGTGTACGACAGCACCTCGGTCGACTGGATCCGCTACCTCTGCGGCGTCGGGCAGCTCTCGGCGAGCGGCAGCTCCTGCGCCACGTACGGCCGGATCGACCCGAGCGACCTCAACCAGCCGAACATCGCGATCGGCGCGCTGGCCGGCAAGCAGACGGTGACCCGCACGGTCACCAACGTCAGCGGGGCGGCGGGGCTCTACCGGCCGCAGGTCAGCGCGCCGGCCGGGGTGTCGGTGTCGGTCTCGCCGACCCGCCTGGTGATCCCGACCGGGGGCACGGCCAGCTACCAGGTCACCTTCACGCGGACGACCGCCACCTTCGACAGGTACGCGTTCGGGTCGCTCACCTGGGTCGACGGCGCGTCCACCGTGCGCAGCCAGCTGGTGGTCCGGCCGGTGGCGGCGGCGGCGCCGGCCGACGTGCGGGGGACGGGCACGTCCGGCTCCGCGCCGATCTCGGTGACGCCGGGCTTCACCGGCACGCTGACGACGGCGGTCGACGGGCTGGTCGCGGCCGACCGGCGGGCGCCGACGCTGCAGCCGACCGGGCCGGGCTTCGACTCGAACGCGCCGGCGGTGAGCGCCCGGACGGCGAAGGAGACGCTGACGATCCCGGCCGGCACCACGGCCGCCCGGCAGGCCACCTTCGACGCCGACTTCCCCACCGGCACCGACGTGGACCTCTACCTGTACCGGGCGGGTACGTCCACGCTGGTCGCCAGCAGCGGCGGCAGCTCGGCCGAGGAGCGGATCCAGCTCCTCAAGCCGACCGCGGGCAGCTATGACCTGTACGTCGTGCTCTTCGGCGCGGCGCAGGGCCAGACCAGCGTCGTGGTGCCCACCTACCTGTGGGCGCTCGACGGCACCGCGAACGGCAACCTCACCGCCACGCCGGCCAGCCAGGCCGTGCAGGCGGGCGAGCCGGTCACGGTCACCGCGTCGTGGACCGGGCTGACCGCCGGCCAGCGGTACCTGGGCCGGGTCTCGTTCGGCGCCGGCACCGTCGGCGCCGGCGGGACCTTCGTGGAGGTCGCCGGGTAGGTCGGTTCCACCTGCAGGTTCGGGTGCCCCACCGGTCCGCCGGTGGGGCACCCCGCTGTAAGGTCTGCGGGTCCTCCGGCCTGGTCGGGGACCGGAGCCTGGTGAAGGAGCGCTCGTGTCCGGTGGGGAGTGGGCAGGGCTCGTCGCGGCCCTCGCGTTCGTGCTGCTCGTGCTGCTGCTGGCCGTCCCGATCCTCAAGCTCGGCCGGACCCTGGACGAGGCGACGCTGGCCATCCGCAAGGCGCACGAGGGCGCCCAGCCGCTGCTGGCCGGCGCCGCGACCACCGTCGAGCAGGTGAACAAGGAGCTCGAGCGGGTCGAGGGCATCACCCAGAACGCGCAGGCCGTCTCCAGCAACGCCGCCGCGTTGACGTCGGTCTTCGCCACCACGCTGGGCGGCCCGGCGATCAAGGTCGCCGCGTTCTCCTACGGGATCCGGCGCGCCGCGCAGAACCGGCGCCGGGTCGAGGCGGAGAAGGCGGCCAAGGACGCGGCGAAGGCCGACCGGCGGGCCCGGCGCGCCGCCCGCCGGGCCGGGATGTGAGCCCGGCGGGACCGGCGCGGTCGCGGCGCCGGCCGCCGGGAAACGCCGTCGCGCCGGGGCGCACCATGGAGGCAGGGGACCGGGTGGCGGTCCCGACGGACGAGCGGAGGCTGCAGCGGTGAAGCGGTTGTTCTGGCTGGCGCTGGGGATCACGGTGGGTGCTCTCGTGGTACGCAGGCTGACCAGCGCCGCCCACTCGCTGTCCCCGCGCGGCCTGACCGGCTCGCTGCAGGGCGTCGCCGACGCGCTGCGCGACTTCGCGGACGAGGTGCGCGAGGGCATGTCCGAGCGGGAGTCCGAGCTGCTGGAGGGCACCGGCATCGACGGCCGGCTCGGCGCGAGACCCGAGGACTTCCGGTGAGGACGGCGGAGATCAAGGAGCGCTTCCTGCGCTACTTCGAGGAGAACGGGCACACCGTGGTGCCCAGCGCGAGCCTGATCGTGGACGACCCGACGCTGCTGTTCGTGAACGCGGGCATGGTCCCGTTCAAGCCGTACCTGCAGGGGGAGGCCCCCGCGCCCTGGCCGCGCGCGGCCAGCGTGCAGAAGTGCGTGCGCACCCTCGACATCGAGGAGGTCGGCCGGACCACCCGGCACGGCACGTTCTTCCAGATGGCCGGCAACTTCTCCTTCGGCGACTACTTCAAGGAAGGCGCCGTCACCGCGGCCTGGGAGCTGCTCACCACCTCCCAGCGCGACGGCGGCTTCGGCTTCGAGCCGGACCGGCTGTGGGCGACCGTCTACGTCGAGGACGACGAGGCGTACGACATCTGGCACCGGGTGATCGGGCTGCCGGCGGAGCGGATCCAGCGCCGCGGCAAGGCGGACAACTTCTGGTCCATGGGCGTGCCCGGGCCGTGCGGTCCGTGCTCGGAGATCTACTACGACCGCGGCCCGGAGCACGGTCCGGACGGCGGCCCGGTGGTCGACGAGGACCGCTTCCTCGAGGTCTGGAACCTCGTGTTCATGCAGTACGAGCGGGGGCCGGGGCCGGGCAAGGAGGACTGGCCGGTCCTCGGCGAGCTGCCGGCGAAGAACATCGACACCGGCATGGGCGTCGAGCGGATGGCGTACCTGCTGCAGGGCGTGGACAACCTCTACGAGATCGACGAGGTCTTCCCGGTGCTGGAGCGGGCGGCGGAGCTGACCGGCCGCCGGTACGGGGATCGACCCGCCGATGGACCAGTCGCGGACGTCCGGCTGCGGGTGGTCGCGGACCATGTCCGGTCCGGCCTGATGATCATGGCGGACGGGATCACCCCGTCCAACGAGGGCCGCGGCTACGTGCTGCGCCGGCTGCTGCGCCGGGTGATCCGCTCGGTCCGGTTGCTCGGCCACGACGGCCCGGTGCTGCCCGAGCTGCTGCCGGTCTCCCGGGACGCGATGGCGCCGTCCTACCCGGAGGCCGCCACCGACTTCGGCCGCATCTCCACGTACGCGTATGCGGAGGAGGAAGCGTTCGCGCAGACGCTGCGTGCGGGCACCACGATCCTCGACGGCGCGGTCAAGGCGGTCCGCTCGTCCGGCGGCCGCACGCTGCCCGGGCACCAGGCGTTCCAGCTGCACGACACGTACGGGTTCCCGATCGACCTGACCCTGGAGATGGCGGCCGAGCAGGGGCTGTCCGTCGACGAGGACGGCTTCCGGCGGCTGATGGCCGAGCAGCGGCAGCGGGCGAAGGCGGACGCGCTGTCGCGCAAGACCGGCGGCTTGGGCGATTCCGCCGGGTCGGCGTACCGGGGGGTGCTGGACCAGGCGGGCACCTCGCGGTTCACCGGGTACGTGGAGGCGGAGCGGGAGGCCAGGGTCACCGGCCTGCTCGCCGGCGGGCAGGCGATCGCGGAGGCGGGGGAGGGCGCCGAGGTCGAGGTCGTGCTCGACGTCACCCCGTTCTACGCGGAGGGCGGTGGACAGCTCGCGGACACCGGCCGGATCGCGGTGCGGTCCGGCGCCCGGGACGCGCAGCTCGAGGTGGTGGACGTGCAGCAGCCGGTGCCGGGGCTGATCGTGCACCGGTCCCGGGTGCTGTCCGGCGCGGTCCGGCCGGGCGACGACGTGTACGCCGCGGTCGACACCGACCGCCGGCGGTCTGTATCCCGCAGCCATTCCGGCACCCACCTGGTGCATGCGGCGCTGCGCGCGGCGCTGGGGGAGGGCGCGGCGCAGGCGGGCTCGCTGAACGCGCCGGGCCGGCTGCGGTTCGACTTCTCCGCACCCTCCGCGGTGCCGGCGGCGGTACTCGCCGACGTCGAGGACGAGGTCAACGAGGTGCTCGCCCGCGACCTCGACGTGCACGCGTTCCTCACCTCGCAGGACGAGGCGAAGCGGATCGGCGCGCTGGCGATGTTCGGCGAGAAGTACGGCGACGAGGTGCGGGTGGTCGAGATCGGCGACTACTCGCGGGAGCTGTGCGGTGGCACCCACGTGGCGCACTCGTCGCTGATCGGCATGGTCAAGCTGCTCGGCGAGTCGTCCATCGGCGCCGGCGTGCGGCGGGTGGAGGCGCTGGTCGGGCTGGACGCGTTCCGCTTCCTGGCCCGGGAGCACCTGCTGGTCTCCGGCCTCGCGGACGCCCTGAAGGCGCCGGCGGACCAGGTGCCGGAGCGGGTGCAGTCGCTGGTGGACCGGCTGCGGACCGCGGAGAAGGAGCTGGAGCGGCTGCGCGCGGAGTCGGTGCTGGCCGGTGCGGGGGCGCTGGCGGCGGCGGCACGGGACGTCGCCGGGGTCGCGGTGGCCGCCGCTGAGGTGGCGGGCGGGCTCGGCGGCGCGGAGCTGCGGACGCTGGCGCTGGACGTGCGGGGCCGGCTCGACCCGGGGCGGCCGGGCGTGGTGGCGCTGTTCTCCCGGGCGGACGAGCGGGTCTCCTTCGTCGTCGGGACGAACGAGGCGGCCCGGGTTCGCGGGCTGTCGGCGAACGAGGTGGTTCGGGCGATCTCGGCGCCGGTGGGCGGCCGCGGGGGCGGCCGGGACGACGTCGCGCAGGGTGGGGGGACCGAGCCGGACCGGATCCCCGAGGCGCTGCTGCTGGTGGAGCACGTCATCGGGCAGCGGGCGAGCGGCTCCGGCAGATGAGCACCCCTCCTCGCCCGCCCTCCTCCCCCCAGGCCGGCCCCGATCCCGCTGCGGACCCGGGCGGCCGGGCGACCGGTCCGTCCCGGCCGGATCGAGCGGCCCCCGGCGGTCCCACGACGATCCTGGAGGGACCGCCCGCGGCGTGGACCGCCGGGGTGCGGCTGGGGGTGGACGTCGGGACGGTACGGGTCGGGGTCGCGGCCAGCGACCCGGACGGCGTGCTGGCGACCCCGCTGGCGACGCTGGCACGGGACCCGCGCGGCGGAGCGGACCTGACCCGGCTGGCCCGGCTGGTCGCGGACCGGGAGGCGGTCGAGGTCATCGTCGGCCTGCCGACCGCCCTGTCCGGCCGGCGGGGTCAGGCCGCCCGCGCCGCCCGCGAGTACGCGGCCGCGCTGGCGGAGCGTATCCACCCGATCCCGGTGCGTTTGTCCGACGAGCGGCTGACCACGGTGGCCGCGACAAGACGGCTCGCCGAGGCGGGCACTCGGGGACGTAAGGGACGTTCGGTCGTTGACCGCTCGGCCGCCGTCCTCATACTTCAAGGATGGCTCGACGGCGCCCGGAAGGCGCAGTGACCCGAACGGCGCCCGGAGGGCGCAGTGACCCGGACCGCGCCCGGAGGGCGCGGTGACCGCTGGACGCAGGAGCGCCGCGTGACCCGTGCGCCGCAGGATCTCGGGTTCTTCCCGCCCGAGCAGTACTCCCGGCCCAGCCGGTCGGACCGCCGCCGGTACGAGTCGGACCGCCGCCGGCGACGACGCCGCCGGCTGATCGTCCCGCTGGTCCTGCTGCTGGTGCTCGGCCTCGCCGGCGTCGGCGCGCTGTACGGCGGCCGGTCGCTGCTCGGCCGCTTCGGTACCACCCCGGACTTCCAGGGCCAGGGCACCGGCGAGGTGCTGATCCGGGTGCAGCCCGGCGACACCGCCACCGACATCGCCGCCACGCTGGTCGCCAAGGGCGTCGTGAAGAGTGAGAACGCGTTCCGCAACGCCGCGAAGGACGACCCGCGCTCGGTCTCCATCCAGCCGGGGACGTACCGGTTGCACAAGCAGATGAGCGGCGCCTCGGCGCTGGCGCTGATGCTCGACCCGGTGGCACGGGTGCTGGCCCGGGTGACCGTCCCGGAGGGCCTGACGGTCGCGTCCACGCTCAAGCTGATCTCGGAGAAGACCGCGTTCCCGCTCACCGACCTGCGGGCGGCGGCGAAGGACACCAAGGCGCTGGACCTGCCGCCGTACGCGAAGGACCGGCTGGAGGGTTTCCTCTTCCCGGAGACGTACGACCTCGAGCCCGGCATGACCGCGGCCCAGCTGCTCAAGGCCATGGTCGACATGTACAAGGACAAGATCGACGCCAGCGGGCTGTCCGCGCGCGCGGGGGACGTCGGCCTCGACCCCTACAAGCTGGTCATCGTCGCGTCGCTGGTGGAGCGCGAGACGCAGCGGGTGGACGAGCGGGCCAAGGTCGCGCGGGTCATCTACAACCGGCTGGACCGGGACTTCTACCTCGGCGTCGACGCGGCGATCCTGTACGGGCTCGGCCGGTCCGGCGGCGGACTGTCCGCGGCGGACCTGGCCAAGCGCACGCCGTACAACAACCGGATGGTCAAGGGTCTCCCGCCGACGCCGATCGCCAACCCGGGCCTCGCGTCCTTCCAGGGTGCGGTGGCGCCGGCGGCCGGGCCGTGGCTCTACTACGTGCTCGATGACGACAGGAGCAGGCGGCACGTCTTCACCGACGACCGGGACGTGTTCAACGCGGCCAAGGCGAAGTGCCAGGCCGCCGGCCTCTGCTAGTCCCCGCCCGCGAGTCCCGCCCGTGCCCGGGAGGATAGGGGTCTCCCAGCTGGATACGTCTCTGCCTCCGCCCGCGAAGCAGAGCCAGCTCTGCTCCACGGGGCGAAGCAGAGCCACCTCTGCTCCACGGGGCGA
>JBJMII010000037.1:0-28883 GCA_045806925.1 Mycobacteriales bacterium
AGCCAGAACAGCGCCACGCCGATGATCCAGTTCAGCTCACGCGGCTTGCGGAACGCGCCGGTGAAGAACACCCGGAACATGTGCACGACGATCGCGGCCATGAAGAGCAGCGCGGCCCAGTGGTGGATCTGCCGCATCAGCAGGCCGCCGCGCACGTCGAAGGAGATGTCCAGGGTCGAGTCGTACGCCCGGGACATCTCCACCCCGCGCAGCAGCGAATAGCTGCCGTTGTAGTGCACCTCGGTCATCGACGGGTCGAAGAAGAACGACAGGTACGTCCCGGTGAGCAACAGGACGATGAACGAGTAGAGCGCGATCTCGCCCATCATGAACGACCAGTTGTCCGGGAAGACCTTGTTCAGCGCGCGCCGGGTGAGCATCGACCCGGTGAAGCGTTCGTCGGCCCAGTCGCCGGCCTTCCCGAGCGGAGTGGTGGGCATCCTCCGGCTGCTGCGCTCGGTGGTCGTCTGGCTCATGGCCGCTCCCAGAAGCTGGGCCCGATGGGCTCGATGAAATCACCCTTAGCCACGAAGTATCCTTCGTCGTCCACTGTGATCGCCAGTTTGGGCAGGGGCCGCGCGGCCGGGCCGAAGACGGGCGTAGCATCCTGTAACAGGTCGAACTGGGACTGGTGACAGGGGCAGAGCAGCCGGCCCGTCTGCTGCTCGTACAGCGAGGCCGGGCAGCCGGCGTGCGTGCAGATCTTGGAGTAGGCCAGGTAGTCCTCCCAGCCGAAGTCCTCCTGACCCGGCCGGGGCACCGACTTCTGCCCCGGGCGCAGCCGGATCAGCAGCACCACCGAGTCCGCGACGACCTGGGTGGTCAGCCCGTCGCCGGTGGCCGGGAACACCGTCGCGATGCCGCCGGCCTGCAGGTCGCCCGGCCGGACGAGCCGCCGGTCGACGGTCATCAGCCGGACCCCCTGCCGCCAGCCGGTGCGGAACAGCTCGCCCTTCGGCTTCTTGACCAGGCCGCCGAGCGGGATGATCGCCAGCGCGCCGAGGGCCAGCACCGACAGCCCGAGCGTGCGCTGCAGCAGCGAGCGGCGCGCGATGCCGGTCATCGCCCAGCCCTCGCTGAGCAGCGCGGCCGTGGTGCGCCGGTCGAGCTCGTCGGACCGGCCGCCGTGCCGCTCCTGGACCGACTCCTCCTCGGTGATGAGCAGCTTGGCCCAGAGGATCGCGCCGAGGCCGAAGCCGAGCAGCGAGAGGCCCATCGTGACGCCGAGCAACGGCGTGTACCACACGTAGCCGGAGCTGCCGGTCCCGTAGCGCCACGGCACCGCGAGGTAGACGACGGCGAAGGCGAGCGCGCCGACGAAGGCGAGGATGAAGCAGAGCGCGACGGCCCGCTCGGCCCGCCGCTCGGCGCGGGTGCCCGGGATCGGGAAGCGCTCGCGGCGGTGCAGCACGGTGACGCCGTCGAGGGTGGCACCGACGTTGGACTGCTCGATCGTGCTGAGCCGGTCCAGCTCCTCGAGGTCGATGTCCGGCTGCTGGCCCGGCGGCCGCTCCGTGCTGGTCACGACTTCGCTCCGATCCACAGGATCATCAACATGATCGCACCGATGCCGACCACCCAGACGACCAGGCCTTCGGGCAGCGGCCCGAGCCGGCCGATGCCCGAGCCGCCCGGGTCGCGCTCCTCCTTCAGCGTCTGGATGTAGTTGGTGATCGCCTGCTTCTGCTCCGGGGTGATCTGGTTGTCACTGAAGGACGGCATGTTCTGCGGGCCGGACAGCATGGCGGTCCAGATGACCCGGTCGGTGGACGGGTCGAGGCTCGGCGCGTACTTGCCGGCGGACAGCGCGCCGCCGCGGCCGGCGAAGTTGTGGCAGGACGCGCAGTTGAGCCGGAACAGGTCGCCACCCTCGGCCAGGTTGGCGTCGTCGCCGCGCAGGTCGCCGGTGGGCAGCTCCGGGCCGCCGCCGACGGACTGCACGTAGGCCGCCAGCTGCAGCGTCTCCGCCTCGGTGAACCTCGGCTCCTTGCGCTCGACCTGGGCCTCCTGCCTGGCCACCGGCATCCGGCCGGTGGACACCTGGAAGTAGACCGCGGCCTCGCCGACGCCCAGCAGCGTCGGGCCGCGGTCCTTCTCGCCCTCCAGGTTGCGCCCGTGGCAGGTGATGCAGCCCTGCTCGTACAGCTGGCGGCCCTTGCGCAGCTCCACCGCGTCGTCTGCGGGCGCCGCGGAGGCGGACCGGGCCTTCGGCGCGGCGGCGGCGGCCACCGTCGAGTAGCCAACCCCGACGGCGCCGAGCGCAAGCCCGAGCGCCAGCGCGCCGGACAGCCGCCGGCGCACCCGCCGCGGCAGCCTCCTGCCCTGCTCCGTCGAGGGGCGGTCCGTCATCGGGTCACACCTTCGCTGTCGCGGCCAACGGGCGGGTGGGCGGCTGCGGTCGTCACCGGATCAGGTAGATCGTCGTGAACAGCCCGATCCACACCACGTCGACGAAGTGCCAATAGTACGACACGACGATCGCGCTGGTGGCCTGGGCGGAGGTGAAGCGCCCCATGGTCGAGCGGGCCAGCATGAAGATGAAGGCGATCAGCCCGCCGATCACGTGCAGCCCGTGGAACCCGGTGGTGAGGTAGAAGACCGACCCGTAGCCGGTGGCGGAGATCGTGGTCCCCTCGCCGATGAGCGAGCGGTACTCGTTCGCCTGGCCGATGACGAAGGCCAGGCCGAGCACGAAGGTGAAGATGAACCAGCGGCGCAGCCCGTACGCGTCGCCGCGCTCGGCAGCGAACACCCCGTACTGACAGGTCACCGACGAGGAGACCAGCACCAGGGTGACGACCAGCGCGTACGGAACGTTGAGCTCGGTCGGCTCCATCGGCCACTCGTCCGGGTGCGCCGCCCGGACCGTGAAGTACATCGCGAACAGCGCCGCGAAGAACATCAGCTCGCTGGACAGCCACACGATGGTCCCGACGCTGACCATGTTGGGCCGGGTCAGCGAGTGGGCCCTGCCGCCCTCGAACGTCGCCGTCGTCACGGCAGCATCATTCCATGGGCGGGGCCGCTGCACCCGGCGGGGTGCGGGTGTGTTCCCGCAGGTCGGCGCCCGGTCGCCGGTCGGCGGGTGGGTACCGTGGCGGGGCGACCCAGGCGTTGCCCGCGGCCGGCCGCGGCACCCGAGGGCAGCCCGGGCGGGCCGAGCGGGCCGGCACCCGCTCCGCCCGGCGGCGGGCAGCCGGAGATGCCGAACGGCCGACCGGCGGTCCGGCCACCGCGTTGACCGCTCCTGCCGGCGGCCCTACAGTTCCTCCGGTCCGATTCCGGCCGCCCCGGACGGGGCGGCATCTGGAGAGGCGGAAGACGTGGTCTCTGGATCCCGTCCCGGCAGCGCCACCCAGCGTGCGGTGCGCAAGGTCTCCACCGCCCGGCGCGAGTGCGCCGTCTGCGGCGAGCGGCTGTCGGCGTACAACCCGGGTCCGAACTGCTTCGTCCACTCGACCAGCGCTTCGAGGCGCCCGGAGGCCTGGCAGCGCCGCTGAGCCGGCACCCGGCCGGTGCCGCGGGGAGTCGCCGCCGCGGTGCCGCGGGCCCGTAAGATCGGGTTCATGACCGGTCCGCGCGCGCCCGCCACCGTGATCGTCTTCAGCCAGGACCCCGCCGTGCGGGAGCAGGTGCGCACGGCGGTCGGCCGGCGACCGGCGGCCGACCTGGGCCGCATCGAGTGGGTCGAGTGCGCGACCGGGGCCGAGGTGGTGGCCCGCATCGATGCCGGCGGGGTGGACGTCGCGATCCTGGACGGCGAGGCGCAGCCGACCGGCGGCATGGGCCTGAGCCGGCAGCTGAAGAACGAGATCACCGACTGCCCGGCGATCTGCGTGCTGCTCGGCCGCCGGGACGACAGGTGGCTGGCCACCTGGGCGCTCGCCGACGCCACCATCGCCCGCCCGCTCGACCCGGTGGTCGCCGCGGAGACGGTCGCGCAGTTGCTGCGCGACCGGGCCCGCGCCCTGCCGGTGGTCCGGTAGCCGTGACCCGGCCCAGGGCGCGGTCGTGACCGCCCCGGGAGACGGGCGGCGCACCTGGCCGGCGGTGCTCGGCCGGCTGATCCGCCGCGAGTCGCTGGACGCGGAGGACACCGCCTGGGCGATGGGCGAGGTGATGTCCGGGCAGGCCACCGCGGCGCAGCTGGCCGGCTTCGTGCTGCTGCTGCGGGCGAAGGGGGAGACCCCGGCCGAGCTGGCCGGCCTGGTGCGGACCATGCTGGCCAACGCGGCGCCCGTACGGGTGCCCCGGCCGGCGCTGGACGTGGTCGGCACCGGCGGTGACCGGGCCCACACGGTGAACATCTCCACCATGTCCGCGCTGGTGGCCGCCGGTGCGGGCGCCCGGGTGGTGAAGCACGGAAACCGGGCGGCGACCTCCGCGTGCGGGGCGGCCGACCTGGTCGAGGCGCTCGGGGTGTCGCTCGAGCTGGCCGGCCCAGGGGTGGCCCGGTGCGTGGAGGAGGTCGGGATCGGGTTCTGCTTCGCGCCGGTCTTCCACCCCGGCTTCCGGCATGCCGGCGCCGCCCGGCGGGAGATCGGGGTGCCGACCGCGTTCAACTTCCTCGGCCCGCTGACCAACCCGGCGCGGCCGTCCGCGGCTGCGGTGGGATGCGCCGACGAGCGGATGGCGCCGGTGATGGCGGCGGTGCTCGCCGAGCGCGGCGACACCGCGGTCGTCTTCCGCGGCGACGACGGCCTGGACGAGCTGACCACCACGACCACCTCGCGGGTCTGGGTGGTGCGCGACGGCGAGGTGCTGGACGACCGGCTGGACCCGGCCGCGCTCGGCCTGCCACCCGCAGACCGGGCCGCGCTGCGCGGTGCGGACGCCGCCTACAACGCCGGGGTGGCGCGGGCGCTGCTGGCCGGGGACCGCGGGCCGGTCCGGGACGCGGTGCTGCTCAACGCCGGGGCGGCTCTGGCGGCGTACGACGGGCTGCGCGGGACGCTGCAGGAGGCGGTGGCGGACGGGATGCGGCGCGCGGCGGCGGCGGTGGACAGCGGGGCGGCGGCGGACGTGCTGGACCGGTGGGTCGCGGTCAGCCGGGACGCGGCGAAGCGGCGCTAGCCGGGCAGTTCGACCAGCTCGTCGACCGAGTACGCGCACGGGGCGGTCGACCCGGCGCACCGGCTGGTCCCGGACACGCCGAGCGGGTGCCGGCCCAGCCGCACCCCGATCCGGCGCTCGCCGGCGCGGACCGCTTCCAGGCCGGTCGCCGGGTCCCCACCCAGCGGCTCGACCTCGTCCAGCCCGTGCAGCCCGGTCACCCGGCGGACCGCGATCTCCGCTACCTGCGCCCGCATGCCCACCGAGGTGCGCCCGCGCAGCAGGTCGGGCAGCACCTGGCCGGCGGCCGCGGCGGCCGCGACCCGGCCGGCGCTGGCCGCGGTGACGTGCCCGTAGAGGTAGCCGTCCGGCAGCACCAGCACGTTGCCGGCGAACCGGTCACCGCCGAGGTGGGTGGTCTCCCAGACCTGCCCGGGCGCCGCGTCGGCCAGCGCCCGGGCGACCGGCCGGCCCAGCGTCGCGCAGCACATGTCCTTGGCGCCGTGCGTGCACACGCCGAAGACCGAGCCGGTGACCGGCTCGCCGAGGCCGCCGGTGCCGGCGGCTACGGCGGCCAGGTCGAGGTCGGCCAGCTCGCGCAGGTCGGTGATCTCCAGTCGCTCCAGCCAGCGCCGGCCGGGGTGCACGCTGCCGACCAGCACGGTCCGCCGGGGTCGCGGGCCGACCCGGAAGCCGGGGCGGCGGCCCAGCAGCGGCCGCAGCCCGTGCCGGCGGCGAAGCTCGCCGAGCTCGTGCAGCCGGGCGGGCGCCAGGGCGGTCCGCAGCACGCGGTCGGCCACGTCGTGGGACCACGCCTCGGGGTGCTCGATCAGCAGCCAGGACCGCATCGGGGTCGCGGTGCCCTCGGGGGACTCGCCGAGCTGGCGGGCCAACGTGGCACAGCCGGCACCCGCAGTCGTCGTCCGCGCGGTCGGGACGGGGGCGGCGGTCACCGGGTCAGGTTAGCCTGTCCTAAGTCCGAGAGCCAGGCCGGTTGCCCTCGCAGCAAGACCGGACGTCAGCGCTCAGTCGTCATCATTGAACCCGATAGCGAACGCAGCCTCCAGATCGTGCCGCGAGTACGCCCGGAAGGCGATGTGCGTCTCGGTGTCCAGCACTCCGGACACCTTGTCCAGCTGGCCGGCGATCACGTCCGCCACCTGGTCGAACTCGCGCACCCGCACGATCGCGACCAGGTCCACGTCGCCGGCCACCGAGTAGACCTCGCTGACCCCGTCCAGGTCCGCGATGGCCTGCGCGACCTCGGGGATGCTGTCGGTGGCGGCGGTAACCATCACAATCGCGGTGATCACCCGGTCACCCTAGCGCCCCGGGCCCGGCGACGCGGGCGCCGGCCTGCCCGTCGCCCGTCGATGATCAGGTTCACCAAGCTGGTGACCACCGGAGCAGCCGGCGGGCGTGCTCGGCCGGCGACGGCGCATGCAGGACGCCGGCGGTCAGCTCCGCGGGCGCGCCGGGCGGGGGACCGGGCGCACCCGGCGGCGGTCAGCGGTCGGGTCGGTGGGCGCGCCGTGGTGGTCGAGCAGGTCGCCGAGGCCACCGGCGCCGCGGGCCGGGCAGGTCCAGGTCCCGCCCGCGAGCTCGACGAGCCGGGTGCCGGGCTCCTCCAGCCAGCGCAGGATCCGCTCGGTCTCGGCGGCGGTCGCGCACGGCAGCGGGCCCACTCCGGGCAGCACCGACTCGGCCGTCGCCACCAGGGCCGCCACGTACGGCCGGACGGCGGCGCCGCGTACCGCCACGCCGGCCGCGACCAGCCGGCCGCGCCGGACGACGGCCAGCTCCCACCCGCCGGAGGAGTCGGGCCGGGCGGCGACGAGGTGCTCGATCGAGGTCAGCGCGGAGATCCGCTGGACCCGCGCGCAGGCGCGGGCGAAGGTGGCCAGCCGGTCCCGGACCGCGGCCGCCTGCTCGAAGCGGCCCGCGGCGGCCAGCCGCTGCACCTTCCGCAGCAGCGGGTCGGTCACCGGCCTCGGGTCGCCCTGGACGGCCGCCCGGACGATCTCGGCGTGCACGCCGTACTCCTGCTGGCTGATCCGGCCCTCGCAGGGCGCGCCGCACCGGTCCATCTCGGCGAGCGCGCAGGCTGTCCTTCCTTCGCCGGACCCGGCGGTCGCCGGCAGCCGGTCGGTGCACTGCCGCAGCGGCAGCGCGTCGTGCACCGCGGCCATCGCCCGCTCCACCGAGCGCCGCGAGCCGAACGGCCCGAGGTAGGTCCCGCCGTCGTCCTTCACCGTCCGCACCAGCGACAGCCGCGGGTACGGCTCGGCGGTCAGCTTCAGCCACGCCACGCGCTCCGGGAAGCGGGACCGCCGGTTGTACGGCGGCTTGTGCTCGGCGATCATCCGCAGCTCGCGGACCTCCGCCTCCAGCGCATGGGCGCAGACGATCGGGTCCACCCGGTCGGCCAGCGCGACCATCTCGGCCATCCGGGAGCGCTGCTCGCTGGCCACGAAGTAGTGCCGGACCCGGGACCGGATGTCCTTGCTGGTCCCGACGTAGAGCGGGCGGCCGGTGGCGTCGCGGAAGACGTACACCCCCGGGGCGGCGGGCAGCTGCTCGGCGAGGTGCCGCTTGCGCCGCTGCGCCTCGCTGACCTGCGAGGTGAACGAGCGCAGCTCGTCCAGCGAGTGGACGCCGAGCGGGCCGAGCCGCTCGATCAGCCCGTGCAGCACCTCGACGGTCGCCCTCGCGTCGGCGAGCGCCCGGTGCACCGGCCGGGTCGCGGTCCTGAAGTGCACGGCGAGGGTGGCGAGCCGGCAGTCCGGCACCTCGTCGCTGGTCAGCACCCGGCGGGCCAGCAGGGCGGTGTCCACCACCCGCGGTGCCCGCCACTCCCGGCCGGCCCGCGCGCAGGCCGCCCGGAGGAAGCCGATGTCGAACGGCGCGTTGTGGGCGACCAGCACGGCGTCCCCGGCGAACTCCAGGAACGCGGCCAGCACCCCGTCCAGCGGCGGCGCGGCGGCGACCATCAGGTCGGTGATGCCGGTCAGCACGGAGATCAGCGGCGGGATGCCGCGGCCCGGGTCGACCAGCGTGCCGAACTCGCCGAGCACCTCGCCGCCGCGCACCTTGACCGCGCCGATCTCGGTGATCGCGCAGTCCTCGGCGGAGCCGCCGGTGGTCTCCAGGTCGACCACGACGAAGGTGACGGCGTGCAGGGGCTCGTCCAGCTCGTCGAACGCCGCCTGGACGTACACGGGGGCCGTCGCACTCCGCACGAGGAGCACGCTAGGCGCCGGTACCGACGAAATCGCGTCACGCAGTTCATAAGATGCGAATTACATAAGCACGCTGGTACGCTGCGGCGGTGCCGGTCTTCGAGGCGCTCGCCGACCCGACCCGCCGACGGCTGCTCGAGCTGCTGGCGGCGGGGGAGCGGTCGGCGGGGTCGCTGGCCGGCGAGTTCGGGATCAGCCGGCCCGGCGTGTCGCGGCACCTGCGGGTGCTGCGGGAGGCCGGGCTGGTGCGCAGCCGGGGGGACGGACCGCGCCGCGTCTACTCGGTCGACCACGGGCCGCTGGCCGAGGTGGAGCAGTGGCTCCGCCCGTGGCGCGCGTTCTGGGCGCAGCGGCTGGACGCGCTGGACACCGAGGTGCGGCGGGGACGCCGGACCCCGACGGAGGGAGCGGGATGAGCGACTTCGGGACGGTACGGCGGGACGGGGACCGCGGGGCGGTGCGGTTCGCCCGGCACTACCAGGCGAGCCCGGAGGAGCTGTGGGCGGCCTGGACGGAGCCGGACCGGATCGCCCGCTGGCTGGGCGCCACCGTGCGGGGCGGACCGGTCGAGCCGGGCGCGTCCTTCCGGCTGGTGTGGGCAGAAGGCGCGGACAACCAGGCCGAGCTGGTGGTCCGCGAGCTGAAGCGGCCGGAGCTGCTGGAGTGGGAGTGGACCATCGCCGGGGAGCCGCCGACCGTGCTGCGGGTCGACTTCGTCGCCGCCGGCGGGGGGACCGACCTCGTGCTGGACCACCGGGGGCTGCCGCTGGGGCAGTACGCGGCGCTGGCGGCCGGGTGGCACGCGTACCTGGACGCGCTCGGCGCCCTGGTCGGGTCGGGCCTGCCGGTCTACTGGGACGAGCGGTTCGCGGCGCTGCTGCCGGCGTACCGGGAGCGGGTCCGGGCGCCGGGCTGAACCCGTCCGGGCGCCGGGCTACTCTCGCCGCATGCCCGTTCCCGCGCCGACACCGGACACCCGCTGGCGGTGCACCTTGTGCGGGAACCTGACCCGCTTCGACGTGCAGCGCTCGACCCGCGCCCGGGAGTACGTGCACGTGACGCTGGCCGGTGAACCGATGGTCGAGGAGCGGGAGGTGCTCGCCGACGCGGTGGAGCACGTGACCTGCCGCTGGTGCGGGCGACTGGACGAGGTGGAGCTGGTGGCGCGACCGGGCGAGTCCGCCGGCTCGCTGCGCGCGCCGGAGTCGTGAGGTTGATCCCACGCCTCACCGAGACCGCCCGGCCGGCGGCCGCGCCCGACCGGGTGGATCACCCCGCCCCGCCGGCCGGCCAGCTCGGCGGGGCCGCGACGGCCGGCTCCGCGCCCCGGTCGGCCGACGCCGGCCGGTCCCCGGAGCCGGACGGATCGCGCGCCGAGGCGTCGACGGCTGGCGCGGTGGAACCGCCCGCGGGCGTGGACGCGCCGGCCGGGGCGGCCGATGCGGCCACCCGGCCCGGGGATGTCGAGCCGGTCCTCCCGGAGGCCGTACGGCAGCGGGTGCTGGCGCTCGCCGCCGCCGCGCTCGGCCGGCTGCCGGCGGACGACGTGCCGGCTCCGCTGCGGGCGGCGGCGCGGTTCACCCCCGCCAAGCGCGCCCGGCTGGCCGGCACCGCGCTCGCCGCCGGGCTGTCCTCGGACCCGGTCTTCCGGCTGCGTACGGCCGAGCAGCTCGAGCAGGAGTCACCGGCCGCCGCCGAGGCCGCCCGCACCGGCTGGATGCCGGCCGCCGCCGACCCGGTCGAGATCGCGGCCGCCGCGTACCTGCTCCGCCCACCCTCCTGGACCGAGCTCGTGGACCGCGCCCGCGCGGCGCTCGACGAGGCCGCCGCGCAGGCCCGCGGCCGCTCGCGCGAGGACGAGCTGGAGCGACTGCGGGCCGAGCTCGCCACCGTGCGGGCCGGGAGCCGCGGCCACGCCCAGCGGGTCCGGGCCGCCTCCGACGCCGCCCGCGCCGAGGCGGACGCGCTCCGCCGGCAGCTGCGGGAGCAGACCGGCCAGCGCCGGGCCGCCGAGCGCGCCCGGGCCGCCGCCGAGGAAGCGCTCACCGACGAGCGCCGCCGGGCGGCGGCCGAGGACTCCCGGGCGCAGGCCGAGATCCGGCGGCTCCGGCAGCGCCTCGCCGACGCCGAGGAGGCGGTCGAGGCAGGCCGCCGGGCCGCCCGGGAGGCGCGACAGGGCGACGGGGCCAGGCTCTGGCTGCTGCTCGACACGCTCGCCGGCGCCGTCCAGGGCCTGCGCCGCGAGCTGGCGCTCAGCCCGACCGACGAGCGCCCGGCCGACGCGGTGGCCGCCGCGATGCCGCGTCCGGACGCGCTGGCCCCGCGCGGCGAGGACCCGGAGATGCTGGAGCGGCTGCTCGGGCTGCCCCGGGTGCACCTCGTGGTCGACGGCTACAACGTCACCAAGTCCGGCTACGGGGAGCTGCCCCTGGTCGCCCAGCGCAACCGGCTCATCCAAGGCCTCGGCGCGCTCGCCGCCCGCACCGGCGCCGAGATCACCTGCGTCTTCGACGGCGCCGCCCGCCCGCCGTCGATGCCACCGGCTCCGCGCGGTGTGCGCGTGCTGTTCAGCGCCGCCGGCGAGACGGCCGACGACGTGATCCGCCGCCTGGTCGCCGCCGAGCCCGCCGGCCGCCCGGTCGTGGTCGTGTCCTCCGACCGCGAGATCGCCACCGACGTCAGCCGCTCCGGCGCGTACGCGGTCCCGGCCGCCCTCCTGCTCCGCCGGCTGGACCGCGGCTGACCGCGTCGCCGGCGGCCCACCGCGGCCGAGCAGCGACCGCAGCCGACCGGGGGGTCGGCGGTCGGTCATCCCGGACGTCGGGCCGTGATCAGCGCCGGCACCAGGACGCGCCGCTCGAACTCCGCGCGCGCCGCCAGCACGGTCTCCACGATCACCGCGGTTTCGGTGGCCCCGAAGAGCCGCTCGACCGTGCCGCGGAAGATCTTGATCACCTTGAGCCGCTCGTCGAACAGCTTGATCGCCCACTCGGTCAGGTCCCGGAACCGCACGTCCACGAAGCCGGCGTCGGCGCACTGCCGCAGCCGGTCCTCCGGTGCGGACAGGTAGAACACGTCCGCTGGGTGGGTGGCGCGGAATGCCGACGAGACCTCTCTACCGGCCGCCAGCAGGCTCACCTCCTCGGTGAGCACGAGCTGGCCGGACGGGCGGAGCAGCCGCGCGGCCTCCGACAGGACCCGGCCCGGCCGGCCGAAGTGCGGCATCGAGCCGCTCACGACGACCGCGTCCGCGTCCCCGGTCCGCAGCGGCACCGCCTCGGCGGACGCGCACACCGCCAGGTGGCCGGACAGCCCGAGCGACTCGGTGATCCGCTGGGCGACCCGGCAGTGCCCGGTCACGATATCCACCCCGACCGCGACCCGCACGCCGCCGCCGAGGCGGTTCAACCGGTCCACCAGGTAGCGCAGCGCGCCGCCGTACCCGGAGCCGAGCTCGACCAGCAGGTCGACGGGCCGGCGGAGCTGGTCGGCGATCAGGTCGCACCCGGTCGGCCCGAAGTGGCTGATCTGGTCCAGGCCGAGCATGCCGGCGACCCCGGGCTCCTCGGCGAAGTCCTCGATGACCCCCAGCGCGCGCTCCCATTCCTGCAGGCCACCGAAGACCGTCCGGTGGTAGCCGGCCTGCGCGTCGGCCGAGGAGTCAGTGCGCACGAGACCTCCAGCAGCGTCCCGGCCGGCCCCGGACGGCCCGGAATTGTCGTACCCCCGCTCTAGCGTCAGCCACAGTAGCCAACCCGGGAGGAGGAGTCGTGGTCATCGACTGCGAGGGGTGCACGGCCAAGGGGCCGGCCTGCGGCGACTGCGTGGTGACCGTGCTGCTCGGAGCGCCGCCCGACGGCGTCCAGCTGGACGAGACCGAGCGGAGGGCGCTGGCGGCGCTGGCCGACGGCGGGCTCGTCCCGCCGCTGCGGCTGGCCACCGGATCGACGCGCCGCAGGGGCCGCCCACACGTGGCGTGAGCAGTAATCAACCATTGGTGAGAGATCATTACGCCAGAAGGGTGGTCTTCCCCGTGTCGCGCTTGCCGTGAGTGGCTTCCCTGCACCGCCGTCCGTAGTCTTCCGCGCGGATCGGACGGCCGTCGTCCCCGGGCCGCGTGGGACACCGTCGGGTCACCGCCGGGTCGGGCGTGGTCGCGCTGTTCCGCCCGGCGGTCGAGCGACAAGGGAGTGCCGCGTCTGTGGCGAGTCCGAGACGCACTTCGCCGGTCCTCCGCACGCTGGCCGTGGCCGCGCTGACCAGCGCTGCAGTGGGCCTGCCGGCGTCTCGGGGGGAGGCGGTCCCGAGCCCGGGCGCGCCGACCACCTGCGAGGACAGCCGCACCCAGTTCGTCGCCAATGGCAACGCCGCGGAGAAGGTCGCGGAGCAGCTCAACGACGCGCGGGTGGCCCGGGTGAAGATGCAGAAGGCGTACTCGACGGCCGACAAGCGGGCACGGGCGGTCAACGCGCAGTACGGCGCCCTCGCCGGCGACTTCAAGAAGATCGTCAGCGGTGAGCTGAAGAGCGCGCCTGCCGGGCAGTTCGCGGTGTTCTTCTCCAGCCGGTCGCCGAAGGAGTTCGCCGACCAGATGGCGCTGATGGACTACGTGGCCGGCCGCAAGGGCGCGAAGATCGACCAGCTCGGCACGGTCCGCGCGGCCGCCGTGAAGGCGCAGTCCGAAGCGCAGGCGAAGCTGGCGGCGCGGGTGAAGGTGGAGAAGGAGATCACCGCGAAGTCCGCGGATCTGCGCAAGCGTGGCTCCCAGCTGACTGCTCTGCTGTCCCGGCTGTGCGCGGGGGACGACCCGACGACGGCGGCCGCGCGCGGCAGCCGCGACCTGGTCCGGCTGCCGATGGGCCCGGCGAGCGGCTCCGCACAGAGGGCGGTGCAGACCGCCCTCGCCCAGGTCGGCGACCCGTACGTGTGGGGCGCGGCGGGGCCGGACGCGTTCGACTGCTCCGGATTGACCTCGTACGCGTGGGCGTCGGCGGGGGTCCAGTTGCCGCACTCCAGCGGGGCCCAGTACGGGATGGGCAGGAATATCTCCCGGTCCGAGGTGCGGGCCGGTGACCTGGTCTTCTTCTACAGCCCGATCCACCACGTGGGCATCGCGATCAACAACAGCCAGATGGTGCACGCGTCGACCTTCGGGGTGCCGGTGAAGATCGCCGACATCGACAGCTCGCCCTATGTGGGAGCGACCCGACTCGGCTGAGATCCTGATCTTCCCCCTACGATGCGGGGCGTGGTAAGGGCAGGCTCGGGCCCGGTGCCGGCGCCGCGGCACCGGCGCCGGAAGCGCGTCCCGACCGGGGCCGGCCGGGCAAGCGCGGGCCGGTGAGCCGACCCGCCGGGAGCGAGGCGATCGTCCGCGGAGCCCGTGAGCGCCGCCGGTGGACCGCCGGCCCGCTCGCCGCCCTCGTCGTCGTCGGCGGCGTGTGCGCGGCAGCCGCGCCGATGTCGACCGACCGCGACGGGGGAGCCCGCCACGCCGCCACCTCCAGCGGCCTCGCCCGGTCCAGCCCGGCGGAGATCCGGCGGCTGAGGGACGTCCGCATGCTGCTCGACGCCCGCGCCACCGCCCTGCTCCGGCGCGACCGCACCGGGTGGCTCGCCGGCGTCGACCCGTCGGCCGGCCGGCTGCGTACGCGGCAGGCCGCCGTCTTCGCGAACATCGCCGCTGTCCCGCTCGCCGGCTGGCGCTACGAGATCGAGCCGGAGCACGAGCGCGGCCGCGTCGAGCGCTCCGGTGCCCGGTGGACCGTCCAGGTCACGCTGCACTACGCGCTCGAGGCGGTCGACCCGGCACCGACCACCCGACCGCTCCTGCTCACCTTCGCCGAGCGGAACGCCCGGTGGCTGCTCGCCGCCGACGGCGCGGTCGGCGCGGACGGGACCCGTAGCTGGCGTGGCCCCTGGGACTACGGTCCGCTCGTCACCAGGCGCGGCAGGTACAGCCTCGTCCTCGCCCACCCCCGCAACGCCGGCCGGCTGGCCGCCTTCGCCGCCGGGGTGGACGCAGCGGTGCCGCGGGTCCGGCGGGTGATCGGCGGCACCGGGCCGGGCCGGGTCGCCGTGCTCATCCCGGACGACCAGCGGGAGATGTCCGAGCTGGTCGGCGAGCGGCTCGCGCTGGGCAAGATCGCGGCGGTCGCGGTGGCCGACTCGGTGGACCCGGGCGGCGGGCAGGCCCGCGGCCAGCGGGTCGTGCTCAACCCGGCGAACCTGGACCGGCTCGGCGCGCTCGGCCGCCAGGTGGTGCTGCAGCACGAGGTCACCCACGTCGCCACCCGCGGCCTCACCGGCCCCGGCACGCCGATCTGGCTGATCGAAGGGCTGGCCGACTGGGTCGGCTACCTGGACAGCGGGCTGCCCCCGCGGCTGGTCGGTGACGATCTGCGCAGCCAGCTGCGGTCGGGGCGGTGGCCGGGCCGGCTGCCCACCGCGGCGGACTTCCGGGGCGACTCGGCCCGGCTGTCGGTCGCGTACGAGGAGGCGTGGAGCGCCTGCAAGCTGATCGCGGACCGGGCCGGCCGGCCCGCGTTGGTCCGGCTCTACCGGGCGGTGGGCACCGCGGACGATCCGGCCGCCGCCCTGGACGCGCAACTGCGCGGGACGCTCGGCCTGAGCTTCGCCCAGTTCGTCGCGGAGTGGCGGCGCAGCGTCCGGGCGGCCTTCGGGTGAGCCGGCGCACCCTCGTCGTCACCAATGACTTCCCGCCCCGGGCCGGCGGCATCCAGGCGTACGTGCACACCCTGGTGTCCCGGCAGCCGCCCGGCTCGATCGTGGTCCTCGCGTCCACCTCGTCGGGCGCCGCCGCTTTCGACGCCGAGCAGCCGTTCCCGGTGGTCCGGCACCCCGCGGGCATGCTGTTGCCGACTCCGGACGTGCTGAGGCGGGCGCGGCAGGTCGCCGGCGCCGAGGGCTGCGAGACGGTGTGGTTCGGTGCGGCGGCGCCGCTGGCGCTGCTCGCCCCGGGCCTGCGCCGCGCCGGCGTCGAGCGGGTGGTCGCCTCCACCCATGGGCACGAGGTCGGCTGGGCCGCGGTGCCGGGCGGCCGGCGGGCGCTGCGCCGCATCGGCGGCGCGGTGGACGTGGTCACCTACCTCGGCGAGTACACCCGCAGCCGGCTGGCGCCCGCCCTCGGTCCGCACCCGACGCTGCAGCGGCTGCCGCCCGGCGTGGACACCGACACGTTCCACCCGAAAGCCGACGGCGAGCCGGTACGCCGCCGCTACCGGCTGGAGGACCGCCCGACGGCGGTGTGCGTGTCCCGGCTGGTCCCGCGCAAGGGGCAGGACGTGCTGATCCGGGCCTGGCCGGAGGTGCAGCGCCGGGTCGCCGGTGCCGTCCTGCTCGTCGTCGGCCGAGGCCGGGACCTGGGACGGCTGCGCCGGCTCGCGGTCGGGCAGGGCGTCGAACGCGACGTCGTCTTCACCGGGGGGGTGCCGGCCGCGGACCTGCCGGCGCACTACGCGGCCGGCCACGTCTTCTCGATGCCGTGCCGCACCCGGCGCGCCGGGCTGGACGTCGAAGGCCTCGGCATCGTCTACCTGGAGGCGTCCGCGACCGGGCTCCCGGTGGTGGCCGGTGACTCCGGCGGCGCACCGGACGCCGTGCTGCCCGGGCGGACCGGGTACGTGGTGCCGGGCCGGGACGTCGCCGCGGTCGCCGACCGGGTGGCGGCGCTGCTCACCGACCGGGATGCCGCCCGGGCGATGGGGGAGCGGGGCCGGGCCTGGGTGGAGCGGGAGTGGCGGTGGGACGGGCTCGCCGCCCGGCTCGGCGGCCTCCTGCGGGACTGACCGGACCGGGGGCCGGCGACGCTCGGGCGTGCCGACGCTCGGGCATGACACTCGCCGGTCGGACCGCGGCACGGCCGCGGCCCCGCGTCCCTTTCGCCCGCCCGCGCCGGCTCAGGTGTAGATCGCGGCCACCTCGTCGGCGTACCCCTTGAGCACGACCGTCCGCTTCAGCTTCAGCGACGGGGTGAGCTCGCCGCTGGCCTCGGTGAAGTCCTGCGCCAGGATCCGGAACTGGCGGATCGACTCGGCCCGGGACACCGCCTTGTTGGCCTCGTCGACCGCGGCCTGGATCTCCGCCCGGAGGTCCTTGTCCTCGCGCAGGTCGGCGACGGTCGCGTCGGCCGGCTTGCCGGCCGCCGCCTTCCAGGCCGGGAACGCGTCTTCGTCGATGGTGACCAGGCAGCCGATGAACGGCTGCTGGTCGCCGACCACCATGCAGTGGCTGACCAGGAAGTGCGCCCGCAGCCGGTCCTCCAGCACCGCGGGGGCCACGTTCTTCCCGCCGGAGGTGACGATGAGCTCCTTCTTCCGGCCGGTGATGCTGACGAAGCCGTCGGCGTCGATGCTGCCGAGGTCCCCGGTGTGGAACCAGCCGTCCGGGTCGATCGCTTCCGCGGTGGCCGCCTCGTTGTGCCAGTACGCGCGCATGACGATGTCGCCGCGGAGCAGGACCTCCCCATCGTCGGCGATCCGGACCGAGGTGCCCGGCACCGGCCGGCCGACCGTGCCGATCTTGACCGCATCCTCCAGGTTGAGCGTGCCGCCCGCGGTCGTCTCGGTCAGCCCGTACCCCTCGTAGAGGTACACCCCGATGCCGCGGAAGAAGTGCCCGAGCCGGCTGCCGAGCGGGGCACCGCCGGAGATCCCCGCGCGGCACCGGCCACCGAGCGCGGCCCGCAGCTTCGAGTAGACCAGCCGGTCCATCAGCGCGTGCCGCAGCCGCAGCATGATCGGCACCCGGCCGCGGTCCAGCGCCTCGCTGTACGCGACCGCGGTCCGGTCGGCGAGGTCGAAGATCCGGCCCTTGCCGTCGGCGTGTGCCCGTTGCTTGGAGGCGTTGTAGACCTTCTCGAAGACCCGCGGCACGGACATCACGAAGGTGGGCCGGAACGCGGCGAAGTCCTCCAGCAGCCGCTTGACGTCCGCGGTATGGGCGAGGCGGACCTGGTTGAGCACGCCGCCGACCTCGACCATCCGACCGAAGATGTGCGCCAGCGGCAGGAAGAGCAGCGTCGAGCTGTCCTCGTTGAACAGCTTTCCCAGCCCGACGGCCGTGGTCATCGCCTCGACGAGCAGGTTGCGGTGGGTCAGCTCGCAGCCCTTCGGCCGGCCGGTGGTGCCGCTGGTGTAGATGATCGTGGCCAGGTCGTCGGCGCGCACCGCGGAGCGGCGCCCTTCCAGCTCGGCGTCCGGCACGTCCCGGCCGAGCTCGACCAGCGTGTCGATGGCGCCGGCCTCGATCGTCCAGACGTGCTTCAGCCCGGGCAGGTCGGCCCGCACGCTGTCCACGACGGCGAGGTGCGCGGGGGCCTCCACCACCGCGGCGGTCATGCCGGAGTTGCTGACGATCCACTGCACCTGCTCGGCGCTGGACGTCTCGTAGATCGGCACCACCACGGCACCGGCGGTCCAGATCGCGTAATCGAGCAGCGTCCACTCGTACCGGTTCGCCGACATGATCCCGACCCGCTCGCCGGCGCCGACGCCGGCCGCGATCAGCCCGCGCGCGACCGCGTCGACCTCCCGGGCGAACGCGGACGCGGTGACGTCCTGCCACTCGGAGCCGGTGCGGCGGCTGAAGCTGACCAGGTCGGGCCTCTCCCGGGCGTTGTCGAGGACCATGTCGGTCAGCCGGGCGTCGTCGGGCACGGTGACCGTCGCGGGGACAGTGAACTCGCGCACGGTTCTCCTCTCCTCGGGCGGGACGTGGGTCGTTACGGCTGGGTAGCGTCAACGTAGCGCGCGGGAGCACGCTCGGGGGAGAGTTGTCCGGTGCCGCTGCTCGACCTCGTCGACGAGACCTTCGTGGTGGCCGAGCCGGCGCGGGTCGCCGCCGCCGTCCGCGACCCCGCCCGGTGGGCCGGCTGGTGGCCTGACCTGCGGTTGACCGTCTTCCAGGACCGCGGCGAGGCCGGCGTCCGGTGGAACGTCCGGGGCGCGCTGACCGGCAGCATGGAGGTCTGGCTGGAGCCGTACGGGGACGGCGTGATCGTGCACCACTACGTGCGCTGCGACCTGCCCGCCGGCAAGCCTCGGTCGGCCGCCGCGGTGGTCCGGCTCCGGCGCCGCCGGGAGCGGCACGCCAAGCGGGTGTTCTGGGCGCTGAAGGACGAGCTGGAAGCCGGCCGGCCCGCCGGCGAGGTGCGCGCTTAGGCTCGGAGCGTGCGCGTCCACGTGGTGTCCGACGTCCACGGCCGGGTGGACGCGCTGGCCCGGGCCAAGGACGGAGCGGACGCCCTGGTCTGCCTCGGTGATCTGCTGCTGTTCGTCGACTACGCCGACCACGCGGCCGGTGTGCTCGGCGAGCTCTTCGGTGCCGAGGCGGTCGGCCGCTTCGTCGAGCTGCGGACGGCGGGGCGCTTCGAGGAGGCCCGGGAGTTCAGCAGGTCGCTGTGGACCCGGGTCGAGGACCGGGACGCCGCCGTCGCCGGCGCGATCCGCCAGCAGTACGCGGACGTCTTCGCCGCCTTCCCGACCCCGACGTACGTGACGTACGGCAACGTGGACGTCCCGACGGTGTGGCCGGACTTCGCCCGGGACGGCGTGCATGTGCACGACGGCAGCACCGCCGAGCTGGACGGCTGGCGGTTCGGCTTCGTCGGCGGCGGGCTGCGGACGCCGATGCGGACCCCGTTCGAGGTCTCCGACGCGGACTTCGCCGCGAAGGTGGCCGCCGTGGGCGCGGTGGACGTGCTCTGCTCGCACATCCCCCCGGCGGTCCCCGAGCTGACGTACGACGTGCTGGCGCGGCGCTTCGAGCGCGGCAGCGAGGCGCTGCTGGCGGCGATCCGGACGACCCAGCCGCGGTACGCGCTGTTCGGGCACGTGCACCAGCCGCTTCAGCAGCGGATGCGGATCGGCCGGACCGAGTGCGTCAACGTGGGCCACTTCCGCGGCACCGGGCAGCCGTGGGCGCTGACCCTGCGGCGGTAGGCACTGAGTAGTCTCCTGGCATGGCCGACCAGTCCACCCAGTCGATCGTCATCGACGCGCCCCCGGCGGCGATCATGGCGGTCATCGCGGACTTCCCCGCCTACCCGCGGTGGGCGGCGTCGGTGAAGTCCGCGGAGGTGGTGTCCACCCTCCCCGACGGCCGGGCCGAGCAGGTCCGCTTCGTGCTCGACGCGGGTGTGGTCAAGGACGACTACGTGCTGGCGTACGAGTGGTCCGGGGACGAGCGGGTCGACTGGCGGCTGGTCCGCGGCCAGATGCAGAAGAGCCAGCAGGGGTCGTACGTGCTGCGACCCCTGGGCGGCAGCGCGACGTCGGCATCGAGCGGCCCGACCGAGGTGACCTACCATCTCGCGGTGGACCTGGCGATCCCGATGCTCGGCATGTTCAAGCGCAAGGCCGAGAAGGTGATCATGGACACCGCCCTGAAGGAGCTCAAGAAGCGCGTCGAGGGCTGAGGAGGGTTGCGCTGACAGTCCGTACGGTCCTCTTCACCGGCAAGGGCGGGGTCGGCAAGACCACCGCCGCTGCCGCGACGGGCGTCCTGCTCGCCGCCCGGGGACACAAGGCGCTGGTGGTGTCCACCGACCCGGCGCACTCGCTGGCCGACGCGCTCGGCGTGCCCGTGGGCGCGGCTCCGACCGAGGTCGAGCCGGGGCTGGCGGCCATGCAGGTGGACGCGCAGCGCCGCTTCGAGGCCGGCTGGGCCGGGGTCCGGGACTGGCTCGGCGGGCTGCTGCGCGGCGCCGGGCTGGACGGGCTGACCGGGTTCTCGGCCGAGGAGCTGCCGGTGCCGCCCGGAGCCGCCGAGGTGTGCGCGCTGCTGGAGGTCCGCGACCAGGTCGAGCACGGGCCGTGGGACGCGGTGCTGGTCGACTGCGCGCCGACCGCGGAGACGCTGCGGCTGCTGGCGCTGCCGGAGGCGCTGGCCGGCTACCTGGAGCGGGTGTGGCCGGTGCACCGGCGGGTGGTGCGCTCGCTGCGGCCGGTGCTCGGCCGGCTGGCCGGCGAGCCGGTGCTGCCGCCCGAGGACGTGCTCGAGGCGGCCGGCCGGCTGCAGGCCGAGCTGGCCGGGGTGCGGGCGATGCTCACCATGCCTGGGCAGTCCAGCGTCCGGCTGGTGCTCACCCCGGAGGCGGTGGTGGTCGCCGAGGCGCGGCGGACGCTGACCGCGCTGGCCCTGCACGGGTACGCAGTGGACTCGGTGATCGCGAACCGGGTCTTCCCGCCGGAGGCCGGGGAGTCGCCGTGGGGCGCGGCGTGGCGGTCCGCGCAGTCGACCGCGCTGGCCGGGATCGCCGAGTCGGTGCCCGGGCTGCCGGTGCGGCAGGCGAGCTACCGGACCGCCGAGCCGGTCGGGGTGGGCCCGCTGCTGTCGGTGGCGGCCGAGCTCTACGGCGCCGACGACCCGCTGGCGCCGGCACCGCCGCCCGAGTCGATGGCGGTGACCCGGGACGGCGAGGACTTCGTGCTGCGGGTGGCGCTGCCGTTCGTGCGGCGGTCCGACGTGCAGCTGCTCAGGTCCGGCGACGAGCTGGTGCTCACCGTCGGCGGGCAGCGCCGCCGGGTGGCCCTGCCGAGCGTGCTGCGCCGCTGCCTGCCGGTCGGGGCGGCCGCCGGCGACGGCGCCGTGCGGGTGCGGTTCCGGCCGGATCCGGAGCTGTGGCCGCGCAGCCTGCCTCTGGCGAGCGGCAGTGCCGGCGACGCGAGCGGACCGGGGTCGTGACCGCGCCGGCGTCGGGACCGCTCGGGGAGGAGGCGCTGCGGCTGGTCGAGGCCGCCCGGGAGTGGGCCCGGCGCACCTTCCCGGAGGTGGACGCGCACCTGGCCACCGGGTCGCCGGAGTGCTGCTGGTGCCCGCTGTGCCGCACGGTCGCCGTCCTGCGTGCTGACCGTCCGGAGCTGACCGAGCGGCTGGCCGAGGTGCTGACCACCGCGGCCGGGGCGCTCGCCGCCGTGCTGGACGCCGCCGCCCACCGCGCCCCCGACGACCCGGCTCCGACCTCGTCTGCCGACCGGCCGGCCGGCGTCCAGGTCATCCCGTTCGACGAGGACTGACCGGTGCGGCTGGCGGTCGGGGTGGACATCGGCGGCACCAAGGTGGCCGCCGGCGTGGTGGACGAGGAGGGCCAGGTGCTGTCCATGGTGCGGCGGCCGACGCCGGGGGAGGACGTCGCCGGCACCGAGGACGCCATCGCCGAGTCGGTGGCCGAGCTGGCCGACCGGTACGACGTGGTCGCGGTCGGCGTCGGTGCGGCCGGCTGGATCGCGACCGACCGGGCCACCGTGCTGTTCTCCCCGCACCTCGCCTGGCGGGACGAGCCGCTGCGGGACGCGCTGGTGGAGCGCATCGGCATGCCGGTCACGGTGGAGAACGACGCGAACGCGGCGGCCTGGGCGGAGTACCGGTACGGCGCGGCCCGCGGCGAGCGGGTGGTCGCCTGCGTGACGCTGGGCACCGGGATCGGCGGCGGGCTGGTGGTCTCCGGGGTGCTCTACCGGGGCGCCTTCGGGGTGGCCTGCGAGTGGGGGCACATGGCGGTGGTGCCGGACGGGCGGTGGTGTGCCTGCGGCAACCGCGGGTGCTGGGAGATGTACGCGAGCGGCACCGCGCTGGCCCGCGACGCGCGCGAGCTGGCCGAGGTGTCCCCGGTGTCGGCGCGCCGGCTGCTCGAGCTGGCCGGCGGGGACCCGGCCGCGCTGACCGGCACCGACGTGACGGTGGCGGCGCGGGAGGGGGACCCGGCCGCGGTGGAGATCTTCACCGCGATGGGCCGCTGGCTGGGCCGCGGGATCGCGAACCTGGCCGCGGTCATCGACCCGAGCGTGGTGGTGATCGGCGGCGGCGTGTCCGAGGCGGGGGACCTGCTGCTCACCCCGGCGCGGGAGGCCTTCGCGGCGACGCTGACCGGCCGCGGCTTCCGCCCGGTCGCCCCGGTCCGGCTGGCCGCGCTCGGCCCGGACGCCGGCCTGGTGGGCGCCGCCGACCTCGCCCGCCGCCGGGTCTGAGTCGTCCCGGAGGCGGCCCCGGATCCCCCGGGCGCCGGTCGACCCGGCCGGTCCGGCTGATGGGCACGGTCGCCCGGCGACGCGCCGGTGCCTCCTCGAAGGTCGCCGGCCGGCGCGGGCGGGATCCCCGGGGTCAGCGGCCGACGACGGTCATCTCGATCGAGTACGTCTCCGCCTGGTAGGCGTGCGAGCCCAGCTCGACCGCCCGGCCGGACCCGTCGTACGTGGTGCGCTCCATGGTCAGCACCGGAGCGCCACGGCGGATCCCGAACAGCTTCGCCTCCTTCGCCGACGCGCCCCGCGCGCCGATCCGCTGCGAGGCGACCCGCAGGTGCACCCCGGTCGCCCGGATCAGCTCGTACAGGCCCCTGGCCCGGAGCTGGTCGCTGCTGAACGAGCCGGCCAGCTCGGTGGGCAGCCAGTTGCGCATCACGGCGAGCGGCTCGCCGTCCGAGGAGCGCAGCCGCTCCAGGTGCACCACCTCGGTCCCGACGGGCACCCCGAGGCGCTCGGCCACCGTCTTGTCCGCCGGCACCCTCTCGTGCACCAGCACCTCGGTGCCGGGTTGCTGCCCGGCCCGGGACAGGTCGTCGAACAGGCTGGTCAGCTCGATCTTGCGCTTCACCCGGCCGTGCACCACCTGGGTGCCGATGCCGCGCCGGCGGACCAGCAGGCCCTTGTCGACCAGCTCCTCGATGGCCCGGCGCATCGTGGGCCGGGACAGCCCCCACCGGTCGGCGAGACCGATCTCGTTCTCCAGCCGGTCGCCGGGCTCCAGGTCACCGCGCTCGATTGCGGCCTCGATCTGCCGGGACACCTGGAAGTAGAGCGGGACCGGGCTGGACCGGTCCAGGTCCAGGACGAGCTCGGCCATGCGTCCCCCAAGGGGCCGGTGCGAGGAGGTACGTACGAACTGTAACGCCGAACGGCGGGCGATACGAACGTCAGTATGTCATGACATACTGACGAACTATTGACAGCGGTCGTGACGTGCGCGACGCTCCCTGCAACGCAAGCGTCACACACGGCCTCGCGTCCAGAGAAGGGCCCGGACTCGTGCGATCCCCCCGCCTCGCTGCGCCGTCCCGCCGCCGATGACCGCCGCCGCTGCGATCCCGGCGGTCTCGCCGGATCGGCTCCCCGCCGACCCCGCCGGGGAGCCGTACGACGTGATCACGGTGGGCCGCGCCGGGGTGGACATCTACCCGCTGCAGGTCGGCGTCGGCCTGGAGGACGTGCGGACCTTCGGCAAGTTCCTCGGCGGCACCGCGGCCAACGTCGCGGTCGCCGCGGCCCGGCACGGGCTGCGGACCGCACTGGTGAGCCGGACCGGGGACGACCCGTTCGGCCGCTTCATGCACAAGGCGCTGGTGGAGCTCGGTGTCGACGACCGCTTCGTCACCCCGGTCGCGAACCTGCCGACGCCGGTGACGTTCTGCGAGATCTTCCCGCCGGACGACTTCCCGCTGTACTTCTACCGCCGGCCGGCCGCCCCGGACATGCAGCTGACCGCGGACCTGCTGCCGGCCGCGGCGATCCGGGACAGCCGGGTGTTCTGGACCACCGGCTCCGCGCTGTCCGAGGAGCCGAGCCGCTCGGCGCACCACGCGGCCTGGGCGTCCCGCGGCCGGCGTCCGCTGACCATCCTCGACCTGGACTACCGGCCGATGTTCTGGCCGGACCGACCGACCGCGCGCGCCGCGTACGGGCCGGCGCTGGAGCAGGTGACGGTCGCTGTCGGCAACGCCGACGAGTGCGACACCGCTGTCGGCGAGCGGGACCCGCACCGGGCGGCAGCGGCGCTGCTGGACCGCGGGCTGGACCTGGCCGTGGTCAAGCAGGGCCCCAGGGGCGTGCTGGCCCGCACCCGGGACGAGCTGGTCGAGGTGCCGCCGATGCCGGTGGACGTGGTGAACGGGCTGGGCGCCGGCGACGCCTTCGGCGGCGCGCTGTGCAAGGGGCTGCTGGCCGGCTGGCCGCTGGAGCGGGTGATCCGGTTCGCGAACGCGGCCGGCGCGATCGTCGCGTCCCGGCTGGAGTGCTCCACCGCGATGCCGACCAGCGCCGAGGTGCAGGCCGCCATCGAGGAGGCCGTCAGTGCTTGAGCGCCGGGTCGAGGTGGGGCGGCTGCGGGACCTGCGCGCGCTGCGGCCGGAGGCGGTCGCCGACGCCGCCGCGGCCCGCCGGCGCCGCCCGCTGCTGTCCCCCGGCGGGCGGCTGATGCTGGTCGCGGCCGACCACCCGGCCCGCAACGCGTTCGGCGTCCGCGGCGAGCCGATGGCGATGGGCGACCGGGAGGAGCTGCTGGAGCGGCTGGCGGTGGCGCTGTCCCGGCCCGGCGTGGACGGGGTGCTGGGCACCGCCGACGTGCTGGAGGACCTGCTGCTGTGCGGCGCGCTGGACGGCAAGGTCGTCATCGCCTCGATGAACCGCGGCGGTCTGGCCGGGGCCGCCTTCGAGCTGGACGACCGGTTCACCGCGTACGACGCGGACGCGGTCGCCGCGGCCGGCTTCGACGGCGGCAAGATGCTGACCCGGATCGACCTGGCCGATCCGTCCACTGCGGACACCTTGGAGGCGAGCGGGCGCGCGGTCACCGCGCTGGCCGGCCACCGGCTGATGGCGATGGTGGAGCCGTTCCTGTCCAGCCGGGTGGACGGCAAGGTGCGCAACGACCTGTCCACCGAGGCGGTGGTCCGCTCCGTCGGGATCGCCTCCGCGCTCGGCGCGACCAGCGCGTACACCTGGCTGAAGCTGCCGGTGGTGGACGGCATGGACACCGTGATGGCGGCGACCACGCTGCCCACCCTGCTGCTCGGCGGCGACCCGGACGACTCGCCGGAGGAGACGTACGGGGTCTGGGAGAAGGCGCTGGCGCTGCCCGGCGTGCGCGGCCTGGTGGTCGGCCGGACCCTGCTCTACCCGCCGGACGGTGACGTCGCCGCCGCGGTGGACACCGCCGCCCGGCTGGTGCACGGGGAGGGGGCGGCATGAGCGCGGGTGCCGGCAGCCCGGACCCGGCGGGCCTGCACCGGCCGGCCGGCGCCCTCGCCGCGGACGGCTGGGCCTGTGCGCTGACCCCGGAGGACGCCGGCTGGGGGTACTCGGGCCTGCGCGTGCTGGACCTGCCGCCCGGCGGGTCCCGGACCTTCGACACCGGCGCCGACGAGGTGCTGGTGCTGCCGCTGCGCGGCTCCTGCGTGGTGGACTGCGCCGGCGAGCGGGCCGAGCTGGCCGGCCGGCCGGACGTGTGGAGCGGGCCGACCGACTTCGCCTACCTGCCGGTCGGGTCGGCCGCGGCGGTGTCCAGCGTGGACGGTGGCCGGTTCGCGCTGCCGGCGGCGCGGGCGCGGCGGCCGCTGCCGTTCCGGACAGTGGCGGCGAACGAGGTGCCGGTCGAGCTGCGCGGTGCCGGCGCCTGCTCCCGGCAGGTGAACAACTTCTGCACCCCGGACGCGTTCGAGGCCGACCGGCTGATCGCCTGCGAGGTGCTCACGCCCGCCGGCAACTGGTCGTCCTACCCGCCGCACAAGCACGACGAGGACCGGCCGGGGGAGTCGGTGCTGGAGGAGATCTACTACTACGAGGTCGGCTCCGGCCCGGACGGCGCGTCCGGGATGGCATACCAGCAGGTGTACGGCGCGGCCTCGGTGCTCGCCGAGGTGCGCAGCGGGGACGTGGTGCTGATCCCGCGGGGCTGGCACGGGCCGTCGATGGCGGTGCCCGGCTACCACCTCTACTACCTCAACGTGATGGCCGGCCCGGGCGCGGAGCGGTCCTGGCTGATCTGCGACGACCCGGCGCACGCCTGGATCCGCGGCACCTGGGCCGGCCAGCCGGTGGACCCCCGGTTGCCGCTCAGGGAGGTGCCGTGAGCGCGCAGCGCGAACCGAGCGAGGCCAGGCCGCCCCGCGGCCGAGCGGGAGGCGCGGTATGAGCAGCGGCGAGACCGTACGGCTGACCGTGGCGCAGGCGACGGTGCGCTTCCTGGCCGTGCAGCGCACCGAGCGGGACGGTGCCGTCCACAAGCTCTTCGCCGGCTGCTTCGGCATCTTCGGGCACGGCAACGTCGCCGGCGTCGGGCAGGCGCTGCTGCAGGCCGAGCTTCGTCCGGAGCTTCTCGGGGGGGACACGGGGGGTGGAACCCCCCGTGGGTTGCCGTACCACCAGGCCCGCAACGAGCAGGGCATGGTGCACGCGGCGGCCGGCTACGCCCGGATGCGCAACCGGCTGTCCACCCTGGCCTGCACCGCGTCGATCGGCCCTGGCTCGTCGAACATGCTGACCGGCGCCGCGCTGGCCACCGTCAACCGGCTGCCGGTGCTGCTGCTGCCGTCGGACGTCTTCGCCACCCGGGTGAGCAGCCCGGTGCTGCAGGAGCTGGAGTCGCCGGCCGGCTACGACGTCTCGG
Source organism: Mycobacteriales bacterium (assembly GCA_045806925.1). Lineage (GTDB taxonomy): Bacteria > Actinomycetota > Actinomycetes > Mycobacteriales > CADCTP01 > CADCTP01. The sequence continues at coordinate 26,691 of JBJMII010000037.1, forward strand.
TCAACGACGCGTTCCGGCCGCTGTCCCGGTTCTTCGACCGGGTCTGGCGGCCGGAGCAGCTGCCCGCCGCGCTGCTGGGGGCGATGCGGGTGCTGACCGACCCGGCGGAGACCGGCGCGGTGACGGTGGCGCTGCCGCAGGACGTGCAGGCCGAGGCGTACGACTGGCCGCTGGAGCTGTTCCGGGAGCGGGTCTGGCACGTGCCGCGCCCGGTCCCGGAGCCGGCGGCGCTGGCCGCCGCGGCCGAAGTGCTGCGGTCGGCGCACCGCCCGCTGGTCGTCGCCGGCGGTGGCGTCATCTACGCCGAGGCGACCGGCGCGCTGCGCGCCTTCGCCGAGGCGACCGGCATCCCGGTGGCGGAGACCCAGGCCGGCAAGGGCTCGATGCCGTACGACCACCCGCTGGCGCTCGGCGCGGTCGGCAGCACCGGCAGCACCGCCGCCAACGCCTTCGCCCGGGAGGCGGACGTGGTGCTCGGTATCGGCACCCGGTACAGCGACTTCACCACCGCGTCCCGGACCGCCTTCGCCGACCCGCAGGTGCGCTTCGTGAACGTGAACGTGGCCGCGCCGGACACCGCCAAGCAGGCCGGCACGCCGGTGCTCGCGGACGCCCGGGTCGCGGTCGAGGCGCTCACCGGGGCGCTGGCCGGCTGGTCGGTCGAACCGTCCTATCGGGACCGTGCCGGCCGGCTGGCGGCCGAGTGGGACCGGACCGTGCAGCGCGCCTACACCCTCGGGCACCGCCCGCTGCCAGCCCAGTCCGAGGTCATCGGGGTGGTGAACGAGGTGTCGGCGCCGCGCGACGTGGTGGTCTGCGCGGCCGGCTCGATGCCCGGCGACCTGCACAAGCTGTGGCGGACCCGGGATCCCAAGGGCTACCACGTGGAGTACGGCTACTCCTGCATGGGCTACGAGATCGCCGGCGGCCTCGGCGTCGCGATGGCGAACCGGGACGCCGGCGACGACCGCGACGTGATCGTCATGGTCGGCGACGGTTCGTACCTGATGATGGCGCAGGAGCTGGTCACCGCAGTGCAGGAGGGCGTGAAGCTCGTCGTCGTGCTGGTGCAGAACCACGGCTTCGCCTCCATCGGCGAGCTGTCCGAGTCGCTCGGCTCGCAGCGCTTCGGCACCCGCTACCGCTACCGCGACCGGGCCTCCGGCCGGCTGGACGGCGACGTGCTCCCGGTCGACCTGGCCACCAACGCGGAGAGCCTCGGGGTCCGGGTGCTGCGCGCCGACGGCGTGGCGGACCTCAGGGCCAAGCTGGCCGAGGCCAAGGCGCACACCGGCGGCCCGGTCCTGGTGCACGTCGAGACCGACCCGCTGGTGCCGGCGCCGAGCAGCGAGTCCTGGTGGGACGTGCCGGTCGCCGAGGTGTCCGCCGTGGACTCCACCCGGCAGGCGCGCAAGGCGTACGAGCAGAGCAAGGCCAACCAGCGTCCGTACCTGAGACCGACGAGACCCGCGAGGTGAGTTGATGAGGACAGTCGAGCACTGGATCGACGGCCGGAGCACGCCCGGGTCGGCCAGCCGGCACAGTCCGGTGTGGAATCCGGCGACCGGCGAGCAGCAGGCCCAGCTGGTGCTCGCCGAGCCGGTGGACGTGGACGCCGCGGTGCAGGCGGCGCGGGCCACCTTCGCCGACTGGTCGCAGTCCTCGCTGAGCAAGCGGACGAAGGTCCTCTTCGCCTTCCGCGAGCTGGTGAACGCGCGGGTCGGCGAGCTCGCCGAGATCGTCTCCGACGAGCACGGCAAGGTGCTCTCGGACGCCAAGGGCGAGGTGCAGCGGGGCCTGGAGGTCATCGAGTTCGCCTGCGGTGTGCCGACGCTGCTCAAGGGCGACTACTCCGACCAGGTCTCCACCGGGGTGGACGTCTTCTCCTTCCGGGAGCCGCTCGGCGTCGTCGCCGGGATCACCCCGTTCAACTTCCCGATCATGGTGCCGCTGTGGATGCACCCGATCGCGATCGCCTGCGGCAACACCTTCGTGCTCAAGCCGAGCGAGCGGGACCCGTCGGTGTCCACCGCGGTCGCCCGGCTGTGGGCCGAGGCCGGCCTCCCGGACGGCGTCTTCAACGTGGTGCACGGCGACAAGGTCGCGGTCGATGCGCTGCTGGATCACCGGGATGTGGCTGCGGTGTCGTTCGTGGGTTCGACCCCGATCGCGAAGTACGTGCATCATCGTGGG
>JBJMII010000038.1:0-15119 GCA_045806925.1 Mycobacteriales bacterium
AAGTTCGGGGCCGCGGCCGAGGCCGAGACGATCCGCAAGATGGTCGTGGCGATGGCCAAGGACCCGAGGGTCCTGGTGATCAAGCTCGCCGACCGGCTGCACAACATGCGTACCCTGACCTTCCTGCCCCGGCCTAAGCAGGAGCAGAAGGCCCGGGAGACGCTGGAGATCCTGGCTCCGCTGGCGCACCGCCTCGGCATGAACACGATCAAGTGGGAGCTGGAGGACCTGTCCTTCAGCACGCTCTTCCCGAAGAAGTTCGAGGAGATCAACCGCCTGATCAACGAGCACGCCCCGCAGCGCGACGGGCTGCTCCGGCAGGTGACCCAGAAGGTCAAGGCCGACCTGCGGATCTCCAAGATCAAGGCGGATGTCACCGGCCGGCCCAAGCACCTCTACTCGATCTACCAGAAGATGATCAGCCGGAGCCGGGAGTTCGCCGAGATCTACGACCTGGTGGGGGTACGGATCCTGGTGGACAGCACCCGGGACTGCTATGCGGCGCTCGGGGTGATCCACGCGAACTGGCAGCCGGTGCCGGGCCGGTTCAAGGACTACATCGCGATGCCCAAGTTCAACATGTACCAGTCGCTGCACACCACCGTGATCGGCCCCGAGGGCAAGCCGGTGGAGCTGCAGATCCGGACGCTGGCCATGCACCGGACGGCGGAGTACGGCATCGCCGCGCACTGGAAGTACAAGGAGACCAAGGACGACGTCTCCCCGCCGGGCAACGAGGACCTGCTCTGGCTGCGCCAGCTGCTGGACTGGCAGCGGGAGACGCAGGAGCCGGGGGAGTTCCTCGAGTCGCTGCGTTTCGACCTGGGCTCGCGCGAGGTCTTCGTCTTCACCCCGAAGGGCGACGTGATCGCGCTGCCGTCCGGCTCGACGCCGGTGGACTTCGCGTACGCGGTGCACACCGAGGTCGGCCACCGCTGCATCGGCGCCCGGGTGAACGGCCGGCTGGTGGCGCTGGAGTCGCCGCTGGAGAACGGTGACACCGTCGAGGTCTTCACGTCCAAGTCCGAGGGCGCCGGCCCGTCCCGGGACTGGCTGTCCTTCGTCGCCTCGCCGCGGGCGAAGACGAAGATCCGGCAGTGGTTCGCCAAGGAGCGCCGCGAGGACGCGATCGAGGCGGGCAAGGAGTCGATCAGCCGGGCGATGCGCAAGGCCAGCCTGCCGCTGCAGCGGCTGCTCGGCGGCGACGCGCTGGTCACCATCGCCCGGGACCTGCGCTACACGGACGTGACCGCGCTGTACGCGGCGGTCGGGGAAGGGCACGTCAGCGCGACCTCGGTGGTGCAGAAGGTGATCGCCTCGCTCGGCGGCTCCGAGGGTGCGGTCGAGGACATCGCCGAGACCGCGATGCCGGCCCGCACGGGGCGGCGGCGGCCGGCCGGCGACCCGGGCGTGGTGGTGAAGGGCGCCTCGGACATCTGGGTCAAGCTGGCCAAGTGCTGCACGCCGGTGCCGGGCGACGACATCCTCGGCTTCGTCACCCGCGGCGGCGGGGTGTCGGTGCACCGCCGGTCGTGCACCAACGCCGGCGACCTCACCACCGACCCGGACCGGCTGGTCGAGGTGGAGTGGGCACCGTCCACCGACTCGGTCTTCCTGGTCGCCATCCAGGTGGAGGCGCTGGACCGGCACCGGCTGCTCTCGGACGTCAGCAGGGTGCTGTCCGACGAGCGCGTCAGCATCCTGTCCGCGTCGGTCACCACCACCCGGGACCGCGTCGCGACCAGCCGGTTCACCTTCGAGCTGGGGGATCCCAAGCACCTGGGCCACCTGCTGCGGGCCATCCGGGGCGTCGAGGGTGTGTACGACGTGTACCGCATCACGTCCGGTACGTGACCGGGTCGGGGACCGCAACCGCCGTCCTCACCGAGCATCACTGAGCGTACGCGCCTGGTCGGGCCCCGTACGCCCCTTATCACGCTCAGTGGCCACGATTCCACCTGGAGTACGCCTTTCCGCGTGTCACTCGCAGCATTGATAACGGCACAGAAAGTCGTTATTGCATTACCTGTCGAATGGTGCCTGAATAAGTGGGCGCGGATCGGGAACTGCGTGCGCCGACTCGTTCACGATAGGGAGATGGAGCCACGATGGCCTCGGGCCGACGGATCGCCTGGTCCTCGACCGACCGATACAGCCCGGTGCAGGACCGGGCCGGCGTGGTGGACCCGACTCCGGACGACCTGCCGCCGGTGCACCGGCGGGTCCGGCAGGACCCCTCGCCCTACTCGCCGGCCTGGCTGGACGAGCGGGAGATCCTCCGCGTCACCTACCAGGGTGACGACCGGTGCCAGCTGCGCTGCCCGGGCTGCTACACCGGCGAGCGGCTGGACCGTCCGTCGCTGCCCACGGCACGCGCAGCCGCGCATCCCGACGCGGCGGCCGCGCGGCTGCGCGTGCCGTGGGACGACTTCACCGGCCAGGTGGGCGGGCTCGGCGACGGGCTGCAGGATTTTTACCTCCTCGGCGCGGAGCCGACGATGGACCCGGAGGGCTCCGCCCGGAAGCTGAAGTGGGCCGCCGACGCCGGGCTGTCGGTCATGTCGATCACCAACGGCGCGGTGTCCGCCCGCCGCTTCGACCGCACCTTCGGCGAGGCGCTGGCCGCCGGCGACATCTACAAGGTGATCGTCAGCCTCGACTCCATCGACCCGGCGGTGAACGACGCGCTACGTGGCAGCTCTGTCGCGTTCCGGCAGACAATCGGCACCATTCGGCGGGCGGTCGCGGACGGACTGCCGGTCAAGGTGCAGATCACCGTTTGGCCGCGCAATTACCCGAGCGTTCTGGAAACCGTCGACGCGCTGTGGGAGATGGGTGTCCGGGGATTCGCTTTCCACTGCGGTTCGGTGGAAGGCGTGCCGGATTTTCTGGACCGCGGGCTGGACCACCTGGACCCGCTGGCCTGGCGGACGCTGTGTGAGCGGCTGTCGGAGTTCCGGCACACGCACCGTGACGAGCTCCTGCACTTCAACTTCCCGCTGCTCTACTTCACCGAGCAGGAGCTGCGGGGCCGGGTGATCGGCGACGAGGAGCTCGCGGACGCGTACGTGACGCACGTCGCCGCGCTGGAGGCGGGCGTGCCGTCCACCAAGCCGTTCCACGCCTGCCCGGCGATGGACGTCCCGCAGGTGTACGTCTACGCCAACGACGGGCCCGCCGGCCGCGGCGCGGTGTCGCTGTGCAACGTGCACAGCCCGGACGCCGAGGCCGCGTTCGCCGACTACGACCCGGACAGCGGCCGGTGGGCGGTCGTGCAGGACCCGGCCCGCAACCAGATGCAGCGGATGGCCGACTCGCCGCACCTGTGCCCCGCGATGCCGTTCGCCACCGGCGGGCGGTCCTCGGACCGGGTGGTCACCGAGGCCGGCGATCTCTACCACGCGTGCCGCTACCTCGGCTGCAACCAGGTGGCGACCGACCAGGACCAGTTCGGCCGGGCCGCGTACGACCGGGCGCTCGAGTTCTACCGGGCGGTCGAGGTGCTGCGGGTGGCGGTGGAGGAGGCCGGCGGGGAGCCGCACCTGGCCCGGGTCCGGCGGATCTCCACCGGTGTGGCGGGCCTGCGGGAGCGGACGGTCGCAGTGCTGCGGGAGGCCGCGGCGCTCGGCGGCCCGGGCGCGGCGAAGCTGGCCGCGGCCGGCTTCGCCGCGCAGGTCGTGGACGCGGTCGCGGCGCCGGCCGGGCTAGGCCCCCGGAGGGCGGCAACCGTGCCGCTCGGGCTGCCGGTCTTCGTGCTGGGCTCGGACGGGGGAGCGGCGGGTGGGGTGCCGGCAGCGCCCTGCGGCAGCTGCCGGTGACGGCGGAGCCGCCGGCTCCGACTGCCGGCCCGGTGACCGCGGCGGACGCCGCGGTGCCGTCGCCGGGCGTGCCACCCGCCCCCGAGGCTGCAGCTGAGCAGGCCGCGCGACCGCCGCTGCACCGGCGGGTGCGCGGCCTGCTCGGCCGCTCCGTCGGTGCCGGCCGGCCCGCCTCCGGCCGGTACGCCGGCGCGCTCGGCCCGCTGATCAGCGTGCACCTGCAGACCCGCCCGGCGGACGCGGACGTGCCCACGCTGGAGCGCGCGTTCGCGGTGGCCGAGGAGCACCACCGGGGCCAGCGGCGCAAGAGCGGCGAGCCGTTCATCACCCACCCGCTCGCCGTCGCCACGATCCTCGCCGACCTCGGGCTGGACACCACCACGCTCGCCGCCGCGCTGCTGCACGACACTGTCGAGGACACCGGCTACACGATCGCGGAGACCCAGGCCAGCTTCGGCCTCGAGGTCGCGCACCTGGTCGACGGCGTCACCAAGCTGGACAAGGTCCGCTTCGGTGACGATGCGGAGGCCGAGACGATCCGGAAGATGATCGTCGCCGCTGGCCGCGACCTGCGGGTACTGGTGATCAAGCTGGCCGACCGGCTGCACAACATGCGGACGCTGCGCTACCAGCCGCCGCACAAGCAGCAGCGCACCGCGCGGGCCACCCACGACGTGCTGGTCCCGCTCGCCGAGCGGCTCGGGATCGGGCTGCTCGAGCGGGAGCTGGAAGGGCTCTGCTTCGCGGTGCTGCAGCCGGCCGAGGCGACGGCCACCGCCCGGCTGTACCGGGAGCGGGCGCCGCACCGGGCCGCGCTGGCCGCGACGGTGGCCCGGGAGCTGGCGCCGGGGCTGCGGGACGCCCGGATCCCGGCCACCGTGCGGGAGCACCCCCGCCACCCGTACTCGGCGTACCGGACCAGCCGGGAGCGCGGCGGCAGCGGGGAGCAGCTGCTGGACGCGGCCCGGATCCTGGTGCTGGTCGGCGAAGGCGGCACGGCGGCCGACTGCTACGCGGTGCTCGGGCTGGTGCACGGGCACTGGCGGCCGGTGCCGGGCCGCTTCAAGGACCACATCGCGGTGCCGAAGTTCAATCTCTACCAGTCCCTGCACACCACCGTGCTCGGCCCGGGCGGCGAGCCGCTGGACGTGCTGATCCGGACCGAGGCGATGCACCAGGTCGCCGAGCACGGGATCGCCTCCCAGCTGCGAGCCAGCACCGCGCCGGGGACGGCCCACCCGTTCGGCGCCGCCGGCAGCCGGGAGATGGACTGGCTGCGCCGGCTGCTGGCCTGGCAGCGGGAGGTGGCGGACGCCGGCGAGTTCATCCGGACGCTGCGCGACGATCTCGGCGGCGGGCGGGAGGTGCTGGTCTTCGCCGCCGGCGGGCAGGCGGTGACGCTGCCGGACGGCGCGACGCCGGTGGACCTCGCGTACGCGCTCAGCGGCACGGTGGGCCACCGCACCATGGGGGCGCGGGTGAACGGCCGGCTGGTGCCGCTGACGATCCCACTGGCCGAGGGCGACCGGGTGGAGATCCTCACCTCCGAGTCGGAGAACCCCGGCCCGTCCCGGGACTGGCTGACCTCGGTCCGCACCCCGAACGCGCTGGTCCGGATCCAGCAGTGGTTCACCGAGCAGAGCCGCGACGTGGTGATCGAGCGCGGCCGGCACGCGCTGGAGGTCGCCTTCGCCGGCACGGACCGGTCCCTGGACGAGGCGGTCGAGGACGGGTCGCTGCTGGTGACCGCGCTGGAGCGCGGCCATCGCCAGCTGGAGGAGCTCTACGCCGCGGTCGCCGAGCGCCGGGTCGGCGCGGACGAGGTCGTCGCCCGTGCCGACGACCACGCCCCGCCCGGTTAGGCGGGGCGTCGACCACCGGCGGCGTGCCGGCTCCGGCGGCTACGAGGACGACGCGACCTGCATCTTGGTGATCGTGACCGGCAGCTTCGGCTTGCCGTCGTCGGCGCCGTTCGCGCCGTCCGAGCCGCCCTTCGCGACCGCCTCGACGACCGGCAGGCCCTTGGTCACGGTGCCGAAGACGGTGTACTTCGGCTGCAGCTGGGTGTCCTTGTAGACGATGAAGAACTGGCTGCCGTTGGTGTCGGCTCCGCTGTTCGCCATCGCCAGCACGCCCTTGGTGTACTTCAGGTCCGGGGTGACCTCGTCGGCGTACCGGTAGCCGGGCCCGCCGCTGCCGGTCCCGCCCGGGTCGCCGCACTGCAGCACCCCGAAGTTGGGTCCGGTGGTGAGCCGGTGGCAGGGCGTGCCGTCGTAGAACTTCTTGCCGGCCAGGTAGGCGAAGCTGGCGACCGCGCAGGGCGCCTTGGCCCGGTCCAGCGAGAAGGTCATCGGGCCCCGGCTGGTGGTGACATCGACCGTGACCGTGCCGGCCGTGGGGACCTTGCCGTTCGGCGGGACGCCGACGTTCCTGGTCGCCTTCTCCTGGCTCTTGGTGTAGGTGCAGTCGCCCGCCACGGCGGCGCTGGCGCTCGGGGTCGGCGTCGGGGTCGGGGCCGCGGTGGTCGCGGCGTCGTCCCCGCCGAGCCGGGTGACGAGCAGGAAGACCCCGCCCAGCACGAGGACGACGCCGAGGGCCGCCGCGGTCACCAGGTTGCGCCGCCGGCGGGCCGCGGCGGCCTGCTGCCGACGCTGGATCTGGCGCTCGAGGCGGCGGCGGGCGGTCTCCCGGCGCTGCTTGGTGGTCGGCACGGCGGGGCTCCTGGCGTCGGCGTGGTCGGGCGGTCGAGCCGGCAGTCTAGGCCGCCCCCTGTCCGGTTCGCGTGAGGTCGCGTGAGGTCTCCGGTCACCTTGCCGGCCGGCCGGCTCCAGGACCCCTCTCCGCCCGGGCCGGGCCGGGGAGGCCCGTAGGGTGAAGGTGTGCTCGTCACCGGGTTCCCGGCCGGCCCGCCCGGCACCAACTGCTGGGTGGTGGCCGCCGCCGCCGGCGAGCGCTGCCTGGTGGTCGACCCGGGCATCCAGGCGGTGCACCCGCTCGACGCGGTGCTGGACAGGCACCGGCTGCGGCCGGCCGCGGTGCTGCTCACGCACGGCCACCTCGACCACACCTTCTCCGTGGTGCCGGTCTGCGACGCCCGGGACGTCCCGGCGTACCTGCACCCGGCGGACCGGCCGCAGCTGACCGACCCGTGGACCTGGCTCGGCATCCCGGCCGGGACGCGGATGATGGGCTTGCCCAGCCTGCCCGCCGCGGAGCCGGCCGACCTGCGCCCGCTCGCCGACGGGGACACCCTGGAGCTGGCCGGGCTGACCCTCGGCGTCCGGCACGCCCCGGGCCACACCCTCGGCTCGGTGGTCTTCACCCTGGACACGCCGGACGCGCCGCTGCTGCTGGCCGGGGACCTGCTCTTCGCCGGCTCGATCGGCCGGGTCGACCTGCCCGGCGGCTCGCAGGCCGCGATGCTCGACTCGCTCGCCCGGGTCGTGCTGCCGATGGACGACGCCACCGTGGTGCACCCCGGGCACGGCCCGTCCACCACGGTCGGCCGGGAGCGCGCGACCAACCCGTTCCTGCAGCTGGTCATCGAGAAGGAGTCGCTGTCGTGATCCGTACGCACGAGGCCGGGACGCTGCGCGCGGCCGACGCCGGCCAGGGCGTCACCCTCGCCGGCTGGGTGGCCCGCCGGCGCGATCACGGTGGGGTGATCTTCGTCGACCTGCGGGACGCGTCCGGGGTCGTGCAGGTGGTCTTCCGCGAGGGCGAGATGGCCGCGGCCGCGCACCACCTGCGCGCCGAGTTCTGCGTGGCGGTCACCGGCACCGTCGGCGCCCGCCCGGCCGGCAACGAGAACCCCGACCTGCCCACCGGCGAGGTCGAGGTGACCGCGACCGGCCTGGAGGTGCTCAGCGAGGCCGCGCCGCTGCCGTTCCCGGTCGATGACGGGCGCGCCGGGGACGTCGGTGAGGAGGCGCGGCTGAAGTGGCGCTACCTCGACCTGCGCCGGCCCGGCCCGGCCGGGGCGCTGCGGCTGCGCTCGCAGGTCAACCGGATCGCCCGCGAGGTGCTGGCCGGGCGCCGCTTCGTCGAGGTGGAGACGCCGGACCTGACCCGGTCCACCCCGGAGGGCGCCCGCGACTTCCTGGTGCCGGTCCGGCTGCAGCCGGGCACCTGGTACGCGCTGCCCCAGTCGCCACAGCTGTTCAAGCAGTTGCTCATGGTCGCCGGCCTGGAGCGGTACTACCAGCTCGCCCGCTGCTTCCGGGACGAGGACCTGCGCGCCGACCGGCAGCCGGAGTTCACCCAGCTCGACGTCGAGATGTCCTTCGTCGACCGGGACGACGTCATGGAGCTGACCGAGGAGGTCGTCGCGCGGATCTGGTCGGAGCTGGCCGGGTACGAGCTGCCCCGGCCGCTGCCCCGGATGACGTACGCGCAGGCGTTGGCCCGGTTCGGCACGGACCGGCCGGACCTGCGCTTCGGCGTCGAGCTGGTCGAGCTGACCGGCTACTTCGCCGGCACCGACTTCCGGGTCTTCCAGGCGCCGTACGTCGGCGCGGTGGTGATGCCGGGTGGGGCGGCCCAGTCCCGGCGGGAGTTCGACGCGTGGCAGGACTGGGCGCGCTCGCGGGGTGCCCGCGGGCTGGCGTACCTGGCCCTGGACGCCGGGACCGGCGAGGCGCGCGGCCCGGTGGTGCGGAACCTGTCCGCCGAGCACGTGGCCGGGCTGACCGGGGCGACCGGCGCGGCCCCGGGCGACGCGATCTTCTTCGCGGCGGGGGAGCCGGCGGAGGCGCGGGCGCTGCTCGGCGCCGCCCGGCTGGAGATCGGCCGGCGCTGCGGACTGATCGATGAGTCGACCTGGTCGTTCCTCTGGGTGGTCGACTTCCCGCTGCTGGAGCCGGACGGGGAGGGCGGCTGGACCGCGGTGCACCACCCGTTCACCGCGCCGGCGCCGGACTGGGTGGACCGCTTCGCCGACGATCCGGAGCACGCGCTGGCGCAGGCGTACGACATCGTGGTCAACGGCGTCGAGCTCGGCGGCGGGTCGATCCGTATCCACCGCTCCGCGGTGCAGCAGAAGGTCTTCGAGCTGATCGGGCTGTCCAAGGCGGAAGCGGAGGCGAAGTTCGGCTTCCTGCTGGAGGCGTTCCAGTACGGCCCGCCGCCACACGGCGGGATCGCGCTCGGCTGGGACCGGCTGTGCGCGCTGCTGGTCGGCGCGGAGTCGATCCGGGAGGTGATCGCGTTCCCGAAGACGGCGTCCGGCGCCGACCCGCTGACCGGCGCGCCGACCCCGATCCCGGCCGAGCAGCGCCGGGAAGCCGGGGTGGACGCAGCACCGCCCGGGCCGCCGGTGCCGCCGGCCGGCGGGGACGCCGCGCACTCCTGAGCCGCCGCGGCGGCCCGGGTGGCGCGGTTATCGTCGGTGGGTGGAGGAGAACGAGGCGCGCAAGGTCGTCGACGGGCTGCGCGAGCGCGGCGTGGACGCCCACCTGGAGAAGGCCGGGGTCTACCAGTTCGGGGTGCGGGTCATGCTGCCGGACGGCCGGCAGGCGGTGTGGGACTCCGACGGCACCGCCGCGCTGGAGGCGCAGGTGATGCGCGACGGCATGCTGGTCGGCTTCGTGCCGCAGATCGAGGGCTCCGCCGACTTCGACGTCGCGCAGACCGTCGACGTGATCCTGCGGACCGACTACGACCAGCCGGTCGCCCGGCAGCGCGCCGAGGCACCCCCGCCGGCCAGGCCGCTGCCCCGGCAGGGCGGGGTGTTCCGCCGCTTCCTGGGCGGCTTCCGCGAGCGCTGACTCCCGGGGCCCCCGGGGCTCCCCGGGGCCGCCCGGGCCGTGCCCGGGGGCCGGCAGCCGGCCCCCGGGACCGGGGTCACACCACCATCCAGGACAGCACCGCGCTCGACTGCAGCACCACGATCAGGATCATGATCGCGAGCAGCACCAGGCTCCAGCCGAGCACGCGGCGGAAGACGTCGCCCTCCCGCCCGGCCAGCCCCACCGCCGCCGCCGCGATGGCCAGGTTCTGCGGGGAGACCATCTTGCCGAGCACCCCGCCGGAGCTGTTCGACGCGGCCATCAGCAGCGGGTCCAGCCCGGCCTTGTTGGCCGCGGTCACCTGCAGCGCGCCGAACAGCGAGTTGGACGAGGTGTCCGAGCCGGTCACCGCGACGCCCAGCCAGCCGAGCACCGGGGACAGCACCGCGAAGAAGCCGCCGGCCCCCGCCATCCAGTTGCCCAGCGTCGCGGTCTGCCCGGACGCGTTCATCACGTACGCGAGCGCCAGCACGGCCATCACGGTGACGATCGCGGTGAACAGCTGCCGGTAGGTCTTCACGTACGCGGCGGCCGCCTTCGCCGGGGAGATCCCCAGCACCGGGATGCTGATGAGGCCGGCGATGAGCAGCAGGGTGCCGCCCGCGGCCAGCCAGTTGAAGCTGAAGTTCTGCAGCGACTGCGGCTTGCCCGCCGCGTTCTGCAGGTCCAGCCCCGGCCAGTGGAAGACCTGGGTGGTGTCCGCGATGGCCCCCTTGATTCCGGGCAGCTGGGCGATCACGAAGACCGCGATGATGATCAGGTACGGCGCGTACGCGCGGGCGACCTCGGCGGGCCGGTCCTGCACCGCCGGCCCGCCGACCCCGCCCGCGCCGACCCCGCCCGCGCCGCCGACCCCGCCGTCGGTCCGGTGCCGGCCGGTCCCGGCCGCCCCCACCGTCCCGGCCGGCTGGTCGTCCGCGGCCAGCCCGGTGCCGGAGCCGCTGACCGGCCGGGTCGCCTGGTCCTCCCGCGCCGCCATGGTGTCCCGCCGCCCGGCCACCACCCGCTCGTCCGCCTCGTCCTCGACGTAGCCGCCGGCCGGCTGCCAGGCGCGCAGGAAGAGCACCACCGCGCCGGCCGCGACCAGCGCCGCGACGATGTCGGTGAGCGGCACGGAGATGTAGTTCGACGTGACGAACTGGGCCACCGCGAAGGTGACACCGCAGACCACGGCGGCCGGCCAGACCTCGCGCAGGCCGCGCCTGCGGTCGACGATGAAGACCAGCGCGAGCGGCACGAAGAGCGCGAGCAGCGGGGTCTGCCGGCCGACCATCGCGCCGAGGTCGTCCTGGGGCAGCCCGGTCACCGTGGCCAGCGTGACGATCGGGGTGGCCAGCGCGCCGAAGGCGACCGGCGCGGTGTTCGCGACCAGCGACACCGCGGCCGCCTTCATCGGCCGGAAGCCGAGCGCGATGAGCATCACCGAGGTGATCGCGACCGGGGTGCCGAACCCGGCCAGCGCCTCCAGCAGCGCGCCGAAGCAGAAGGCGATGATCACCGCCTGGATCCGCTGGTCGTCGCTGACCGAGGCGAAGGACCGGCGCAGCACGTCGAAGTGCCCGGTCTCGACGGTCATGTTGTAGACCCAGATCGCGTTGAGCACGATCCACAGGATCGGGAAGAAGCCGAAGACCGCGCCCTCGCTGGCGGCCAGCAGGGACTGGCCCACCGGCATCGAGTAGACGATCACGGCGACCAGGATCGCCACCAGCAGCGAGATCAGCGCGGCCAGCCAGGCCCGCATCCGCAGCACGCCGAGCAGCACGAAGAGCGTGAGCAGCGGCAGCGCGGCGAACAGCGAGCTCCAGGCCAGCGAGTCGGCCACCGGGTCGAGCACCTGTCGGTACATGAGCACCTCGCGATCTGGTGAAGGAATGCCCTACATCCCCGCGGACCCCGTGAGTCGCGCGACCGGCAGGCCGCGCAGTGACGCGTCGAGCACCTCGACCGTGTGGGCGAGGCCGATCCGGCCACCCCGCCGCCGCAGCGCGGCCGCCACCTGCATCAGGCAGCCCGGGTTGGCCGTGACCAGCAGCTCCGCCCCGGTGGCGAGCACGTTGCCGGCCTTCCGGTCGCCGAGCTCGGCGGCCGGCTGCGGGTTGAGCACGTTGTAGACGCCGGCCGAGCCGCAGCACAGCTCCGGCTCGGCGATCTCCCGCAGCTGCAGCCCGGGGATCGCGCGCAGCAGCTCCCGGGGCTGGGTGCGGATGCCCTGCGCGTTCGCCAGGTGGCAGGCGTCGTGGTACGCCGCGGTGACCGGCAGCGGGTGCCGGGTCGCCACCGGGCCGAGCTCGGTGAGCACCTCGGCGACGTCGCGGACCTTGGCGGCGAAGCCGGCCGCGCGGGCCGCGTACGCCGGGTCGTCGGCGAGCAGCTCGGCGTACTCCTTCATGGACGACCCGCAGCCGGCCGCGTTGACGACCACCCGCTCGACCCCGGCGCCGGCGAACGCGTCGACCAGCCCGCGGGCGAAGGCCTGCGCCTCCGGCTCCCGTCCGTTGTGCACGCTCAGCGCGCCGCAGCAGCCCTGCCCGCGCGGGATGACGACGTCGCAGCCCTCCAGGGCGAGCACCCGGGCGGTGGCCGCGTTCACCTCCGGGAAGAAGGCGCCCTGCACGCAGCCGGTCAGCATGCCGACGACGGCGCGCCGGGTGCCCCGGGCGGGGACCCGCTCCGGCAGCCGGCGCACCCGTCCCACCTGCGGCGCGATGTCCTCCATCGCGGCCAGCGTCGGCGCCAGCCGGGCCAGCAGGCCGCTGCGCCGGACCAGCGCCTGCAGGCCGGTCCGCTGGTAGGCCCGCAGCGGCGCCCGCAGCACGGCGAGCCGGCGGGGGTACGGGAAGACCGCGAAGACCGCCGCGCGCAGCAGCCGGTCCTTGCGGGAGCGCTGGTGCCGGCGCTCCACCTGGGCGCGGGTGGCCTCGATGAGCCGGTCGTACTGCACCCCGGACGGGCAGGCCGGCACGCACGCCATGCAGCCCAGGCAGCGGTCGAAGTGCAGCACCATGGAGTCGGTCATCGGCTCGCCGGACAGGCCCTGGTTCATCAGGTAGATCCGGCCGCGCGGGGAGTCCATCTCCTCGCCCCACAGCGCGTACGTCGGGCAGCTCGGCAGGCAGAAGCCGCAGTGCACGCAGTCCGCGACCAGCTCCGGGGCCGGCGGCCGGTGCTCGTCGAACGCCGGGACGCCGAGCGACACCGGTCCGGTCCCGGCGCTCCCGCCGCGGGCACCGCGGGTCGCGCCGACCGGCTCCTCGCTCAGTGCCCGCTCGCTCGCCCGCTCGCTCGGTGCCCGCTCCCTCGGTGCCCGCTCGCTCGGTGTCCGCCCGCCGTGCGGGCTCTCGGGCTCGCTCATCAGATGCCTCCCACGAAGCGCCCGGGCGCCAGCCGGGCCCGCGGGTCGAACTGTTCCTTGACCCGGCGCATCAGCGCCAGCCCGGACACCGGCCCCCAGCTGTCCACGGCGGCCCGGACCGCCGGCGGCGCGGCCAGCACGACGACGCTGCCGAGCCAGCCCGGCGCCGCCCCGCGCAGCGTCTCCACCAGGGCGGGCGCCTCGTCGGCGCTGGTCGCCAGGTGGAAGACGCCGACACCGGCCGAGCCGCGCACGCTGGCCGGGCCGGACTTCTCCACGCCGTCCAGCAGCCGGCCGACCCCGGCCAGCTCGCTGGTCGCCTTGACCAGCACGTCGCCGGCCGGCAGCCGGCCCCACCAGGCCGGCTGCCCGCACTCGTCCGCGCCCGGCCCGAGGGCGTCGAGTGCCTGCCGGGTGCGCGCCGCGACGCCGGCGTCGGTGCCCTCGACCAGCACCGCGATCTCCACCGGGCCGCCGGGCTCGGACCGGTCCAGCTCCACCGCGGTCGGCACGAACTGGGCGTGCAGCACCCGCTGCACGGCCGCGTACGCGGCGTCGGCGTCGGGCACCCGGACGGAGACGAACGCGGCGGCGGGCGCGACCGGGTGCAGCCGGAAGGCGGCCTCGGTGACCAGGCCGAGCGTTCCGTACGCGCCGCAGACCAGCTTGGCCACGTCGTAGCCGGCGACGTTCTTGACCACCTTGCCGCCGGAGCGCGCCACCACGCCGTCCGCGCGGACCAGGGTGGCGCCGAGGACCAGGTCGCGGACGCCGCCGGCCAGCAGCCGGCGCGGGCCGGTCAGCCCGGTGGCCAGCGCACCGCCGACGGTGCTGCCGGGGACCACCTCGTCGACGGCGAGCCGCTGCCCGGCACCGGCCAGCCGGTCCGCCAGGGCCGCGAGCGGGACGCCGGCCTGCACGACGACGACCAGGTCACCCGCGGCGTGCTCGACCACCCGGTCCAGCCGGCGGGTGTCGAGGACCAGGTCCAGCTGGCGCGGGGGAGCGCCCCAGCCCAGCTTGGTACCGGCGCCGCGGGCGACGACCGCGAGGTCCCGCTCGTCGGCAACCCGGAGCACGGCGGCCGCCTCGTCGGTCGAGCCGGGGCTGGCGACCCAGCGGGCGGGCACCCCGTCCACGGCGTCCGCCGGCCCCGCCTCGCCGGCGTGCCCGCCGGTGGCGCCGGCCAGCGCGTCCAGCGGGGCGGGGCGCATCAGAACTGCTCCGCCAGGCCGGCGTCCACCAGCGGGTGGGCGCCGCGGTGCCGGCCGGGGACCTCGCCGCACAGCCGTGGGGTGGGGAAGATCTTGCCCGGGTTGGACAGCCCGGCCGGGTCGAAGGCGCACCGGACCAGCTGCATGGTGTCCAGGTCCGCGTCGCTGAACATCCGCGGCATGTGCTTGGCCTTGTCCGAGCCGACCCCGTGCTCGCCGGTGATCGACCCGCCGTGGCTGATGCAGAGGTCGAGGATCTCGCCGGACACCTCCTCGGCCCGGTCGCCCTCGCCGGGCACCGCGTCGTCGAAGAGCACCAGCGGGTGCAGGTTGCCGTCGCCGGCGTGGAAGACGTTCGCCACCCGGACCCCGCGCCGCTCGGACACATCCGCGATCGCCCGCAGCACCTCCGGCAGGGCGGTCCGCGGGATCACGCCGTCCTGGACGATGTAGTCCGGGCTGATCCGGCCGACCGCGGCGAAGGCGGACTTGCGGCCCTTCCAGAACAGCGCCCGCTCGGCGTCGTCCGCGGCGATCCGGATCTCGAACGCGGCATGGTCCCGGCAGAACCGCTCGACGTCGGCGAACTGCGCCTCCACCTCGGCGGCTGGCCCGTCCAGCTCGACCACCAGCACCGCGCCGGCACCGGCCGGGTAGCCGCAGTGGACGGCCGCCTCGGCCGCCTCGATCGCCAGCGCGTCCATCATCTCGACGGCCGCCGGGACGACGCCGGCGGCGATGATCGCGCTGGTCGCCGCGCCGGCCTGGTCGGTCGAGGCAAAAGCCGCCAGCAGCGTACGGACCGATTGCGGCAGCCGGGTGAGCTTGAGCGTGACCGAGGTGGCGATGCCGAGCGTTCCCTCGGAGCCGACGAAGGCCGCGAGGAGGTCGGGCCCCTGATCGCCGGCGCGCAATCGCGCGACGTCTCCGTCCGGCAGGACGACCG
>JBJMII010000039.1:0-27390 GCA_045806925.1 Mycobacteriales bacterium
CGCATCCCCGACCTCGTCGTCGTCCCGGTGTCGGCCCTGCGGGGCGACAACGTCGTGACCCGGTCCGAGAACATGCCCTGGTACCAGGGCACCAGCCTGCTGCACCACCTGGAGAACGTGCACGTCGCCAGCGACCGCAACCTGATCGACGCGCGCTTCCCGGTGCAGTACGTGATCCGCCCGCAGTCCGACGCGTGGCACGACTATCGCGGCTACGCCGGCCAGGTGGCCGGCGGCGTGCTCAAGGCCGGCGACGACGTGATGGTGCTGCCGAGCGGGCTCACCACCCGGATCGCGGCCATCGACACCGCCGACGGGACGGTCGCGGAGGCGTTCGCACCGATGTCGGTGACCTTGCGGCTGGAGGACGACCTGGACGTCTCCCGCGGTGACATGATCTGCCGGCCGCACAACGCCCCGGCGGTCAGCCAGGAGCTCGAGGCGATGGTCTGCTGGATGACCGACAAGCCGCTGCGGCCCGGTGCCAAGCTGGCGATCAAGCACACCACCCGGTCCGCCCGGGCGCTGGTGCGGGCGCTGCGCTACCGGCTGGACATCAACACGCTGCACCGGGACGAGCAGGCCACCGAGCTCGGGCTCAACGCGATCGGCCGGGTGCACCTGCGCACCACCCAGCCGCTCTTCCTGGACGAGTACCGGCGCAACCGGACGACCGGCGGCTTCATCCTGGTCGACGAAACGACGACCGCGACGGTCGGGGCCGGTACCGTCCTCAGTGGCTGACCTCAGTGGCTGAACCTCAGTGGCTGAACCTCAGTGGCTGACCTCAGTGGCTGACTCGGCGGACCGGCACCCGGGAGGCCGGAGCAGCCCGTATTCTCTGCCTGATGCCGTCGGAGCCGGGCGCCCCGAGCACCTCGGCGGGGGCGCCGGAGGGCGCGACGGGGGGAAGGGACGACTGACCATGGACGCAGGCCCAAGCCCGGACCAGGCGCAGGTCGCGGACTTCGGAGCGATGCTGCGCCGGCGCTGGTGGGTGGTGCTGGCGGGCGTCATCATCGGCGTCCTGCTCGCCCTGGAGATCATCGCGCTGAGCTCGAAGACCTACCAGTCGACCGCTTCGGTGCTGGTGACGTCCACCGGGGTCGGCGCCGAGGACGTGGCCGGCGGGCGCACCAGCGGCGAGATCAACCTCGACACCGAAGCCCAGTTGCTGACGTCGACCGCCGTCTCCACCGGGGCCCAGAAGCTGCTCAGGTCCGCGGAGGATCCCCGCGACCTGGCCGACCGCGTCATGGCGTCGGTGCCGCCCAACACCTCGGTCCTCGACATCTCGTTCAGCGCGCCGACCCCAGAGGACGCGCAGCGCGGGGCGCAGGCATTCGCGGACGCCTACCTCGGTGCCCGCAAGGCCTCGGCAGCGGCGAAGGTGGCCGAGCAGGTGAAGGGCCTGCAGAGCCAGATCGCGGCGCTGCAGAAGAGCCTGCAGGAGGTCACCGGCAAGATCGCCGCCCTGCCGGAGTCGTCCCCGGACCACGCGTACGCGATCGCCCAGCAGAACGTCCTGGTCAACCAGATCTCCCTGCTCAACGGCCGGCTGAGCCCGCTGCTGGCGAACGCCATCACCCCGGGCCAGATCATCGCCAACGCCAAGCTGCCGTTGGCGCCCACCAGCCCCAACCCGCTGATCTACGTGCCCAGCGGCCTGCTGGGCGGGCTGCTGCTCGGCCTGGCGCTGGCCGCCCTGCTGCAGCGGGTCGACCGGCGGGTGCACGGCGCGGCCGACCTGCGTCGTGCGGCCGGGCTGCCGGTGCTCAGCTCGGTCCCGATCAAGAGCCTGTCCGCGCTCGCCGCGGGGTTCAACGCGCCGGCGAGCCCGACCGGCCAGGCCTTCCGCCGGCTGCGCAACCTGCTGGTCGCCCGGTACGCGGGCGCCGGGCAGATCGTGCTCGTCGCCGGGGTGGACCGGCGCGCGACGGGCAGCGTGGTCGCCACCAACCTGGCCAGCGCGCTCGCCCGGTCCGGCTCCAGCACGGTGCTGGTCTGCGCCGACCTGGAGTCCCGGTCCTTCATGCCACTGGTGGGCCTGCCGGAGGAGGTCGGGCTGGCGGAGGTCCTCCTCCGCACCAGGGACCTCGCCGACGTCCGCCGGCCGGTCCCCGGCCTGTCCCGCCTGCAGGTCGTCGGTCCGGGCCTGGCCGTCGCCGCCGCCCAGGACCGGGTGCAGTTCGACGAGCTGGTCGACGTCCTCCAGACGCTGCAGCAGGAACGGTCGGCGTTCATCGTGGTGGAGGCTCCGCCGACCACCACCAGCGCGGACGCCCAGGCGCTCGGTGGGCTCGCCGACGTGGTGATCCTGGCGGTCGAGGCACGGCACACCCTGCGCCGCGATGTCACCGACGCGGTGGCCGAGTTCAGCGGTGTCCAGGCGGAGGTGATCGGCGCGGTGATCGTGACCTTCGCCCGCCGGGTGCGCCGGCAGGCCAGGCGGAGCGCGGCGAAGGAGGGCGGCCTGGAGCGGGAACCCATGGCCGAGCTCGCACTCAACGGCATCGAGGTGCCGACCGAGGAGCTGGCCGACGTACGGCGTCAGTGGTGACCCGAACGCCCTCGGGCTCGGCCAGGAAGGGAACGGTGGCGGCGGCCGCCGGTGCCCTGGTCCTCGCGGCCGGCTGTGCCCCGCAGCGGTCCCCGGCGCCGGCCCCGTCCCTCGCTTCCGCGCCGCCGACGACCGCGTCCGCGACGGCCACCCCCACGCCGGCCGCACCGTCCGGGACGCCGGCTCCGCTCACCGGCATGCTGGTCGCCGAAGCGGTGGCGCACCGGCCGGTGCTCGCCGTGCTGGTCGGATCGGACCCGGCTCCGACCGGGCTCGACCGGGCCGACGTGGTCATCGAGGAGGTCACCACCCCGGTCCGCTACCTCGCGCTCTACCAGTCCCGGGACGCCTCGCTGGTCGGTCCGATCACGCAGACCCGGCCGGTCGACGCGCAGCTGCTCCCCGTCGTCCGGCCCGCCGTGGCCTACTCGGGGGGACCGTCCGGCTTCGTCCAGCAGCTGCAGCGCTCCGGCGTGACGGACCTGGGCTACCTGACCCACCCGTCGTCGTACCAGAGCTCGGCCTCCGGCCTCTTCGCGGCGACCCCGACGCTCTACGCGCTGACCGGCAGCCCGCCGGCACCACCTCCGCCGCTGCTGACCTTCGCCACCTCGGGCCAGTCCTTCGCGACGACGGGCGCCGTGCCGGCGCACGAGGTGGTCCTCAGCATGCCCGGCGCCTCCACGCAGCGGTGGACCTACGTCACCGCCGCCCGGGTCTGGCAGCGTGATGGCATGGACGTCCGGGTCACCAACCTGATCCTGCAGGAGGTCCCGTACAAGCAGGTCGAGCTGCGGCACGGGAAGGGCGTGTACGTACCGAGCGCGCGGGCCCTCGGCGCGGGCCGCTCCACGGTCCTGTCCGGACCGAGCGCCGCCGGCGGGCAGTGGCTGCGGCCCGGCCCCAAGCAGGTCACCAACTACCTGGACGCCGGGGCCGTGCCGCTGCGGCTGGCTCCCGGTCCGACCTGGGTGGTGCTGGTGCCGCCGGGGAGCACGGTGACCCGGCGGTGACGATCGACACGCCGCCCCGGCCGCCCTCCCTCGCCCGGCCGCCGGCCGCACCGGTGCCGTCCGCGGCGCCGGCCGGCCGGCGCCGCGGCCTGCTCCGCCCCGGCTGGCCGCTGTCCGCGCTGATCGTGCTGTTCCCGCTGTGGTGGGCGCTCGGCCTGATGGAGCTGATCTTCCCGCTGCTCGCCGTCCCGATGGCGGTCCAGCTGTTCCGGCGGCGCCCGCTCCGGCTGCCGCCCGGCTTCGTGCTCTGGGCGCTGTTCCTGCTGTGGGTGCTCGCCGGCGCGGTGCTGCTCGGCGTGAACCCGCCGAGGACGCTGCCGGCGGCCGCGTCGACCCGGCTCATCGCCTATGCCGTGCGGCTGATCGAGTACCTCTCGATGACCGTGGTGCTGCTCTACGTCGGCAACCTCAAGGAGCACGAGCTCCCCCGGCGCCGCCTGATCGGGATGCTGGGCTGGTTCTTCCTGGTGGCCACGCTCGGCGGGCTGCTCGGCACGTTCTGGCCGGCGTTCGAGTTCACCGGCCCCATCGAGCTGCTGCTGCCGGCCGGGATCCGGTCCAACATCTACGTCCAGAGCCTGGTGCACCCGCAGGCGGCGCAGGTGCAGGACCTGCTCGGATACTCCTCGCCCCGGCCCAAGGCCCCGTTCGACTACACGAACTCGTGGGGCAACAACATGGTCATCCTCGGCGTGTGGTTCGTCGCCGGCTGGTGGGCCTCCGGGCGCCCGGTGCGGCGGCTGGCGATGGTCCTGGTGCTCTGCGTCGCCGCCGTGCCGCTCGTGTACTCCCTCAACCGCGGGGTCTGGATCGGGATCGGCTTCGCCGCCGGCTACGTCGCCCTCCGGGTGGCGATCCGCGGGCGGCCCTTCGTGCTGGTCGGCACGGCCGCCGCCCTCGCCCTGTGCGCCGCGGTGGTGCTGCAGTCGCCGCTGGGCCAGCTGGTCCAGGGCCGGCTGGAGAACCCGCAGAGCAACTCCATCCGGGCGAGCCTGAACGAGCAGTCGGTCCAGCTCGCCCTGGCGTCGCCGGTGCTGGGCTACGGCGGCACCCGCAACGCACTCGGCAGCCCGCAGTCGATCACGGTCGGGCGCACCTCGTCCTGTGCCCGGTGCGGCAACTTCGCCATCGGCAGCACCGGCCAGCTCTGGCAGCTGCTCGTCTCCACCGGTTTCGTGGGGGCGGCGCTGTACTTCGGCTTCTTCCTGGTGGTGCTCTGGCGGTACCGGCACGACCGGACGGTGATCGGGATCGCCGGGTCCCTCGTCGTCGTGGTCATGCTGCTGTTCGCGCTCTTCTACAACGTCCTGGCGTCGCCGCTGTTCGTGCTGATGGTCTCGGTCGGGCTGCTCTGGCGGAACGACCAGGCCCGGGCCGCCGAGGCGGTCAGCGCACCGGGAAGGGCCGGGTGACCGCCAGGTCCCGCATGCTGTAGCCGTAGCGGCCGGCGCGGTCCTCGTACCGGCGGCACAGCCGGCGGTACCGCCGGGACAGCCACGGCTGCCGGGAGGACGCCCAGGACAGCCACTGCTGCTCGTACCGGCTGCTCCGGTGCCGCTGCAGGGTGTCGGCCGGTGGCGGCTCGGCCAGCTCCAGGAACCGGCCCACCGCGGCGAGGGTCCGCTCCGGCTGCCGGACCAGGTCCTCGTACTTCACCACCTGCACGTGGCGCAGCTGCGGCGCGTCCGTCGCGAAGAGGTCGTGGGCGTGGAACCAGTGCTCCATCAGCCGACCCAACGGCACCCGCCGGGCCCATTTCCGGGTCGACAGGGTGACCACGACCGGGTGCCGCACGACGATGACGAAGCGCGCGTCCGGGAACAGCGACTGCAGGAACCGCGTCATGATCAGGTTCGGCGGGCTCTTCTCGACGAGGACCGGCCGGCTGAGGTCCCAGTGCTGACGCCACTGGTCGTAGAGCCGGGCGCCGGCTTCCCCGGTGGCGAGCGGGGACCGCTCGGTGAGGTGCGCCGCGGGGGCGAAGGCGAACCGCCCGGCGCCGCCGAACGTCCGCACCGGCGGGTACACCCCCTGCAGGTGCTGGCCCTCGTCCTCCCGCACCCCGGTCCCGGAGAAGCCGCTGACCAGGGGGTGGGCGGCGAGGCAGCGGGCCAGCGGGGTGGTGCCGCTACGATGCAGGCCGCCCACGAACACCATGCGGTGACCGTCCATGCTTCGCTTCCGGCCTCCGTGGTGTCCGGTGACTGCGACCGCGACCATACTTCTCGTCCCCCGGCCGGAACTGGCGGGGTCGGATGAGGGGGTGCGGCTGAATCGGGCCGGCCCGCATGGAAGGGTAGGCCGCATGCCGTCCGGGAGGGTCAGGGTTGCCATCGGCGCGGGCGTCGTCGTGCTCGCCGCGGCGCTGCTGGTGCCGCTGCTGCTGCTCGACTCGTCGCCGCTGCGCTGGCACACGCCCCCGGTGCCGCCCGCGCCCTCGGTGGGCTCCAGCACCTCGGTGGCCCAGCCGCCGACCGGCGCCTACGTCGGAGCGTGGGTGAAGCCCACGAAGTACAGCGAGCAGGGCCACATCGAGGCGGTGGAGAGCTTCGAGGGCGAGGTCGGCCGCAAGCTTGACATCGTCCACAACTACCACACCTGGGAGGACTACTTCCCGAACCAGTTCGACCGGTACGTGACCCGGCGCGGGAGCACGCTCCTGCTGTCCTGGGCGGGGACCGACACGCGGGACATCGCGGCGGGGAAGGTCGACGGAGTCATCCGGATGCGCGCCCGCGCCCTCAAGGAGCTCGGGGGGCCGGTCCTCCTGGAGTGGCGCTGGGAGATGGACCGGCCCAACCTCAGGGCGGTGGTGCACGACCCGGAGGACTACATCGCGGCGTGGAAGCGGATCCGGTCGCTGTTCCACGACGAGGGTGCGGACCGCGTCGACTGGGTCTGGTGTCCCACCGCGGAAGGGTTCGCGGCCGGCCGCGCCGGCGCGTACTACCCGGGTGACAGCGAGGTGGACTGGATCTGCGTCGACGCCTACGCGCTGACCCCCGCCGAGCCCCTCGCGGACGAGTTGCGGCCCTTTCTGGACTGGGCCCGCGGCCACGACAAGCCGGTGATCATCGGTGAGTTCGGCACCCAGACCGACGTGCCCGGCAGGCGGGCCGCCTGGCTCGCCGACGTCGCCGCGACGGTGCGGGCGCACCCGCAGGTCAAGGCGCTGCTCTACTTCGACTCGAACATCGACCGGGACGGCAAGAAGCGGTACTGGTCCCTGCGGAACTCCGCCGAGGACGTCCAGGCGTTCGGCCGGCTGATGGCGCAGCCGTACTTCAATCCGCGCAAGCTGCCGACAAGGGACTGAGCCGACGGTGGTCAAGCTGCTGCGCGGCCGGGCGGCCCCGCTCCCCTCCGGCTCCGCCCGGTCCGGGTACCTGCGGACCCTGACCCGGGTGCTCTGGCCGGGGGAGGCCGCGGCCGTCGAGCCGCGCCGGCCGCACGGGCGCCCGGCCCGGGTCGAGTACCTGGTCATCCCCGACGCCCGCCACCCGAGGCTGCTGGTCCCGGCGGGCAACCGGACCGCCGCCGCGGCGGCGGTGCGCCACTTCCGGCGGCGGGAGACGGTCGCGGGTCGGTTCGCGGTGCGGGCGCTGGCGGCCGGCCTGCGGACCGGCGCGGTCCCGGTCCTGCTGCCGCACCGCGTCCGGGTCCGGCCTTGCTCGCGGGAGGAGCCGGCCGGGACCCCCGAGGCCCCCGAGGCGATCGAGGACCATCTGCGCCGGGTGCTCGGCGACGACCTGGTGCTCGGCATCCAGCTGGGCGGTCCGGCCCGGGCCAACCGCAAGCCGGTGCTGCAGGTGGCCGGCCGCACCGGCGAGCCGGTCGCGTTCGTCAAGATCGGCGTCGACGAGCTGACCCGGCGCCTGGTCCGCAACGAGCGCCTCGCCCTCGACTCGCTGCGGGCGGCCGGCCTGCGCGACGTGCAGGTCCCCGAGGTGCTGCACGCCGGTGCCTGGGGCGAGCAGGAGATCCTGGTGCAGTCCGTGCTGCCGACCTGGCGGCGACCGGCGCCGTACGACCCCGGCCGGCTCGCCCGCGCGATGCGGGAGATCGCGTCGGTCGGCGGGATCCGGACCGAGGAGCTGGCCGGCAGCGGCTACTGGACTGGGCTGGCCGGCCGGGTGGATGGCCTGGCCGGTCGGCCGGAGGCGGCGGACGTGCTCCGGACCGCCTGCGCCCGGGTGGCCGGGCGCTGGTCCGGTCTCCGGCTGCCGTTCGGGGCCTGGCACGGCGACTGGTCTGGCTGGAACATGGCCTTCCGGCCCGACCGCCTGCTGGTGTGGGACTGGGAGCGCTTCACCCGGCCCGTGCCGGTCGGCTTCGACGCGGTCCACCACCGGTTCCAGGGGCTGGCGGCGGCCGGCCGGCTGCAGCCCGGCGCGGCCGTCGACGCGACCTTGGCGGCGGCCGCCGACATCCTGCGGCCCTGGGCGTTCGACGCCGAGCGCGCGCAGGCGGTCGCGCTGCTCTACCTCCTCGACATCGCGACCCGGTACGCCGCGGACGGCCAGGACGAGACCGGCGCCAGGCTGGGGGACCTGTGGACCCGGCTGCCGGCCGTCCTCGACGACCGGCTCTCCCGGTCCACCGGCGGTCGATCCGGGGAGGTGACGGCATGAGCTCGTCGACGCGGACCACCGCGACCCGCGCGGTGCAGTACGGGGCGGTCGCCCTCGGGCGGCTGACCAGCGAGTCCAGGATGCTGCCGACGTTCCTCATCGCCGGCGCCCAGCGGTCCGGGACCACCTCGATGTACCGTGCGCTGAGCCAGCACCCGGCCGTGCTCAAGGCCCCGTTCCACAAGGGGGTGCACTACTTCGACATCGGCTACCACCGGGGAATGGCGTGGTACCGGGGCCACTTCCCGACCGGGCGGCGGGCGGCGGCGGTGCAGCGGGCGACGGGGGAGCGCCCGCAGACGTTCGAGTCCAGCCCGTACTATCTCTGCCACCCGCTCGCGGGCGAGCGGATCGCACGCGACCTGCCCGGCGTCCGGCTCGTCGTGCTGCTGCGCGACCCGGTGGAACGGGCCTACTCCGCGCACGCGCATGAGTTCGCCCGCGGCTTCGAGACCGAGCCGTTCGAGCGGGCCCTCGACCTCGAGGAGTCGCGGCTGGCGGGGGAGGAGTCGCGGCTCCGGTCCGACCCGCACTACCGCAGCCACTCCCACCAGCACCAGGCGTACCTGACGCGCGGGCACTACGTGACCTACCTGCGCGCCCTGGAGCGGCTGGTCGGCCGGGACCGTCTGCATGTCGTGGACAGCGCGGAGTTCTTCGCCGCCCCGGACCGGGTCTACCCGCGCGTGCTGGGGTTCCTGGGCCTGCCGGACTTCGGCGGCGCGCGCTTCGAGCGGCACAACGCCCGGTCGAGGTCCCCGATGCCGGAGTCGTTGCGGCGGCGGTTGGAGGACCACTTCCTCCGCTGGGACGAGGAGCTCGCCGGCTGGTGGGGCCGCCGGCCCAGCTGGCGGCGGTGAGCACCACGACCGGCGGCGAGCCCGGCCGGGGGCCGGCAGCGGCGCTCGACCGCGAGCTGCGCGGCCTTGCCCGCGGCGGTCTGGGCAACGTGGCCGGAGCCGTGGCGGCGGCCGCCAGCGGCATCGGCGTCATCCTGGTGATCACCAGGACGCTGCCCGGGCACTCCGCGGGTGTCCTGTTCGCCGGGACGTCGCTGTTCCTGATCGCAGCCACGGTGTCCCGGCTCGGCACGCCGACCGGCCTGGTCTACGTGCTGTCCGGGAACCGGGCCGAGGGCCGGCCGGCGACCGAGCGGGCGACGCTGCGACTTGCGCTGGTACCCGCCCTGGTGACGTCCACGATCCTCGCGGCGGTGCTGGCCGCGGCCGCACCGGCGGTGGTCGAGCTGCTCGGCCTGGACGCCCCCGACAGCGCCGCGGTGCTGCGGCTGCTGGCCCTGCTGCTGCCGGTCGCCGTGGTGTCGGACGTCGTGCTGGCCGCGACCCGGGGACTGGGCACCATGCGGCCCACCATCGTCAACGAGTACTTCGGCCGCAGCGCCGTCCAGTTCCTGCTCGTGCTCCTCGCGGCGGTCACCGTCGGCTCGGCGCCCGCCATCGCGCTGGCGTGGTGCCTGCCGTACGCGGCCTCGGCACTGCTCGCCTGGCGACGCTTCCGGTCGCTCACCCCGCCCTCGCTCGGCGGTGGCAGTGCCGCGGACCGCCACCGGTTCTGGGCCTTCACCTGGCCGCGGGCGGTCGCGAGCGTGGTCCAGATCGCCCTGCAGCGGCTCGACATCGTCCTGGTCGCGGTCCTGCTGGGCCCCACGCAGGCGGCGGTCTACACCGCCGCCTCCCGGTTCCTGGTCGTCGGCCAGCTCGGCAACGCAGCGGTGTCGACCGCCGCGCAGCCTCGGCTGCGGGCGGCCCTCGCGAGCGGGGAGACCGCCCGCGCCCAGTCGCTCTACCGGGCCGCGACCGGCTGGCTCATCCTGGTCAACTGGCCGCTCTACCTGCTGGCGATGATCTTTGCCGATCCCATGCTGAACCTCTTCGGGCCGGAGTACCTCGCCGGGCGGCCGGTGGTGCTGGTGCTCGGCGCCGCGACGCTGGTGGGGACCGCCTGCGGGATGGTGGACATGCTCCTCACCATGGGCGGCCGGTCCTCGTGGAACCTCTACAACAGCCTGGCCGCGCTGGCCGTCAACGTCTCGCTCGACCTGCTGCTGATCCCGCGGCTGGGCATCCTCGGCGCCGCGATCGGGTGGGCCGCCGCGATCCTGCTGAACAACCTCGTGCCGCTGGCGCAGATCGGGCTGGTCCTGCGAATGCATCCCGTCACCAGGGGTACTGTGACCGCCGTCCTGTTGTCGGTGGCATGTTTCGCCGGGCTGCCGTCGCTGGGGCTCGCTCTGACCAGGGGTGACCTGCGCGGCGCGGCCGTCGGCGCGGTGTTGGGCGCGGCCGGTTACGTCGCCGGCTGCGCCCTCGAACGTCGGTCACTGGCACTGCCGGAGGTGGTCGGCGCCGTGCGGCGCGGCCACCGCCGGGGGGCGCCGCAACCCGGCGCCGGCTGACGGATGCGATCGGTGCGAAGGACGAGGCCGAAGGAGGAACGGGCATGACCGAGCGGGTCCGGGTCCTGTTCCTCGCCGGGATGGGCCGCAGCGGCACCACCCTGATCGAGCGGGTGCTGGCGGCCGCCCCCGGTGCCGTCGGGCTCGGCGAGCTCACCCACGTGTGGAAGCGTGGCCTGCTGCAGAACGAGCGGTGCGGCTGCGGGCTGCCGTTCTCCGAGTGCCCGTTCTGGCAGCGGGTGGGCGTCGACGCCTTCGGCGGCTGGGGATCGGTGGACGTCGCCGAGGTCCTCCGGCTCCGGTCCCGGGTGGACAAGGTGCGGCACGTCCCCGGGCTGCTGCTGCCCTCGGCGGCGTTGCGCCGGGACCGGGACTCCTACGGCGACCGGTACGCCGCTGTGTACCGGGCGGCCGCCCGGCTGTCGGGGGCGTCCGTCGTCATCGACTCCAGCAAGCAGGCGTCCCTGCCGCACGTCCTGGCCGGTCGGGCGGACGTCGACCTGTGCGTGGTGCACTGCGTGCGCGATGCGCGAGCGGTCTGCTTCGCCTGGACCAAGCGGGTCGCCCGGCCGGACTGCTGGCGCGGCGAGTCGTACATGGACCGTTACGCTCCGCGGACCACGGCGGCCCGGTGGATCGCTCACAACACGGCCATCGAGCTGTTGCGGCGGCAGGGCGTGCCGGTCCTCCGGCTGCGCTACGAGGACCTGCTGGCGGATCCGGTGGGGCGCTTCGCCGCGCTGGCGCGCTTCGCCGGGCTGCCCCCGGACCAGGCGTCGCTTCCGCACCTGACGGCCGAGGCGGCGGACCTGCCGCTGGCCCACACGGTCTCCGGGAACCCGTTGCGCTTCACCGTCGGCCGGGTGCCGCTCCGCCGGGACGACGCGTGGCGGTCGGCCATGCCGATCGGGCAGCGCCGGCTGGTCACCTCGATGACCTGGCCGCTGCTGATGCGGTACGGCTACCCCGCCCTGGTGCGGTCGTCATGACGGCCGCGCCGCCGGTCGCGGTCGTGGTGCCGACCCGGGACCGGCCGGAGCTGCTCCGGCTCGCCGCCGAGTCCGTCGTCGCGCAGGACTACCCCGGGCAGGTGGACGTGCTCGTCGTCCACGACGGCACCGAGCCGGACCGCACGCTCGAGTCCACCGGTCCGCGCCGGCGCGTCCAGGTGCTGGCCAACACGCGCTCGCCGGGGCTGGCCGGCGCCCGCAACTCCGGCATCTGCGCGACCAGCCGGCCGCTCGTGGCGTTCTGCGACGACGACGACACCTGGCTGCCGGGCAAGCTGGCCGCGCAGGTGGCGACCATGGTGGCCAGCCCGGACGTGGAGATGTGCTGCTGCGGCGTCGAGATCGACTTCGACGGCCGGTCGAACCGCCGCCTGGTCGGGGCGGACGTCGTCACGCACGGGCAGCTCCTCCGGTCCCGGATGGCGATGCTGCACTCGTCGACGTTCCTGTTCCGGCGGGAGGCGCTGATCGACGGCATCGGCCTGGTGGACGAGTGCATCCCGGGCGGGCAGAGCGAGGACTGGGACCTGCTGCTGCGGGCCTCCGCGCGGCGGCCGGTCGCGGTCGTCGACCGGCCGCTGGTCCGGGTCCGGTGGGGACGGACCTCGCACTACGCCCGGCAGTGGCGGACGAAGGCCGCCTCGCTGTCCTGGATGCTCGCCCACCATCCGGACATCGAGTCCGACCCGGTGGGAGCCGCTCGCGTCTACGGGCAGATGGGGTTCGCGCTGGCCGCCGACGGTCGCCGCCGGGACGCCCTCAGCTGGGCGGCCCGGGCGGTCCGGCGGCATCCGGCGGAGTGGCGGGCCGTGGCGACCGCGGTGGTGGTCCTGCGGCTGGCCTCGGCCGATCGGATCCTGGACACGTTGCACCGGTTCGGACGCGGAGTGTAAGCAGTAAGGCTCAATCGCTCATGAAATATTAGATCTTTTGAGCCGGCGAGATGCCGTTTTCCGCTCTGTCTGCGTACTCTGTCCGAGCGATTTGCGCCCTGCTGGGCGATGTGCTTGACGAGGAGTAGCGGCCTAACAGCGCAACGCACAGTTGCCATCGCAGCGGCGCGTGGCTATACAGCCGGGTGGCTCAGCGTCGAAGTGCCCCGAACGACGGCTCCGGCCGAGACCGCGGCCCGTCCGCTCGACACCTGGAGTTCTGTTGGCCTCGCTCCATCCGAACGGTCCGAACGGCCGGCACGTGTTCCCGCTGTCCCGGAGTGGCCGCCTCCCGGCCTCGGAGGCGCTGTCCCGGTCCCGGCGGCGGCGCCGGCGGCTGACCGTCCCGGTGGTCGCGGCCGCGGCGCTCGTCCTGCTCGCGAGCGTGGTCGTCGCCATGTCCACCCGGCTCGCGACGGGCGGCGCGGCGTCGAGGTCGACGGCCCGCCTCGCCGCCGCGGCGGACACCTACGCCAGCTGGGCCGCTCCGGACCGCGGCCACGGCGACAGCGACAAGCTCGCCGCGGGCAGCCGGCCGAACGACCGCAAGGTGATCTATCTCCGATTCGACGCGCGCTCGCTGGCCGGGGCCGACGTGACCGACGCATCCCTCGTGCTGACCAGGGACCTGCACCACCTGCCCGGAGATATCCGGCTCAACCAGGTGCTGGACACGTCCTGGCAGGAGGCCACCCTCACGGCCGCGACCGCCCCTGACCTGGGTCCCCTGCTGGGTGTCCAGCGCCCGACGCGCGAGGCCCGCAGCGTCACCTTCGACCTCAGGTCCATCGTCAGCGGCCCTGGCGTCTACGCCTTCGCCGTCACCTCTGCGGCGACCGACGACGTCGCCCGGTTCCGGTCGCGGGAGACCGGCGACGCCGGTCCTGCCCTCCTGGTCACCGGCACCGGCCTCACCGGTCGTCCGGCGCCGACGGTGCCGCCCAGCACGCCGTCCACGGCACCGCCGCCGGTGCCGCCCATCTCGACGCTGTCCCCGACGGGCACGCCCACCGGCCGGCCGACGTCCACCTCGGCCCCGGCCCCGGCTCCCCCTGGTACCGGGCTCCAGCGGCCGACCTGCCCGGTGTCGGAGATCCTCGTTCCCGGTTGCGGCCTGTGGCTGGGGATCGCTCCCGGCGCGTTCACGTCGACGCCGCGGGATGTCGCCCTGCGCCGGACCGAAGGTCAGGTGCAGCGTCCCTTCGACGTCTTCCACGCGTACCACACCAACGACCAGCTCTTCCCGACCCCGGCCGAGCGGGCCGCGGCGACGGAACCGGGCCGGCCCCGGCAGCTCTACCTGAACTGGAAGCCGGCGACCGACATGACCTGGCGCCGGATCGCGGACGGGGGGGCGGACGCCCGGATCGACCGGCTGGCCGCGCATATCCGTACGACCTTCCCGCACCGGTTCTTCCTCACCATCTGGCACGAGCCGGAAAACGACGTCAACCCGGCCGCGGGCTCGGGAATGACCGCCGGGGACTTCGCCGCGATGTTCCGGCACGTGGCGCAGCGGCTGCGGGCCCAGGGCGCGATCCGGCCGGTGATCGTGATGAACTACATGGGCTACACCAAGTGGGCCGTCCAGCCGTGGTTCTCCGCCCTCTACCCGGGTGACGACGTCGTCGACTGGATCGGCTGGGACCCGTACGCGACCGGAGGCACCGACGGCTACCGGTCCGGTGACTTCTCCACCCTGGTGAACCGGCCGAGCGGGTCGTGGCCGGGCTTCTACAACTGGGTGACCCGCTCGCACCCGGACAAGCCGATAATGCTCGCTGAATGGGGCGTCTTCAGGAGCGCCGCCAATCCCGCCGGCACGGCCGCTTTCTTCGACTCCGTGCGCAGCCAGCTTCCCCGCTTCCCCAGGCTGAAGGGTCTGCTGTACTTCGAGAGCCCGAATGCGCCCGGCGGGGACAGCACCCTCGACGGCGCGCCGGGGGCGCTGGCCGCCTTCCAGCGGCTGGCTCGGGACCCGCTGGTAGTGGCTCCGCAGCCGCCGATGTGATCACCTGGGCCGATGGCTACTGTCATACAATGATCGACTACGGAAAGTCGTCAAACTTTCGCCTACACCCCGCGTGATGGGGCAGTAGTTCTCCCGTCTAGGCTACGAGCGCCGCCCGACCGTCTACATTGGGGCGCGCCACACCACATGCGTACGAGGGGGAACCGGGACATGCGACGACTTGCGGCCGGACTGACGGCCGGGCTGGCCATCGCCGCCCTGGGCATGCTGGGGACGGCCGGCAGTGAGGTTGCGGCGGCGGTGGGCGGGCCGGTGTCGACGACAGCCGCCAGCTGGACGCCGCAGCTGGCCACCGGCGACTCGGACGGCACCGTCGAGCAGGTCCGCCAGATCGTGCAGTGCGGCTCGACGATGTACGCGGTCGGGCGGTTCACCCAGGTGCGCAAGGGCACGACGATCCTGACCCGCAACAACGCCTTCTCGTTCAGCGCGACCAACGGCGTGATCACGGCCTGGGACCCGAACGTCAACGGCCAGGTCGACACCGTCGCCTTCGCCGGCGCGGACTGCAGCAACGCCTATCTGGGTGGCACGTTCAGCAGTGTCCGAGGCACCGTGGTGAAGAACATCGCGAAGGTGAGCACGACCGGCGCCGGCTCCGTCGACACGGCTTTCCTCAACTCGGCCGGCGGCCGGGTCGCGCACATGGAGGTCATGCAGGGGCACCTGCTGGTCGGCGGCAACTTCCCCGGTTTCCTGAAGAGCGTCTCCCCGGCGACCGGGCGCACGGACGGCTACGGGACGCCGGTCATCTCGGGCAACTACGTCTTCCCCGGGGTCAAGTCGAACTCGACCCGGATCTACAACATGACGCCGTCGCCCGACGGCACCGCGGTGCTGATGATGGGGGTGTTCACGTCGGTCGGCGGTCAGCCGCGCAAGCAGATCTTCCGGCTCAACCTCACCCCGGGCGCCGCTACCGTGTCGCCCTGGTACTCACCCCAGTTCAACGGGGACTGCGCGACGACGGAGCCGTTCTACCTCCAGGACGCGGCCTGGTCCCCGGACATGGCGAAGATCTACGTCGCCACCACCGGCTACAAGCCGTACAACAAGCTCATCAGCGACCCGCGCACCGGTCTGTGCGACGCGGCCGCGGCCTTCTCGGCGACCCAGACGGGCAGCCTCAGCTGGCTGTGGATCAACTACACCGGGTGTGACTCGCTGTTCTCGGTCGCGGCCGACGCCAACACCGTCTACATCGGTGGGCACGAGCGCTGGGCGTCGAACCCGCTCGGCTGCGACCGCGCCGGTCCCGGCGCCGTCGCGGCTCCCGGCATGGCCGGGCTGAGCCCGGTCAACGGATCGGTCGTCTGGAACCCGACCCGCGGCCGCGGGCTCGGCGCCGACGACATGCTCGTCACCTCGGCCGGGCTCTGGGTGTCCAGCGACAACCAGGCGAACACGTCACAGTGCGCCAAGGCGTACGGTCACACGGGGATCTGCTTCCTGCCCTACTAAGCCGTCGGTGGCGGTTGACGGCAGGGTGGCCGAGTCCTGGTCGCGCCCGGTCGTCGCCCGGCTCACCACGGGTTGAGGAGTCGAGAGATGCCCGACGGGCATGCCCAGCCGGGACGCCGCCGAACCGGCCTGGTCGTCGCCGCCGTCGTCGCCGCACTGCTCCCGGCCGCCGGCGTGCTGCCGGTCGCGTCCCGGTCCCTCGGTGCGGCGCCGGCGTCGGCGTCGGCGTCGAGCGCAACGAAGGTCGGCGCCTGGTCCAGGGACTGGCGCTGGTTCGACCAGGCGGTCGGGCCGGTGGACGTCTACCGCGGCTACGACGCGGGCTTCCACTTCCCGACCTGGCAGCAGACGGCGGCGTACCTGGCGCACCCGGCGGCGGCCCAGAACGACTACTCGTTCCAGCTGCCGCCCGCGGCGGTCGCGGCCGGCACCCAGGACGGCACGCTGCGGACGTTCCTCGCCTCGACCCCGAAGAACATCGTGCTGACCAACCACCACGAGCCGGAGCAGGAGATCGAAGCAGGGCTCTTCACGTTCACCGAGTTCCGGCGCGCCAACGTCCGGCTCAACGCCCTGGTCGACGCGCAGAACGCGCTCGACGGCGGCACCCGCCGGGTGTCGGTGATCCTGATGATCTCCACCTTCACCGGCTTCAAGGGGCGCAACGCGGAGAACTACTGGCCGACGGCCGCGAAGGGCGACGGCGGCACCGTCGACCTGGTCAGCGTCGACGTCTACAACGCGCCCCATGCGACCGGCACCGCCGGCATCCCCCTCGGCTACACCGACGGGGTCAACTGGAAGACGACCGCCCGGCTGATGTCACCCGCGCTGACCTTCGCCCGGGCGCACTCCACGCCGTGGGCGGTGTCCGAGCTGGGCTTCCTGGAGGACGTGAACAACCCGGGCCGCAAGGCGCAGGCGCTGCGCGACGCGGTGGCCTACGCCAAGGCGAACGGCGCGCTGTGGATCTCGGTCTGGGACAGCCGGGGCGGCCGGGCCGACTGGGAGCTCCGGTTCAACAACCCTCCGGTGCCGTCCACCTCCTCGACCAGCACCGCGGTGCAGGCGTGGAAGGCACTCGTGAACGCACCGTGAGCCGACGAAATGGGGACCGTGCATGCAGGACGGCGCCGGTCCGGTCCTCGTCACCGGACTTCCGCGGACCGGCACCAGCTGGGTGGGCAAGATGCTGGAGGTGGGCGGTGAGCTCGTCTACGTCAACGAGCCGCTGAACCCGCAGCATCCCCCCGGTCGCTCTCCCGGCGTGCTGAACGCCGACGTGACGCACCGGTTCCAGTACATCTGCACCGACAACGAGGCCCGCTGGGTGCGGGCTTTCGCCGACACGGTCGGGCTGCGCTACCGCGTCCTGGCCGAGCTCCGCCGCAACCGGTCGGTCTACGACCTGCTCCGGATGGCGAAGTACTACCGGTCCTTCACCGTCGGTCGGCTCCGCGGCCGCCGGGCGCTGCTCGACGACCCGTTCGCCGTCCTGTCCGTCCCCTGGCTGACCGAGCGGCTCGGCGTCCGGTCCGTGGTGCTGGTGCGGGACCCCGTCGCGCTGGTCGGCAGCTGGCGCCGGCTCGGCTGGTCGGTGTACTTCCACGAGCTGCTCGAGCAGCCCCTGCTCGTCCGCGACCTGCTCGGCCCGTACGGGGACCGGATGCGGGAGCTGGTCGGCTCCCAGGACCACGTCGCGAAGATCGCCGTGCTGTGGTCCGCCGTCTACGCGGCGGTCGACCGCTTCCGCGGGGCGGATCCGCGGATTCGCGTGGTCCGGTACGAGGACCTGGCGGCGGACCCGGTGGCCGGCTTCGAGGACCTCTACCGCCGCCTGGCGCTGCGCTGGACTGACGGGGTCCGCAGGCGGGTGGAGGAGACGACGACGGCTCCCGGGGGGACCGAGAAGCCGCACATCTGGAGGCTGCGCGGCGGCGTGTCCCGGACCGCCTTCCGGCCGATGGACAGCCGGGCCGCCCTGCAGTCCTACCGGGACCGGCTGGCCGAGCGGGACATCGACCGGGTGCGTGAGCTGACCGCCGACGTGGCGACCCGGTTCTACCCGGACGGCAGCCGGTATCCGAGCCAGCCGGGCAGGGCGGTGAAGCCCTGAGGGCGTGTCCTAGTCCCGGCGCCCCGGAAGCCGTCCGTCCCGGCGCAGCAGGTCGAGCAGCCGGCCGAGGCCGGCGTCCGGGGACTCCGCGCTGGTGTCGAGGACGAGGTCGGCATCGGTCGGCGCCTCGTACGGGTCGCTGACGCCGGTGAAGGACGGGATGAGGCCGGCCCGGGCCCGTGCGTAGAGCCCCTTGCGGTCCCGCCGCTCGCAGACCTCCAACGGTGTGGAGACATGCACCAGGATGAAGTCGCCGACTGCTTCGACGTCCCGGCGTACCGACCTGCGGGTGGCGTCGTACGGCGCGATGGGCGCGCACACGGCCACCCCGCCGTGCCGGGCGACCTCGGCGGCGACCCACCCGATCCGGCGCACGTTGAGATCCCGGTCCGCCCGGGAGAAGCCCAGCCCGGCCGAGAGCATCCGGCGGACCACGTCGCCGTCCAGCATCGTCACGGTCCGGTGCCCGTCCTCGACCAGAGCATCGGCCAGAGCCCGCGCCAGCGTGGACTTACCGGAACCGGACAGCCCGGTGAAGAAGACGACGAGACCGCGGCGGGACGGCGGGGGACGCCAGCGGCGCAGCTCGGTCAGGACGTCCGCGGGCGCCACCGACGGGGGCAGCGGCGCCTCGCCGCCGAGCATCTCGACCACGTCGGGCCACGACGGTGTGCCCGGGTCGACGGTCACGGCGACCTCCGGGAGCGGCCCCCCGGACGGGGGCGCACTGCCGAGCAGGTGAGTGGCGCCGTAGCAGGCGGCGAGCTCGGAGTGCAGCAGGGCGGCGCTGCGCGGGTCGGCGGGCCGCCGCAGCGGCACGGTGACCACGGTCGGCCGCGCTCGCAGCGTCCGGGCGGCGGCCAGCACCGCGCGGACCAGGAACTCCGGCGGCATCCCGGAGTCCTGCGGGCCGGCCGTCGGCACCAGCAGGAGCGCGGCGCCGCCGGTACTGGTGGCGGCCGCGGAGAGCCGGACCAGGTCCGGGTTCAGCAACGGGCGATCGCAGACCAGGGCCAGCACCGGGCCGACGGGCAGCTCGGCCCGCACCTGCGCCGGAGATCGTTGCAGGGCCCGGAACGGACCGTGGGCCGGCGCCCGCAGCGGGCGCAGCAGCCCTACCCAGCGACCGCTCTCGGGCGTTCCCGGCGCCAGCGCGAGTACGGCGATCGGCGTCCCCTCCGGGTCGGCGAACACCAGGTGACCGGCCTTCCGTACGTCCTCGCCGATCTCGGCGACGCGCGCCATCGCGACCGGCACGCCGGTGCTGGTCGCCCCGTCGCCGGACCGGTCGCCGTCGCGGTCCGCCCCCACCACCCGGATGTCCCCGTCCAGCGAGAGCCGAGCCCCGGACAGCACCAGCTCGAGGTCGGCCAGCAGCTCGGGTCCCGCGGCGTGCACCGGCCATCCGCCCAGCCCGGCGGGCAACGCGTCGGCCACCAGACCCCCTCTCCATGTCATCGGCCTCGTACGGAGCCTCTCATGCTCGCCGGAGACCGAGTTGCCCTCCACCGCAAACCCGACCGGCTCGGTAGAATTAGTCCAACTGCTCGCTGTCGCCGGATGCAGGGGGACGCGTGGATCCGACGATCGGCGTGGCCGGGTTCATGGTCGGCGTCCTGGTCGGGCTGACCGGCATGGGCGGCGGCGCCCTCATGACCCCGGTCCTCGTGCTCGTGTTCGGGGTCCAGCCGCTGGCGGCCGTGTCCAGCGACCTGGTGGCCTCCCTGTTCATGAAGCCGGTCGGCGGACTGGTGCACCTCCGCCATGGCACCGTGCACTTCACGCTGGTCAAGTGGCTGTGCCTGGGGTCCGTGCCGGCCGCCTTCGCCGGAGTGCTCGTCCTGCGCGCCCTCGGCTCCGGCGAGACGATCCAGGACGTCGTCAAGGTGGCGCTCGGGGTCGCGCTGCTGCTGGCGGTCCTCACCATGGTCGCTCGCGCGCTCCTGGTGCTGCGCCAGCACGGCAGGTCCTGGCGAGCCGGATCGGGACCGTCGAAGGACTCGGAGCCGATCGTGGTCCGGGTGTGGCAGACCGTGCTCGTCGGCGCGGTCGGCGGCGTGGTCGTCGGCATGACCTCGGTCGGGTCCGGCTCGCTGATCATCGTGATGCTGCTGCTGCTGTACCCGAAGCTGCGGGCTGCCGAGCTGGTCGGCACCGACCTCGTCCAGGCGGTTCCGCTGGTGGCTGCCGCCGCGCTGGGCCACGCGCTGTTCGGCGAGGTGCAGCTCGGACTGACGGCCGGGCTCCTCGCCGGCGCCCTGCCGGGGGTATGGCTGGGGGCTCGGCTGTCCAGCCGGGCTCCGCAGCGAGTGGTGCGTCGCGCTCTGGCGCTGGTCCTGCTCGCCTCCGGCCTCAAGCTGGTCGGGGCGTCCACCGAGGTCCTCGGCGCCGCCCTGCTCGCCGTCGCGGTGCTCGGTCCGCTGGCCTGGATGGCGGCCCGCCGGCTCGCCGGGCTGCCGGCCTCCTGGCGGGCGGAGCGGCGGGAGGTGGCGGCCCGGAGCGGGCCGACCGCGTTCGAGGCTCGCCCCAGCTCCGACCGGTCGTCCGTCGCCGGCATCGGTCCGCCTGCGTGGCCCGGCCGCTGACCGTCGATCCGGTCCGGGACGGTGGAACCGTCGGACTACTCCACGAGCAGGCCCCGCCGGCGCAGCACGCCCCGCTCCACCGGGCTGAAGACGAGCCGGTCCACCGCGACGCCGACCACCAGGATCGCGATGATCATGGCGAAGACGAGCGACACGTCGAACAGCTGCCGGCCGGTGTCGAGCAGCTGGCCCAGCCCGGTGCCCAGCCGCGGCGACTGGGTGATCAGCTCGGCGGCCATCAGCGACCGCCAGGCGAACGCCCAGCCCTGCTTGAGGCCGGCGAGGTAGCCGGGCAGCGCCGCCGGCATCACCACGTAGCGCGCCGCCCGCAGCCCCTTCGCGCCGAGCACCCGGCCGACCCGCAGGTAGAGCGGCGGCACCTGGTCGATGCCGGAGATCGTCCCGTTCGCGATCGAGGGGACCGCGCCGAGCAGCACGACGAAGTAGATCGTCGCCGGGCTGAGGCCGAACCAGAGGATGCCGGCCGGCACCCAGGCCACCGACGGCAGCGACTGCAGCCCGGACAGTATCGGGGCCAGCGCGGTGCGCAGTGGCTTGACCCGGGCGACCAGCAGGCCGAGCGGGGTGCCGATGGCGACGCTGGCGAGGAAGCCCACCGCTGCCCGGGACAGGCTGAGCCAGATCGCCTGCGGCAGCGTGCCCTCCCGCCACTGGTCGACGGTCGTCGACCACACGTCGCCCGGGGACGGGAAGGTGTAGCGCGGCTTGATCTCGGCCCAGATCAGCAGCTGCCAGGCCAGCAGCACCAGGCCGACCGCGATCAGCGGCGGGAGGATCTTGCCGGCCCGCCGCCGCCACCTCGGGCTCTCCCGGACCGCCGAGCGCTCCAGGGCGTCCAGGCCGCGCTCCAGCGACGCCAGCGTGGCGTCGCCGGAGTCGCTGCCGGCGACCACAGTGCTTCCCGGCTCAGGCCGCATGGCGCCGGATCTCCTTCCGGAGCCGGTCGGTGATCTCCGCCGACAGCGCCGCCACCGGCGGCGACTCCAGCACGCGCGCACCGGGGATCTCGACGTCCCAGGTCTCGATCACCCGGCCGGGCCGGGACGACAGCAGCAGGATCCGCTGACCCAGCTTCACCGCCTCCCGGACGTTGTGGGTGACGAAGACGACGCTCACCCCGGTCTCCCGCCACACCCGGGTCAGCTCCTCGTGCAGCAGGTCCCGGGTGATCGCGTCGAGTGCCCCGAACGGCTCGTCCATGAGCAGCACCGGCGACCGCTGGGCCAGCGCCCGGGCGAGCGCGACCCGCTGCCGCATCCCGCCGGACAGCTCGTGCGGCCGTGCCTTCGCCGCCCCCTCCAGTCGGACCAGCGCGAGCAGCCGGCGGGCCTCCGCCGGCCGCTCCGTGCGGCCGACCCCGGCCAGCCGGAGCGCCAGCTCCACGTTGCCGGCGGCGGTCAGCCACGGCAGCAACGCGGACTCCTGGAACATCAGCGCCGGCCGGCCGCCGGCCACCTCGACGGTGCCGGAGGTCGGCTTCTCCAGCCCGGCGAGCAGCGACAGCAGCGTCGACTTGCCGCAGCCGGACGCCCCGATGAGGCAGACGAACTCGCCCGGCGCGACGTCCAGGCTCACGTCGTCGAGCACCACCGGCCCGGTGCCGAACCGCTTCACCAGGTGCTCCACCCGCGCGGCCGATGCCGGCCGGGCCACCGTCTGCCCGGGTGCCGGGATGACCTCGACCACGCTCATCAGCCCCTCGCCAGTCCCGCGTCGTCGACCGTCGCGCCGCCGCGCTCGGCGAGCACCTCGCGCAGCAGGGTCAGGTCGTAGATCCCCTTGAGGTCGACCTCCTTCAGCAGCCCGGCGGCGATCGCGTCGGCGGCGGACTTCTTCAGCGAGGAGGCGATCGGGTCGGTGGTGATCTCGATGTTCTTCCAGGCCCGGTCCAGCACCTCGGGCGCCAGCGGCTTGGTGGTGATCCGCTTGATCTCGGCGTTGACCGTGCTCTCGGCCTCGGCGGAGTTCTTCGCGATCCACTCGTCGGTGTCGAGATGACCCTCGAGCAGCGCCTTCACGGTCGCCGGGTACTTCTCCAGGAACTCGGTCCGCACGATCAGGTGGGTGGTGACGAACTTGCCGCCCGGCCACAGTGTCTTCTCGTCCACGAGTACCTTGCCGCCGCCGTCCAGGACCAGCCGGGAAGCCCACGGCTCCGGCACCCAGGCACCGTCGATCTTCTTGTCCTGGAAGAGCTGAAGGGTGGTCGCGTTCTCGCTCGGCTCCACCTGCACGTCGCCCGGAACGCCCTGGCTGGACGGGGTGAGGCCGTTCTGCTTCAGCCAGGCGCGCAGCGCCACGTCCTGGGTGTTGCCCAGCTGCGGCGAGGCGAGCCGCTTGCCCCTGAGGCCGGCCACCGAGGTGATCCCGGGCTGGACCACCAGCGCGGCGCCGCCCGAGGTCGCGCCGGAGACGATCCGGATGCCGGCGCCCTTGGTCTTCGCGTACGCGTTGATGGCCGGGTTGGGTCCGATGAAGCCGGCGTCGAGGTCGCCGCCGAGCAGCGCCTCGATCTCGGCCGGGCCGGCATTGAAGGTCTGCGTCTCCAGCTTCGTCGAGCCGAGCCGCTTGCCGAAGAAGTCCTTGGCCACGCCGACCACCGCGGTCGCGTGCGTCACGTTCGGGAAGTAGCCGAGCCGCAGGGTGGAGGCCGTCCCGGCCCCGTTCCCGCCGCCGCCGTCGCCCCCGCAGGCGGCCGCCGCCGCGAGCACCGTCAGGGCGACCAGCGAGCCGGTCGCCCGGCGGAACCGTCGCGTGCTGTGCAGTGAACCCACGAGCCCTACCCCACCTTGTCGGCCATCCCTATCGACAAGATAGAGAATAGCCGAAGTCCCCGGCCGGCGCACCCGCCTCCCCCGACCCGGTGTACCGCCGGCCGACCGGGCCGGCTGAGCCGCCGGCGGCATGCCGGTCGGCCGCGGCTTCGGTCACACTCGTCCCGTGCATGTCTCGGCCCGCACCGACTACGCGCTGCGCGCGCTGCTCGCCCTGGCCGCCACCGGAGCGGCCACGGTGCCCGGACCGGTGCTCGCGGCCGAGCAGGGCCTGCCGCTGAAGTTCCTGGAGGCGATCCTCGCCGACCTGCGCCGGGCCGGCCTGGTGCGCACCCGCCGTGGCGCGGTGGGCGGCTACGCGCTGGCCCGGCCGGCCGAGGAGATCACCGTCGGCGAGGTGGTCCGCGCGGTGGACGGCCCGCTGGCGGTGGTGCGGGGCGAGCGGCCGGAGCAGGCCGCGTACGAGGGCGCGGCGGAGCACCTGCAGGAGCTGTGGATCGCGCTGCGGGCGGCGCTGCGGATCGTGCTGGACGAGGTCA
Organism: Mycobacteriales bacterium; assembly: GCA_045806925.1. Taxonomy (GTDB): domain Bacteria; phylum Actinomycetota; class Actinomycetes; order Mycobacteriales; family CADCTP01; genus CADCTP01. The sequence goes on from JBJMII010000039.1 coordinate 24,091, forward strand.
CGCTGGCCGAGCTGCTGTCCGGCGAGCTGCCGGCGCGGGTCCGCGACCTGGTCGCCGAGCCCGGCGCCTGGACGTCCCGGTAACGGCCCCGCCCAGGACACGCCTAAGCCGCGACGGCCAGCTCCCGCTCGACGATCTCGCACAGCGTGTGGCCGAGCAGCATGCACAGCTCCTGCACCCGGGGGGTGTCCTCGGACGGCACCCGGACGCAGAGGTCGGCGACGTCGAGCAGCTTGCCCCCGCTCGCGCCGGTGAAGGCCACCGTGGTCAGGCCGAGCTCCGCGGCCGCCTCCAGCCCGCGTACGACGTTCTCCGAGGTCCCGCTCGTGGACAGCCCGATGGCCACGTCGCCGGGCCGGCCCAGCGCGCCGACCTGCCGGGCGAAGACCTCGAGGTAGCCGTAGTCGTTGCCGATCGCGGTCATCGCCGCGGTGGTGTCGGCCAGCGCGACCGCGGCGAGCGGCCGGCGGTCGACGAAGAACCGGCCGAGCAGCTCGGCGGCGAGGTGGCCGGCGTCGCTGGCGGAGCCGCCGTTGCCGAAGAGCAGCACCTTCCCGCCGGCGGTCAGGCACTCCACCACCCGGCCGGCGGCGACGGCGGTCAGCGCCACGGCGTCCGACTCGAGCAGTCGCCGCTCCGCCTCGATGCTCTCCGCCACCCGCGCCCGCAGCACCATCTCCCGGTCCGTCACGCAGCGGCTCTACCCCTGTCCGGGTGAACCACTCCGGCCCCGGGCCCGCTTCTCGCCGGCCCCGGGGCCGGGATCACCGGCCGTCGAGCGGGAGCGGCGTAGACTGGACGCCTGACACCCCCGGGTTTCCGCCGACCGGGGGTTACCTGCATGCACCGGCTAAGGACCGCACCCATGACGCTGTCCGGACTGCTCGACGCGGTCCTGCCCGATCCCGCCCTCCGCCGCGCGGTGAGCGGGGCCGCCTCCTCGGCCGACCTAACCTCCCTGGACGCCTCCCTCCACCTAACCTCCCTCGACCTCACCGCGCCGCCGGCGCTGCGCCCGCTGGTCGCCGCGGCGCTGGCCGCCGACCCGGCCCGCGGCGGCGCCGGCCGGCCGGTGCTCGCCGTCACCGCGACCGGACGCGACGCCGACGACCTGGTCGACGCGCTGCGCTGCCTGCTGCCGCCGGACGAGGTGGTCGGCTACCCGTCCTGGGAGACGCTGCCGCACGAGCGGCTGTCGCCCCGCGCGGACACCGTCGGCCGCCGGCTGGCGGTGCTGCGCCGGCTCGCCCACCCGAGCACCGACGACCCGGCCACCGGCCCGGTGCGGGTCGTCGTCGCCTCGATCCGGGCCGTGCTGCAGCCGCAGGTGCCCGGTCTCGGCGAGCTGGAGCCGGTCGCCGCGCGGACCGGCGACACCGTCGAGCTGGACGAGCTGGTGGAGCGGCTGGCCTCGGTCGGCTACACCCGGGTCGAGCTGGTCGAGAAGCGGGGCGAGTTCGCCGTGCGCGGCGGCATCCTGGACGTCTTCCCGCCCACCGAGGAGCACCCGGTGCGGGTCGAGTTCTGGGGCGACGACGTCGAGGAGGTGCGCTTCTTCACCGTCGCCGACCAGCGCTCCGTCCAGCCGGCGGAGTCCGGCAAGGGTGCGCAGTCCGGCGAGCACGGCCTGTGGGCGCCGCCGTGCCGGGAGCTGCTGCTCACCGCACCGGTCCGGGAGCGGGCCAAGCAGCTCGCCGCGGAGCACCCGGAGCTGGCCGAGATGCTGGACAAGCTCGCCGACGGCACCGCGGTCGAGGGCATGGAGGCGCTCGCCCCGGTGCTGCTCCAGGGGATAGCCGACCTGCGGCTGCTCTTCCACGAGCTGCCGGCCGGCAGCCACGTGCTGGTCTGCGACCCGGAGCGGGTGCGGACCCGGGCGGCGGAGCTGGTGCGGACGTCGGAGGAGTTCCTGCACGCGTCCTGGGCGGCCGCGGCCGGCGGCGGCACCGCCCCGATCGACCTCGGCGCCGCCGCGCTGCGAACGGTCGAGCAGGCCCGGGAGGACGCCGCCGCGCTCGGCATCCCGTGGTGGTCGGTCACCCCGTTCGCGGTAGACCGGGAGCTCGACGACTCGGCCCTGACCGTCGACGCGACGGCGGCGGAGGCGTACCGGGGGGACACCGGGCGGGCGATCGCGGACGCCCGCCGGTGGACCCGGGACGGCTGGCGGGTCGCGGTGGTCTTCGACGGGCACGGGCCGGCGCTGCGCGCGGTCGAGCAGCTCGGCGCGGCCGAGGTGCCGGTGCGCGGGGTGCCGTCGCTGACCGCGCCGCCGGAGCCGGGCGTCGTCACGGTCTCCACCGGCCGGCTCGCCGGCGGCTTCGTGTCCCCCTCGCTGCGGCTGGCGGTGCTCGGCCAGGCCGACCTGACCGGCCAGCGCGGGCAGTCCACGAAGGACCTGCGGATGCCGTCCCGGCGGCGGCGCAACGCGGTCGACCCGCTGGCGCTGCGGCCCGGTGACCTGGTGGTGCACGAGCAGCACGGGGTCGGCCGCTACCTGCAGATGGTGCGGCGGACGGTGAACGGCGGCGAGCGGGAGTACCTGATCCTGGAGTACGCGCCGGCCCGCCGGGGCCAGCCCGGCGACCGGCTCTTCGTGCCGACCGACTCGCTCGACCTGCTCACCAGGTACGTCGGCGGCGAGGCGCCGACGCTGAACCGGCTCGGCGGCGCCGACTGGGCGAAGACCAAGGGCCGGGCCCGCAAGGCGGTCAAGGAGATCGCCGGCGAGCTGATCCGGCTCTACAGCGTGCGGATGGCCACCAGGGGCTATGCCTTCGCCCCGGACACCCCGTGGCAGCGCGAGCTGGAGGACGCCTTCCCGTACGTGGAGACGCCGGACCAGCTGGAGGCCATCAACGAGGTCAAGCACGACATGGAGCAGCTGGTCCCGATGGACCGGGTGGTCTGCGGGGACGTCGGCTACGGCAAGACCGAGATCGCGGTCCGGGCGGCCTTCAAGGCGGTGCAGGACGGCAAGCAGGTGGCCGTGCTGGTGCCGACCACGCTGCTGGCGCAGCAGCACTTCGCCACCTTCTCCGAGCGGCTGGGGCAGTTCCCGGTCGCCGTCCGGTCGCTGTCGCGTTTCGACAGTCCGAAGGAGACGGAGGCCACGCTGGCCGGGCTGGTGGACGGCTCGGTGGACGTGGTCATCGGCACCCACCGGCTGCTGCAGACCACCACCCGGTTCAAGGACCTCGGCCTGGTCATCGTCGACGAGGAACAGCGCTTCGGGGTCGAGCACAAGGAGTACCTGAAGACGATGCGGACGGCGGTCGACGTGCTGTCGATGTCGGCCAC
>JBJMII010000040.1:0-34837 GCA_045806925.1 Mycobacteriales bacterium
CACCCGCCGGGTGCCCGGCGCGCAGCTTCCGCCCGGTGCCCGCGCCGCCCGCCGCCCCGGGGGCGGCCCCGAGCCGGTGGCGTCCGCGGACGCCGCGATCCGGGAGGCGGCGGCCGCGCGGGCGCTGGTGGAGGAGTTCGAGGCCGGGGTCGAGCGGGCGCTGCAGGCCGGTACCCCGACGGGCGAGACGAGCGAGGAGGGTGCCGGGTGAACCACACCGCGTACGGCCTGAGCGCCGAGGCGCAGAACTTCAACTGGCTGCTCGGCAAGTTCGCCGCGGAGACCGCCGGGGTGCTGGAGGCGATCGCGGTGTCCTCCGACGGGTTGCTGATGGCGATGTCCGCGGGCCAGGAGCGCGCCGGCGCGGACCGGCTGGCCGCCATCACCTCCGGCATCACCAGCCTGGCCGGCGGCGCCGCCCGGGCGTACCAGCTCGGCACGCTGAACAAGGTGATCGTCGACATGGCACACGGCTACCTGCTGGTCTCCGCGATCAGCAGCGGCTCGGTGCTCGGCGTGATCGCCGCGAAGACCGCCAACCTCGGCAACATCGCGTACGAGATGACGCTGTTCGCCACCCGCGCCGGCGCCGCCCTGACCCCGCAGCTCATCAACGAGCTGAAGAACTCGCTCGGCGACTGACCCCGCCGACCCGACCCCCGCGGACCCGTGACCCCCGACTCGCCCGACGACACGGCGCTTCGCTCCGGAGCGCTGATCCGACCGTTCCTGCACACCGGTGCCGGCCTCGACGGCGCCGGCGTGGACGGCGACTGCCCGCCCGGCGACTGCCCGGCCGAGAGGCCGTCGCTGCGCCCCTTCCTGCTCACCGCCGGCCGGGTGGCCGGCCAGGACTCCATCGCGATCGAGACCCAGGTGGTCACGACCGACCAGGGTCGGACCGCGCTCGGCGAGCTCGGCTTCGAGTCCCGCGACATCGTGACACTGTGCGGTGACCCGCTGTCGGTCGCCGAGATCGCCGCCGAGCTCTCCCTGCACCTGGGGGTGGTCCGGGTGCTCGTCGGCGACCTCTCCGCGGAGGGGCACCTGTCGGTGTACCTGCCGAACGCCGACGCCCCGACCGACGTCGACACGCTGCTGAGAGTGATCCGTGGTCTTCGCGCAATCGGGTGAGCCGCGGCGGCCGCCGCGTCGCCCCCCGCTGCCGGTGAAGCTCGTCATCGCCGGCGGTTTCGGGGTGGGCAAGACCACGACGGTCGCCAGCATCTCCGAGATCAGCCCGCTGACCACCGAGGGCGACATGACGACCGCGTCGTTCGGCGTGGACGACGTCACCAAGGTGCCGGGGAAGCGGACCACGACGGTCGCGATGGACTTCGGCTGTATCACCGTCGATGAGAGCTTGAAGCTCTACCTGTTCGGCACCCCGGGCCAGGACCGCTTCGGCTTCATGTGGGACGACCTGGCCGTCGGCGCGATCGGCGCGCTGGTCATCGTGGACAGCCGGCGGCTGGACGACTGCTACCCGGCGGTGGACTACTTCGAGCGGCTCGGCCTGCCGTTCGTGATCGCGGTGAACCGCTTCCAGGGCACCATCGCGCACGACCTTGCCTCGATCAGATGGGCTCTGGCAGTGGATGAGGAAGTGCCGCTGGTCACTTTCGACGCACGTGACAGGCTGTCGGTACGGGACGCGCTGCTGGTCGTCCTGGATCAGGCACTCGCCCGGGCCCGGCGCGCCGCGCAGGCCCGAGCGGGCGCCTGACCGGACGGCACGACGGGGAAGACCGACGGACGGGGGCGGCTGTGGCGGACATCGACGACCGGCTGGACCGGCTGCACCGGCGGGAAGCCTTCGACCAGCGCGTGGCGAAGCCGGGCCGGGGCGCGCCGGAGCCCGCGCAACCCGAGCGCGCGTACGCCGGGCCGGCGCTGCCGTCCCGCCCCGACGTCCCGCCGTCGGCTTCGAGACCGTCGGCTTCGAGACCGTCGGCACCGGACGGTCCCCCTCCGGCTCCGTACGCTCCGTCTTCGCCCGGGCCGCCCGCCCAACCTGGTTCGGTGCAGCCTGGCTCGGTCCAGCCCGGCTCGGTCCAGCAGTGGTCACGGTCCGGCCTGCCGCAGCGGTCCCCGGGGCAGGCCGCGGCGGCGTACCGGTCGGTGCCGGCGGCGCCACCCCCGGCACCCGCGGTATCCCCGGCGGAGCGAGCCGCGGACCTCGCGCCGGCCGCCCCGGCGCAGCCGCGGCCGGCGACCCGCCCCGGGCCGGCCACGCGGCCCGGGTCGACGCCTCGCCCCGCTGGCATGGACGACCGGCTCGGTGAGGTGCTCGACGCCGTCACGGAGGTGGTCCGCCGGCACCGCGGCCTGTCCGTCATGGTCGCCCTCGCGGACGGCCGTGCCGGCGGGCCGGTGATCCGGGTGACCGAGCGGGCCGGCGCGGTGGAGACCGCTGTGGTGGCGGCCATCGCCCCACCGGCACGCCAACCAGGGGCTGCGTCCCGGTCCGAGCCGGCGCCCCGGTCCGAGCCGGCGCCCCAGCTCGCGGCGCCGCCCCGGATCGAGCCCGGCCCGGCGTCCAGGTCCGGTCGCCAGGGTGGCCGGCACGCCGCCCCCGCCGGCGAGGAGCGGCGGCCCGCTCCGGGCCGGCCGGCCGGTACCTCGTGGCACTACGCCTTGTGGTCCGCCGACCGGACGCTCAGCACCGACCCGGGCCCGGGCACCGGGCGCAGCGGCCTGCGCCGGGTGCCCGACCCGGAGGCCGCCGGCCCGGCGGCCGACCTGGAGCCGGACCCGGCGGCCCCGCCTGCCCCGGGCGGCAGCCGGGTGGTCAGCCGGCTCGCCCAGCTGCTCCGCGAGGACCCCGGCCTGGCCTCCGACTGGGGACGCGAGGCACCGGACAGCTGAGCCGCCGCCTATATTCGGCTGTCGTGACCGCCATCGACGCCCCGATCGGCATCGTCGACTCCGGGGTCGGCGGGCTGACCGTGGCCCGCGCGGTGCTCGACCAGCTGCCGTACGAGCCGCTGCTCTACGTCGGCGACACCGCCCACGGGCCGTACGGGCCGCTCCCGATCGCGCAGGTCCGCCGCATCGCCCTGCGGCTCATGGACCAGCTGGTCGGGGCCGGCGTGAAGCTGCTGGTCATCGCGTGCAACACCGCGAGCGCGGCCTGCCTGCGGGACGCCCGCGAACGCTACGAGGTGCCGGTCGTCGAGGTCGTGCTGCCGGCGGCCCGGCGGGCCGTGGCGACCACCCGGTCCGGCCGGGTCGGCGTCATCGGCACCACCGCGACCATCGCCAGTGGCGCGTACGAGGACGCCTTCGCCGCTGCCCCGCAGGTGACGCTGAGCACGGCCGCCTGCCCGCGCTTCGTCGACTTCGTCGAGCGCGGGCACACCAGTGGCCGGCAGATCCTCGGGCTGGCCCAGTCGTACCTGGCCCCGCTCCAGGCCGCGGACGTGGACACGCTCGTCCTCGGCTGCACCCACTACCCCCTGCTCACCGGCGTGATCCAGCTCACGATGGGAGACGGCGTGACGCTCGTGTCCAGCGCGGAGGAGACGGCGAAGGACGTCTACCGCGTCCTCACCGCCACCGGGCGGCTGCGGGACACCGGGGGCGACCCAGCCGCGCCGCCGCCGAAGCACCGGTTCGTCGCCACCGGGGACCCGGAGCCGTTCCGCCGGCTCGGCCGCCGCTTCCTCGGCCCGGAGATCGACCTGGTCCACTCCGCCCCGGCGGTGCCGGCGTGAAGCTCACCGTCCTCGGCTGCTCCGGCAGCATGCCCGGCCCGGCCGGCCCGGCCTCGTCGTACCTGGTGGAGCACGACGGCTTCCGCCTCCTGCTGGACCTCGGCAGCGGCGCATTCGGGGCGCTGCAGCGGCACGCCGACCCGGCGCAAGTCGACGCCGTGGTGCTGTCCCACCTGCACCCGGACCACTTCATCGACCTCTGCCCGTACGTGGTCTACCGGCTGCACGGCCCGGCCGGGCGGCTGCCGGCCATCCCGGTGCTCGGCCCGCCCGGCACCCACGACCGGCTCTCGCTGGCGCACGACCCGCACAACCGGCACGGGCTGCGCGGGGTCTTCTCGTTCGGGGCGGTGACGCCGGGGGAGCGGGAGCTCGGGCCGTTCCGGCTGCGCTTCGAGCGGGTCGACCACCCGGTGGAGACGCACGCGGTCCGGGTCGAGGCCGGCGGCCGGTCGCTGACCTACTCCGGGGACACCGCGCCGTCCGCAGCGCTGGTGGGGCTGGCGGCCGGCAGCGACGTGCTGCTGTGCGAGGCGTCCTGGGCCGACGACGGCTCGCCGCACCCGCCGAACCTGCACCTGAGCGGTCGCGAGGCCGGCGAGCACGCGACCAAGGCCGGGGTCGGCCGGCTGCTGGTCACCCACCTCCAGCCGTGGTCGGACCGGGACCGCATCGGCACCGAGGCGGCGGCCGCTTTCACCGCGTCCGAGCTCGTCAGGCCCGACGCGTCGTACCAGATCTAGCCGGGCAGGAAGGACAGCCGGACCTGGCGCTCGGGGTTGTCCCCGTTCGTGTCCACCAGGCAGATCGACTGCCAGGTGCCGAGCGCCAGCCGGCCGCCGAGCACCGGCACCGTCGCATGCGGCGCAACCAGCGCGGGCAGCACGTGGTCCCGCCCGTGCCCCCGGCTGCCGTGCCGGTGCCGCCACCGGTCCTCGGTCGGCAGCAGCTCGTCCAGCAGCGCCAGCAGGTCCTCGTCGCTGCCCGAGCCGGTCTCCAGGATCGCCAGCCCGGCGGTGGCGTGCGGCACGAAGACGTGCAGCAGCCCGTCACCGGCGCCGCCGGCGAAGCGGGCGCAGTCCTCGGTGAGGTCGTGGACGACCGGCGACGAGCCGGTGCGGATGGTCAGCGTCTCGGTGCGCACGGGCGCCAGTCTGCCCGCCGGGGCCGTGGCCTAAGGTGGCGCCCGTGACACGACCGGACGGGCGGAAGGCCGACGAGCTGCGGCCGGTGACCATCACGCGGCACTGGCAGCGGTACGCGGAGGGCTCGGCGCTGGTCGAGTTCGGCGACACCAGGGTGCTCTGCGCGGCGAGCGTGACCGAGGGCGTGCCGCGCTGGCGCAAGGGCAGCGGCCTTGGCTGGGTGACCGCCGAGTACTCGATGCTCCCGCGCGCCACCCACACCCGCTCGGACCGGGAGTCCGTCCGCGGCCGGATCGGCGGCCGCACCCACGAGATCAGCCGGCTCATCGGCCGGTCGCTGCGGGCCGCGATCGACCTGAAGGCGCTGGGGGAGAACACGGTCGCCATCGACTGCGACGTCCTGCAGGCCGACGGCGGCACCCGGACAGCGTCGATCACGGGGGCGTACGTCGCGCTCGCCGACGCGGTCGAGTGGCTGCGCGACCGGAAGGCGCTGGCCCGGCCACAGCCGCTGGTCAACTCCGTGGCCGCGGTGAGCGTCGGCGTGCTCGACGGCGAGCCGCGGCTCGACCTCGGCTACGAGGAGGACGTGGCCGCGGACACGGACATGAACGTGGTGTGCACCGGGACCGGCGACTTCGTCGAGGTGCAGGGCACCGCGGAAGGCGTCCCGTTCGACCGGGCCACCCTGGACGCGCTGCTCGACCTGGCCGTCGCCGGCTGCCGGCAGCTGACCGAGGCGCAGCGGACGGCGCTCGGCGGCTAGGGTGACCCGCCCTGAGCCGGACAACCGAGGCAGCGGACCATGGGCATGGTGAAGCTCGTCCTGGCCACCCGCAACGAGAAGAAGCTGGCCGAGCTGCGCCGGATCCTCGAGCCGCTGGTCGCCGCCGAGGTGGTCGGGCTCGCCGACGTCCCCGCGTACCGGGAGGTGCCCGAGACCGGCGCAACCTTCGCGGAGAACGCGCTGCTCAAGGCCCGGGAGGCGGTCCGGCGCACCGGCCTGCCGGCGGTCGCGGACGACTCCGGGCTCACCGTCGAGGCGCTGAACGGCATGCCCGGCGTGCTGTCCGCCCGCTGGGCCGGGCCGGGCGCCGGCGACGAGGCGAACCTGCGGCTGGTGCTCGAGCAGACCGCGGACGTGCCGGACGACCGGCGCGGCGCGGCCTTCGTCTGCGCGGCGGCGCTGGTGACCCCGGACGGGCGCGAGCAGGTGGTCGAGGGCCGGCTGGACGGGGTGCTGCGGCGGGAGCCGCGGGGCGGCAACGGCTTCGGCTATGACCCGGTCTTCCAGCCGGACGGCGAGACGCGGACCACCGCGGAGATGGCGCCGGCGGAGAAGGACGCGATCAGCCACCGCGGGCGCGCCTTCCGCGCGCTCGCCCCGCTCGTCGCCGAGGCGCTCGGCGAGGTGTCCACGCCGTAGGAGCCGGTGTCCGGGCCCGGTGCCTGTCGCTGGTCAGTCGTCGGGGCGGCGCTCGGGGACGGCGAGGCGGCCGAGGTAGTCGTTGTAGGCGCGCAGCGCCTCGTCGGAGTCGACGTCGGCGCCGGGCGGGGCGCCGGTGCGGTCGGTGAAGGCTTGCGACCGGGCCCGGTCGGTCCACCCGGGCCGGGTCGCCGCCGGCGGCCGGCCGTGCAGCCACGCGAGCCCGACGGCGATCATCAGCAGGGCCATGATCCCGGTCCCGCCGATCCACATGGTGGTCCCGGCGGCGATCGTGTCCGCGGCCGGCGGAAGTGCCCAGTCCGGCCGTGTCACGCCGGAGTGTGCGCCGTGCCCGGCGGCGAGCCCGGACTGCACGGTGCCGCTCTGCAGCAGTACGACGCCGACCACGGTGTCGACCGGGGAGACGAACGCCAGCAGCGCCAACTTGCCCAGCGGCGTCAGCTGCGACGGGCCGGGGTGGACTCCGAACACGAGCTGGAAGAGCAGGTAACCGGAGGCAAGGTAGACCAGCTCCTCCGTCCCGTGCAGGTTCGGGCCGGACACCACCCGGGTCAGCAGCCCGGTCAGATGTACCCCGACGACAGCGACCGCGTAGCCGAGCGCCGCGGTGACCGGCGACGTCGACCAACCCACCAGCGGCCGACCCAGCACCCGGTCCACCGGCCGCGCGGCCTTCGCCGGTAGCCGGTCGTGCAGCAGCTGCACCGGGGAACCGACCGCCAACAGCACCGGCGCGACCATGATCAGCAACAGGTGCTCGACCATGTGCACCCACTGCAGCACCCGGCCGTACGCCTCGATCCCGCTACAGGTCGCCACCAGCACGACGGCGAGACCGGCGAAGAACGACGCCGTACGCCACCACGGCCACCGTGGGCCGGACCGCCCAGGCCAGCTGACAGCCAGCAGATACCCGCCACCGGCGAGCGCCGACAAGACCAGCACCACAGGCCGGGCCTGCGACTGACCGACCAACGCCGCCAGATCCGGTGCTGGCAGCCCGCTCACGCCGCCCACCGTACGACCCGCGCCTGTTCCCCGCCTCGCCAGGCGTCAGCTGAGACCGGACCCGGCGGCCGAGTGCGGGAGGGGGGACTCGAACCCCCACGCCCGAGGGCACCAGGACCTAAACCTGACGCGGCTGCCGGTTACGCCACTCCCGCTCTGGCCGGAAAGCGTACGGCGTCCGGCTCCGCGGGTGGGAGCGGGCGGTCAGACGGCGAGCTTCCTGCGCAGCGAGGCGACGTGCCCGGTCGCCTTGACGTTGTAGAGCGCCTGCTCGACCTTGCCGTCCTCGTCCACCACGAAGGTCGACCGGAGCACGCCGAGCACCTTCTTGCCGTACATGGTCTTCTCCCCGTACGCGCCCCAGGCGGTGAGCGCGGAGCGGTCCGGGTCGGACAGCAGCGGGAAGGTCAACCCCTCCGCGTCCCGGAACTTCGCCAGCTTGGCCGGCTTGTCCGGCGAGATCCCGAGCACGTCGAAACCCGCGCCGTTGAGCTCGGCCAGGTTGTCCCGGAAGTCGCACGCCTGCTTCGTGCAGCCGCTGGTCATCGCGGCCGGGTAGAAGTAGACGACCACCTTGCGGCCGCGGTAGTCGGCCAGCGAGACCGGGTTGCCGTCGGCGTCCGGGAGGGTGAAGTCGGGGGCGGGGTCGCCCGGGGACAGTCGCTCCGTCATGGGCCGGAGGGTAGCCCGGTCGTCCCGGCGCGGGGGCGGGACTTGCCGTGCGGGCTGGCGCAGCCGCTAAGGTAAGGCTCCCCTAAGTCACCGATCCGAGGAGTCTCCCGTGCGGCGGTCGCTCTCCGTCCTCGCGCTGACGGCCACGCTCGGCCTGCTCGCCGGCTGCTCCGACGACGGCGGCACCGTCCGGTCCGAGGGCGGCGGCAGCGGGTCCGAGGCGGGCGCCGGGTCCGGGTCGGGCTCCGGACTGTCCGGCTCCGACCTGGGCGGCCAGAGCAGCGACAAGGAGGTCACCGCCGCGGTCGCCGCCTACCGGGCGTACGTGCTGCGCGAGGCCGGCACGCTGCGCCGGGACACCAGGCGCTTCACCGACGCGGTGCGGGCCGGCGACGTGGCCGAGGCGAGGAAGCGGTACGCGCCGAGCCGGGTCAGCTGGGAGCGGATCGAGCCGATCGCCGGGTTGGTGGCGGCGATCGACCGCGCGGTGGACGCCCGGGTGGACGACTTCGCGGACGAGAACGACCCGAAGTGGACCGGCTGGCACAAGCTGGAGTACCTGCTCTGGGCGAAGAACAGCACGGCCGGCGGCAAGCCGCTCGCCGACCGGCTGGACCGCGACCTCGGCACCCTGGAGGCCCGGCTCAAGACCGTGGAGATCACCCCGAAGGCGGTGGCGCTCGGCGCCGGCGAGCTCATCGAGGAGGTCTCGAAGGGCAAGATCACCGGCGAGGAGGACCGCTACTCGCACACCGACCTGTCGGACTTCGCGGCGAACGTGGAAGGTGCCGAGGCGGCGTACGAGGTCTTCAAGCCGGTGCTCGCCGGCAAGGACGCGGCCCTGGTGAAGACGCTGGACGACCGCTTCGCCGCGGTCGAGGCGTCGCTGCGGCCGTACGCGGTGGCCGGCGGCGGCTACCAGCCCTACCCGGCGCTCAAGGCCGCGGACAAGACCAGGATGCAGGCGCAGCTCGCCGCGCTGTCCGAGGACCTGGCCGAGCTGCCCGAGGCGCTGGGCGTGCGGTGAGCCGGGCCGGCGGGACGGGGACCGGCTCGGCCGGTGCCTGCTGGGGGGTTGATCACGGCGCCCCTCACCGCCCCCCGGCGATGCCCTAAGGTGCTGGTCGTGAGCCGGGACCCGGAGCAGATCCAGCGCGAGATCGAGACCTCCCGCGTGCAGCTGGCCTCGACGCTCGACCAGCTCGCCGAGCGCACCAGCCCCAAGCGCCTGGCCGGGCAGGCGAGGGAGTCGGTGCTGGTCTTCCTCAGCTCCCCGCCCGGGATGGCGGTGCTCGGCGCGGTCGGCTTGCTGGTCGCGCTCCGGGTCGCCCGGGTGGTGCGCAACCGCGGCAACGCCTGACGCCCAGCAGGGCGGTGGCCGGGTCATTCAATGGGCGAGCTGCGGGCGCCGGGGTTGGCGATCAGGTCGGGTCGCGGACCACAGCGGCCGGGTCGGTGTTGCCGCCGCAGACGACCGCCGCCACCCGCTCGCCCGGCTCCGGCAGGTAGGCGCCGGTCAGCAGGGCGGCGAGCGCGGCCGCCCCGCCGTACTCGGCCAGCACCCGCAGCTGCGCCCACAACCGGCCCCGGGCCCGCGCGACCGCCTCGTCCGGCACCAGCACCGACCGCAGCCCGGTCTCCTTCGCCACCGCCCAGCAGACGTCGCCGATCCGGCGGGCGCCGAGCGAGTCGGCCGCGATGCCGCCGACCTCGACGTCGACCGGCCCGCCGGCGACCAGCGCGGCGTGCAGCGTCGGGCAGGCCTGCGGCTCCACCCCGACCACCCGGGCCCGCCCGGCCAGCGCCGCCGCCACGCCGGCGACCAGCCCGCCGCCGCCGACGGCCACCAGCACCGTGTCCACCGGCCCGACCTGCTCGACCAGCTCCAGCGCCAGCGTCCCGTTGCCGGCGGCGACCTCCGGCTGGTCGTAGGCGTGCACCAGCGGGACGCCGGTCTGCTCCGCGGTCCGGACCGCGACCGCGTACGCGTCGCTGTAGAAGGCGCCGGCCTGGGTCACGTCGGCGCCGAGAGCGCGCAGCCGCTCCACCTTGACCGCCGGCGCCGAGACCGGGACGACGATCTGTGCGGACAGCTCCAGCTCGCGGGCCGCGTACGCGACGGCGAGGCCGGCATTGCCTCCGGACGCGGCGATCACCCGGCCGCCGGCCGGGGCCGCGGTGAGCAGCCGGTTCAGCATGCCACGGGCTTTGAACGAGCCGCTGTGCTGCAGCAGCTCAAGCTTCAGCGCCACCGGGTGGCCGAACGGCTCCGCGTCGACCACCACCGACGGGGTCCGGCGGATCCGCCAGCCGAGCCGGTCCGCGGCCGCCTCGACGTCGCCGCGGTCGATCACCGCGGCTCGGAGCCGGTCCGGAACGCCGAGCCGGACTCGGCGCGGAACGGCTCGGTGTGCGACTCGGTCCGGTACGGCTGGGCATCGTCCGCAAGGTCGGCGGCCGCCTGACCGGGCCAGTACGGATCGCCGCCGGGGCGGTAGGCGGCCACCGGGGCGAAGGCGCCGGTCTGGTACGGCTCCCAGGACTCCGTCGCGTACGGGTCGGGCTCGCCGTCCGTCCGCTCGCCCTCGGCGTCCGGCTCAGACCCCAGCGGCGCGCGGCTGCCGGCTGCCTCGACCAGCCGGCCGACCAGCAGTCCCACCGCGATCGCGCCGCCGAGCAGCGCCGGCCGGGTCCACTGCTCGGCCTCCACCAGCGCCAACCAGAGCGCGGCGAGCTGCAGGAAGGCAGCCGCGAGCGCGGTGCCGAGCACGCCACCGCGCCGGCCGTACCCGCTGGTGCCGCCCAGCAACGCGGCCGCCGCGGCCTGGGCCAGCAGCAGCAGGCCGTCGTCGGGCACGGCCGCGCGCGCCTGCGCGGCCAGCAGCAGGCCGGCGCCGGCGGCGAGCACGGTCGAGCCGACCAGCGCGGACACCGCGGCGAGGCCGGCGCCGGCACCGCGACCGGCGGCCGGGTCCGCGGCCGGGCGGTAACGGCCGACCGCCGCGCGGACACCGGGCAGCAGGCCGAGCAGGCCGCCGGCGGCGGAGAGCAGCAGCGCGCCGCCGGCCAGCGGCCAGGCCCAGCGGCGCAGGTCCGGCGCGTCGGGCAGCAGCAGCGACTGGCCGGCGGACAGGGACAGCACGGCGGCGTAGAGGCCGAGCCCGGCGGCGAGGCCGGCTGCCCAGGCCGGCGCGCGGAAGCCGACCACCAGCACAGCCAGCGCGAGCCCGAGTGCGGCGGCGGCGCCCAGCGCGACCAGCGCGGCCATGCGCAGCTCGTAGCCGCGATCGGCGGCGAGCCAGCCCGTGAGCGTGCCGGCGGTGACCGCGGCGGCGCCGACCGCGAGGTTGGGCACCGCGGCCCGCAGGCTGAGCGCGAAGGCCGACCCGAGCAGGATGCCGGCGGCGGTCAGCACCAGCAGGTCGCGCAGGCCGTCGCCGCGCAGCGCCCCGGCGTCCTCGGCGCGTACCGCGAGGACCGCGGCGACCACCGCGGCGGCGAGCAGGACCTCCCAGACGACGTGCACCCAGATGCGGTCCCGCGGCCGGCCGTCCGCCCACCGCTGATGCTCCGCCGAGGGGACCCGCTCCTGCTCCGGCTCCATGGGCGGTCACCGTACTCCGGCCGCTCGCCAGCACACCCCGCACCTGACCCGCGCCGCCGCCGCGGTCGGTGCCGCACGCGGTCAGTCGGCCGCCGTGCTCCCCGCGCCGGCCGGTGCCGGCCCCGCGCCGTCCGCCCGGCCGGTGGCCGACCGATCGCCCGTCAGGTCCGCGGGGGCGGCCGCCGCCGGGGAGGGTGGCGGCGGCGCGGCGGGCGCGAGGTCGCGTTCCAGCTCGACGAGCAGCTCCCGGGTCACCAGCCCGCGCAGCATGATGTGCCGGTCCGGCTCGGTGCTGGCCCGGCGCTGCTCGATCCGGGCGTCCCGCTCGGCGGTCAGCGGCCGCCCCCACCGGCCCACCGCGGCCAGCACCAGCCGCTCCGGGCTCACCCCGAGCCGGCGGGCCGCGTTGCGCTCAGCGTCCCCGATCCCGGCCAGCGCGCGGCCCACCTCGGCCGGCCCGCGCACCCCGAAGCGCAGTGCCGCCTGCACCAGCGCGTCCGGCGGCGTGGGCGCCCCGGCGGGCACCGCCCGCGTCGCCGGCACGTCGAGCGCGCCCGCCGGCAGCGCCCGCAGCACCTCGCCGCCGTCCGCCAGCACCGCGCGCACCGCCGCCGCCGGCAGCCGTGCCCCGGCCGCCAGCTCCACCGGCTCCGGGTCCGGCCCGGCGAGCTCGATCAGGCTCACCCGGTACGCGGCGCAGAGCAGCAGCAGCTCCTCCACCGCCAGCGGCCGGACCCCCGCCTCGACCTGGGACACCGTGCGCGCCTGCCAGCCGGTCAGCCCGTGCTGCCGAAGCAGGTCCGCGGCCCGCTCGTCGTCCCACCCACGCTCCTGGCGCACGCGCGCCGCCCCGGCCGCGAGCACCTGCCGCAGCGAGCGCGGTCGGTCGATCACCCGGGCAGCCTAGCCTCGACCGCCGGCGTGACGTCCCGGAGGCCGGGCCGGCCGGCCGCTACCACCCCGGTGACCGGCCCGGTCAGGACACCCGGTCAGGACATGTACGGCGAGAGCTCGCGGCGGGCGATGGCCGCCTTGTGCACCTCGTCCGGCCCGTCGGCGAGGCGCAGCGTGCGCATCCCGGCGGCGAGCCGGGCGAGCGGGAAGTCGTCGGACACCCCGCCACCCCCGTGCACCTGCACGGCCTTGTCCAGCACCCAGGACGCCACCCGGGGCGCGGCGACCTTGATCGCGGAGATCTCCGTCCGGGCGCCCTTGTTGCCGACCGTGTCCATCAGCCAGGCCGCCTTGAGCACCAGCAGCCGGGTCTGCTCGATCCGGATCCGGGACTCCGCGATCCAGTCCTGCACGACGCCCTGCTGCGCCACCGGCCGGCCGAACGCGACCCGTCCCGCCGCCCGCCGGCACATCAGCTCCAGTGCCCGCTCGGCCACCCCGAGCGCGCGCATGCAGTGGTGGATCCGGCCCGGTCCGAGCCGCTCCTGCGCGATCCGGAAGCCGTCGCCCTCGCCCAGCAGCAGGTTGGCCGCCGGAACCCGGACGTCCTCGAAGAGCATCTCCGCGTGCCCGCCGTGCTCGGCGTCGTCGTACCCGAAGACCGACAGCGGCCGGACCACCGTGACGCCGGGGGTGTCCCGGGGGACGAGGATCATCGACTGCCGCCGGTAGGGCTCGGCGTCGGGGTCGGTCACCCCCATCACCACGAGGATCTTGCACTCCGGCGCCATCGCGCCGCTGGACCACCACTTCCGCCCGTCGAGCACGTAGTCGTCGCCGTCCCGTCGGATGGACAGCCGGATGTTGCGCGCGTCCGAGGACGCCACGTCCGGCTCGGTCATGCAGAACGCGGACCGGATCTCCGCCTCCAGCAGCGGCCGGAGCCAGCGCTCCTGCTGCTCGGGCGTGCCGAACTGGGCGAGCACCTCCATGTTGCCGGTGTCCGGTGCGTTGCAGTTGAGCGCCTCGGGCGCGAGCATGGGGGAGCGGCCGGTGATCTCCGCCAGCGGCGCGTACTGCAGGTTGGTCAGGCCGGCGCCGTGCTCCGAGTGGGCGAGGAAGAGGTTCCACAAGCCGAGGCGCCGGGCCTCGGCCTGCAGCTGCTTGACCACCGGCGGCCGGGCCCAGTGGTCGGCCCGCTCCTCCTGGTGGTCGGCTTCCGCCGGGTAGATATGGCTGTCCATGAAGTCGAGCAGCCGCTTGCGCAGCTCCTCGGTCCGCTCGTCGAAGGCGAAGTCCACGTGTCGGACCCTAGTGCCCGGTAGTGACACCTGCCCGTCCTGATCTTCTGACTACCCTGTGGACGAGTCCGGCGAGGCCGGGTGAGTCTTCACTAGGCTCGAACCCGTGTTCGATTCTGCCGGACCCGAGCTCGCCGCCTCGCTCGCCGTGGTCGATTCGACCACGGTCGACGATGCGGCGCTGGTCGACGCGCTGTGCGGCTGGGAGCGGCTGGCGTCCTGGGCCGCGGCCGGTCAGCTCACCGCGCTCGCCGAGCTGGCGCGGCGGCGCCGTCCCGGGCCGTCGCCCGGCTCTGCCGACCAGGGCCATCCAGGCCTGCCGTCGGTCAGCGAGTTCGCCGTCGACGAGGTCGCCGCCGCGCTGCGCCTGAGCCGGTGCGCGGCCGGCACCCGGCTGCACGTGGCGGTCGAGGTGGCGCAGCGGCTCCCGGAGACCGCCGCGGCGCTGCACCGCGGCGACCTGGACCTGCTCAAGGTTCGACGGATCGTGGAGGCGACGGCGCCGCTGCCCGCCGGTGCGGCGTCCCTCGTGGAGCGGCGGGTGTTGCCGCGCGCCGCCACGCAGACCCTGGGCCAGCTGCGGACGAGCCTGATGCGGGCAGTGCTGGCGGTCGACCCGGCAGACGCGGAGGAGCGGCATCGGCGGGCCGTGGCGGATCGGCGTGTCGGCGGGTCCGGAGTCCGGGACGCCGGCGGGGACCGGGCCGCGGGAGCCGGGTTGCCGGCGGGTGACGGGGAGCGGGCCGGGGGAGTTCGGCTGCGGGCAGAGGTCCAGCTGACCGTGCCCGCCGGCACGGTGCTCGGGCTGTCCGACGAGCCCGGCGAGCTCGCCGGGCACGGCCCCGTCCCGGCCTCGATGGCGCGGCGTCTCGCCGCGCACGGGACCTGGCGCCGCATCCTCACCGATCCGCTCAGCGGGGCCGTCCTCGACGTGGGCCGCCGGTCTTACCTACCGCCGGTCCCGCTCGCCGAGCACGTCAGGGCCCGGGACCGGACCTGCCGGTTCCCCGGCTGCCGGCAGCCGGCCCGCCGGTGCGACCTGGATCACACGGTTCCCTACCCGCGGGGCTCGACCGCCGCCGGCAACCTCGCCGCGCTGTGCCGGCACCACCACCGGCTCAAACACCTCGCCGGCTGGCGGGTCGAGCAACCGGAGCCGGGCGTCCTGGTCTGGACGAGCCCGGCCGGACACCGCTACCGCACGCACCCACCCGCCGCGTGATCACTCGCTGACTGCATCACCTGGGCGGGCGGGGCCGGCCCGACCCGCTGCCCTACCGGGCTGCGCCAGCCCGGTAGGACGTGCGGGTCAGACGACGTCCCGCCGTCACCAGGTGGTGCGCCAGACCCGCCAGAGCGCCGCCGGGTCGGACAGCGGGTCGCCGTGCACCAGCACGAAGTCGGCCGGCCCGCCCTCCCGGAGCCGGCCGGCCTCCGGCTCGCCGAGGATGCGGCCGCCGTTGACGGTCGCGGCGGCCAGAGCGGCGGCGGGCGGCAGCCCGGCGGTGACCAGCGTCTGCACCTCCCAGGCGAGCTGGTTGGCCCGCAGCGACCCGCCGCCGAAGTCTGTCCCGGCCGCGATCAGCACGCCCGCCCGGTGCGCCAGCCGCACCGACTCGTGCGCCCGCTCCCGCCGCTCGGCGATCGCGGCCCGGCCCTGGTCTGAGGCGAAGCGGGGGATCTCGGTGGTGGCGGCGAAAGTCCGCCACGACTCCAGCACGGCCAGCGTGGCGACCAGCGCCACCCCGCCGGCCGCCATCGCCGTGGCGACGTCCGCGTCCAGGGCGAAGCCGTGCTCGACGCAGTCCACCCGCGCTTCGGCGGCGACCCGGGCGCCGGGCAGCATCCCGCTGTGCGCGGTGACCGTCGCGCCGCGGGCGTGCACCGCCTCCACCACCCGCCGCACCTCGTGGACGGTGAACGGGGAGGTCTCCCGGTCCGGGCCGTCGAGGTAGAGCTTCACCAGGTCCGCACCGTTGTCCAGCTGCCGCATCGCCGCGGCGAGCAGCGCGTCGCCGTCCGCGGCCTCCAGCAGGAGGCCCTGCGGGGTGGCGCCGGCGCCGCCGAGCCAGGTGCCGGCGGCCCGGACGTACGGGTACTCCCGGCGACCGCGCCAGGCGTCCCGCACGGTCAGCGAGACCGCCCGGCCGTCCCGCTCCGGCGCGCCGACGTCCCGGGCCCAGCGCACGCCGGCCTGCCGGAGCAGCCGGGCGTTGTCCTCGGCGACCGCCAGCAGCGCCGGCACCGGGTCGGCGCCGCGGTCGATCCAGTGCGAGCCGCCGGGCATGGTCAGGTGGCTGTGCGCGTCCACCATGCCGGGGATCGCGGTGCTGCCGCCCGCATCCACCACGTCGACCTCGGCCGGCAGCGGCCCCTCGCCGTCGGCCGGCCGGATCCAGCGGATCACGTCGTCGATCACCAGCAGGCTGACGCCGCGCCGGAGCCGGCCGCCATCGACGTCGAGCAGGGCGCAGTCGCGATAGAGGGTGGGCACGGTGGGACGGTAGTCCGGCGTCGTGGTCCGGGCGTGGGGGCGGGTCGGGTGCCGCCGGTGCGGGCGGGCTGCGGGTCTGTGCCGGACCGCCGGATGCGGTCGCCGCCCAGCGTCGGCAGGCCGGTGTCGGCAGGCCGGTGTCGGCGTGCCCGGTCGCCGGCCGATATCGAGAGCCGGTGATCGGGTAGGGGCGGGGGCGGTTGCCCGGTCGGGGGGCTGATGCCCGGCTCGGGGGCGGCGTGCCAGTGCCCGGATGCCTAACGGCCGGCTTCGGCGACCTTGCCAGCGCACCGTCGGGCGGAGGACAATCGAACACCAGTTCGAAGGAGACGCACGTGCCGAGCCGTCCGCTGTCGCGGGACCGCGCCGCCGAGGTGCGCCTGCACACCTGGGCGGGCACCCACGCGAGCAAGGTCGCCAAGCACCGGATGTCCCGCGGCGCGGCGGTCGCGGTGCTGGCGCTGGTGGCACCGTGCCGGTCCGACCTGGTTCGCGCGGTGATCGACCGGCTGGCGGCCGGCAGCCCGACGGCCGCGGACTGGCCGCCACGCTCCGTGCAGCTCAGCCTGCTCGAGTCGGCCGAACGGGTGACACTGGGAGTCGTGCAGCTCATCGGCCCGGGGGGCGTGACGGTGGAACACGTCACGTACGCCGACAAGCTCGGTTACTCGCGCAGAGTGCTGCGACTGCGCCGGCACGGGGTCTTCATCCGCGACTTCCGGACGGTCGAGGAGCTGGCGAAGGAGGTGGACCTCGCCACCTTGCGTGAAGGCGAGGGCCTGGACGGGTGACCAACGCAGAGCATGCGGTGGGGCCGCCCGGGTCGCGCGGCACGGCATGCTGGTGCGGTGGACTTCCTGCTCGTACACCCGCCGCTGCTCGGCCCGGCGGTCTGGGCGCCGTGCGCGGCCGAGCTGACCGAGGCAGGCCACCGGGCGATCGTGCCGGACCTCCGGGCCGCCTGTGACCCGCCCGCCGGCTGGCCGCTACGGGCCGCCGCCGCGGCGACCGCCGGGGTGACCGGGCCGATGGTGGTCGCCGGCCACTCCGGGGCCGGGGTGCTGCTGCCGCTGGTCGCGGACCGGCTCGGCGTCGGGACGGCCGCGGTGGTCTTCGTGGACGCGCTGGTGCCGGCGGCGACCGGGGCGACCGCGCCGTCGGAGCGCTTCCACGCCTTCCTCGACGAGCTGCCTCTCACCGCCGGCCGGCTGCCGCGCTGGACGGAGTGGTGGGGTCCGGACGCGCTCGCCGAGCTGGTCCCGGACGCCGGCCTCCGGGCGGCGATCGCGGCGGAGGCGCCCCGGCTGCCGCGGGCGTTCTACGCGGAGCCGGTGCCGGTGCCGGCGTCCTGGCCGCCGGCGCGGGTGGCGTACCTGCAGCTGAGCCCGGCGTACGACGCGGATGCGGCGGAGGCAGCCGCCCGCGGCTGGCCGGTCCGCACCCTGCCCGGCCGGCACCTCGACCTGGTCAGCCGGCCGGCCGAGGTGGCCGCGGCGATCACCGCGCTGGCCGGACCCTAGTCGGCGGCCGCCCGTCGGATGGCCGATCGATGAACGCGTGCCCCGGCCGGAAGGGCCGACTCAGTCCAGGCGCAGGCGCCCGTCGCTGGCCGTGCGCAGCTGCTTGGCGACGTTGCTGCGGCTGACGAAGCCGAGTGCGTCGGTGATCACCGCGACCGCCTCCGCCCGGGTGTTGCCGCGCAGGTCGAAGCGGTAGGTCACACAGCCGCCGGCGAAGGTGTAGTGCCGCTCGCCGCCGTAGCCGCTGCTGACCCGGGTGACCCGCTCGTACCGGCGCAGCTCCGGCCACTCGCTCGGTACCTCGGCCGCGCCGGTGAGGTCGCAGGACGGCCGGACCAGCACGGTGAGCGCGGCCGTCCCCTCCCGGTCGGAGCCGAGCCGGAGGCTGGTCTGCCCGTCCCGCGCGTCGAAGGCGACGAAGGTCCAGCCCACCGGCACCTCACGCACGCAGGGCAGCCACTGCGCGCTGGGCACCGACTGGGCCATCAGCACCATTCCACCCGGCAGCTCGCCCGGCACCGGGGCGCATCGCGGCACCCCGGTCGCGCTGCCGACGTCGGCTTTGATGCAGCCGGTGGTCGCCAGGGCCAGCGCGAGCACCGCGGCGAGGCGCCGACTCACAGCGGGTTGCCCAGCATGCCGATGAACAGCGACGCGACCAGCACCGCGGCGAGCAGCGTGGCCAGCAGCAGGCCGAACCGGCGGACCGTCCAGCGCTGGATCCGGATCGGGGCCGGCCGCTCCGGCAGCAGATCGAGGAACTCGCCGTGCAGGTCCCGGCCGTGCTGCCGGATCATCCGGCGCAGCTGGGACGGCATGGTCAGGCCCCGGGTGGCGGCGAACGCCTCGGCGATCTCGTCCTCGGAGAACTGGCGCAGCGCCCGGTCGTACACGGTCCGGGCGTCGGTGCGCAGCGCCAGCACGAGCATCATGTTCGCCAGGTCGACCGCCTGCCGCCACGGTGACGGCCGCACCTCGGCGAACGCGGTGTCGATCACCTTGACCTCGCCGTCGAGGACCATCAGATTGGCCGGCTTGATGTCCCGGTGCGCGATGCCGGCCTCCCACAACCGGCGCACGATCTGCAGGCCCTGGTCGATGACCGACTCGTCGACCTCCGCGTCGCCGATCTCCCGGGCGCCGTCGAAGAGCTCGGTGACCAGCAGGTACTCCCGCTCCGGGGTGATCTCGACGAACCCGTACGGCTCCGGCACCGGCAGTCGCGCCGCCTGCATCAGCCGCAGTACGTAGTCCTCGTACTGGACCAGCCGGCGCACCGTGTTGAACGGCTTCTCGTCCTCCAGGCGGCCGTACAGCAGGGTGCGGCCGAGCTTGTACCAGCGGTCGGAGCGCAGGTGGGTGATCGCGTAGAGCTTCGCGAAGAGGTAGGTGTCCGGGTCTCCCTTCACGCACACCCGCAGCGGCGTCGAGCCGCCGGAGCCCTCCAGCCCGAACGGCCTGACCTCCTTGACGACCAGCCCGAGTTGGTCGTGCAGTGCCCGCTCGATCGCCTCCCCGCGGGGGCCGGTGACGTCCAGGTGGGCCGCGCGGCCCCGCCGGTAGGTCACCGGGAAGACGTCGTTGGGGACCAGCAGCCGCCAGCCGGCCAGCGGGATCGCGACGCCGAGGACCACCGCGACGATGTCGTCGGTCGGGTGGTCCACGCCCAGGTAGAGCCGGGCCAGCACGACCACGGCCAGCAGGCCGCTGACGACGAGCTTGCCGCGGTCCCGCACCCGGCCGGACGGGAGGAGCGCGTAGAGCACGTTGACCGCGGTCGCGGCGAGCACCGCCACCGGGCGGGACGGCATGGCGAAGCCCTGCCACGAGTGGATGATCTCGACGCTGAGCGGCCGCGGCCGCTCGATCAGCCCGGCGGCCAGCTGGCTGAGGTTGCTGACCAGGAACATGGTGCCGACCCACACGAACAGCTGCCGCCACCGGCGCCAGATCAGCATGACCGCGAGGCTGACCCACCAGGTCACCAGGATCACCGGGCTGACCGCGTCGTCGATCGCCCGGTACACGAGGGTGGCGGGGCGGTTGCGCAGCGCGGCCAGCCCGGCCAGCACCGGGCGCTCGACCGTGTCCAGCACCACGATCATGCCGCTGACCAGGCCGAGCGCCACCAGGAAGACGACCACGCCACCGGCCATCACGAGCCAGAACCGGCCGGACCTGTTGAGCTGGCGCGGCAGCGGCGGCGGCTCACCCGAGGGCCGGCGGCGGCGGGAAGCCCGGGTCGGGCTGTGGCGGCGGGCCGCCGCCGTCTCACCGGCGGCCACGATCTCGGGCGTGGTCACGGGCCGCCTCCCCGGGGAACGGCGTGTCGCGATGCTACCGGGCAGGCGGCGCGAGCCATAGCATCAGGACGTCGGGTTCCCGACCCGCGGGGGACGCCATGCCGCGCTCTGGACTCGCCCGCCGGGCGCTGTTGTGTCTCATGGTGTTGCTCGGTGTGCTCGGGTGTAGCAACCTTGGCGACCCACCGCGGGTGGAGCAGCTCGACCCGGGCCGGCTGCGGATCGCCTCGTTCGACTTCCCGGAGAACCAGCTGCTGGCCGAGGTGTACGGCCAGCAGCTGCGTCGGGCCGGCTTCACCGTGGACATCCTGTCCGGGCTCGGCTCCCGAGAGATCGTGCTGCCGGCGTTGGAGCAGGGGCTGGTCGACATCGTGATCGACTACACCGGCAGCCTGCTCGACCGCCTCGGCGGCAGCAGGACCGACACGCACGGCACGCCGGAGCAGGTGCACGCGTCGGTCGCGCAGCGGCTGGCGGAGCGCGGGCTGACCGCGCTCCCGCCGGCGCCGGCCGAGGACACCAACGGCTACGCGGTCCGCTCGGCCTACGCGCGGCAGCACCAGCTGAGCCGGATCAGCGACCTGCGGCCGCTGGCCGGCCGGCTGGTCTTCGGCGGGCCACCGGAGTGCCGGACCCGCCGCTACTGCCTGCTCGGGCTGTACGACACGTACGGCCTGCGCTTCGCGGACTTCCGGCCGCAGCCGAGCCGGTCGGCGACCGCGACCGCGCTGGAGACCGGCGAGATCGACGTCGGCATGCTGGAGACGACGTACGGCCGGCTGGGCGAGCGGCGGGTGATGCTGCTGGTCGACGACCTCGGCCTGCAGCCGCGGGAGAACGTCTTCCCGGTGGTCCGGACCCCGGTCGTGCGGCAGCGGGGCAGCCGGCTGACCGAGGCGCTGAACTCGATCAGCGACGGACTCACCACGCCGGAGGTGGTCCGGCTCAACCGGGCCGAGGCGGTGGACCCGGCCGGCGCCGCGGCGGTGGCGACCCGCTACCTGGATCGGCTGGACAGGTAGTCGACGAGCCGCGGCGTGGCCAGTGCGTAGCCGGTGCCGAGCGCGGCGCCGCCGATGACGTCGGACAGCCAGTGCGCGTTGAGCGAGGTACGGCTCAGCGCCGTCACCCAGGCCAGCGGCACGGCCACCGCCAGCCAGCGGCGGCGGTGCGGGCCCGGCGGCAGCAGCGCGATCGCGATGCCCGGGGCGGTGGTCGCGGCGGCCAGCGCATGGCCGGACGGGTAGGACATCATCGACGTCCTGGCCAGCGGGTCGGGCGGACGGATCCGGTCCACCGCGGCCTTGAGCGGGCCGACCGAGACCTCGCCGAGCACGATAGTGCCGGCCCAGCCGGCGAGCGCCCGCCAGCGGCGGCGGCGCAGCAGGTCGGCGGTGACCAGCGCGCGGACCGTCCAGTCGATGTGGGTGCCGAAGGCGACGTCCAGGACCTTGGCGGCCGCGGCGTGCTCCGGGGAGCGGGTGCGCTGGACGAGCGCATACCACCGGTCGTCGAGGCGCTGCACCGCCGCCCGGGTCCGCGGCATGTGCACGAGCGCCGTGGTGACCGCGCCGACCGCGAGCAGACCCGCGGCGGCGGCGACGTCGCCAGGCACCCGCCGAGCCATGCCGGCGATCTTGCCAGGTCGGCCGGCCGCGCTCAGGGGCGGCGGTGTGCGACGAGGGGGAGGACCGGTCCGGTGCCAGCCTCGTGCAGCAGGGCTCCGGCGACCGTGGCCGTCCAGCCGGTGCGCAGCACGTCGTCCACCAGCAGCACCGGCCCGGCCGGCACCGGCGCGCCCGGGTCGACGGACAGGGTCTCCACCAGGTGCCGGACCCGGACGCCGGAGGCGACCTCGTCCGGCGGTCGCCGACCGGTCACCCGCAGCGCGTCGACGAGCGGCAGCCGGCCCACCGTGGCCAGGTGCTCCGCCATCCCGCGGACCCGCCGCGGGTACGACCGGCTCGGCACCGGCACGATCGCCGCCGGCCGCTCGTCCCACTCCCGGGACCAGCGGCGCAGGACGTCCACCAGCGCCTCGGCCAGCTCCGGGCTCGGCTCGCCGTCCGGGCCGGCGACCTCCGTGGTCAGCTCCCGCCAGGCCGGGTCGTCGGCGAAGGCGACCGCGCGCCCCGGCGCCACGCCGGCGATCCGCCCTCGCCGCGCCCCGCCGGACGGCCACAGCTTCCGCGGCTCCAGCAGGTGCCGCCGCGCCCGCAGGTGCCGCCGGGCCGCGGCCACCCGCTCCGGCGACGGCCGCGCCCCCGGGCCGGGCAGCTCGCCGGTGCACACCGAGCACCGCCCGCACGGCCCGGCCGAGGGGTCGTCCAGCGCCTCGGTGAGCACCTCCATCAGGCAGCGGGCGCCGGCCGCGTACGTCCTCATCAGGTCCGCCTCGGCCCGCCGCGCCGCGATCACCCGGTCGTACTTCGGAGCGTCGTAGACCCACTCCCGCCCGGTGCCCACCCAGCCGGACCCGGCCCGCTCGACCGCCCCGTCCACCCGCAGCGTCTTCAGCAGCGCCTCCAGCCGGCCGCGGCGCAGCCCGGTCTCCGCCTCGATGGCCGGCAGCGAGACGGCACCGTCCGGGTCCCGCGGCAGCAGCGCGAGCACCCGCCGGGCCGCGTCCGGGTCCGGGATCGTCGCGGTGGCGAAGTAGTCCCAGATCCGCGGGTCGCTCTCGGCCGCGGGCAGCAGCACGCCGACCGCGGTGTCCAGCGCCCGGCCGGCCCGGCCGACCTGCTGGTAATACGCCACCGGCGAGTCCGGCGACCCGACGTGCACGCAGAATCCCAGGTCCGGCTTGTCGTAGCCCATCCCGAGCGCGGAGGTCGCCACCACCGCCTTGAGCCGGTTGTCCCGCAGGGCCGCCTCGATCCGGGCCCGCTCGTCCGGCTCGGTCTGGCCGGTGTACGCGGCGACCTGGTGGCCCTCCGCCCGCAGGAAGCCGGCCAGCGAGGTGGCCTGGTCCACTGTCAGCGCGTAGACGATGCCGGACCCGGGCAACCCGTCCAGCGCGTCGGCGACCCAGCCGAACCGCTCCACCCCGTCCAGCCCGGGAGCCACCGCGAGCCGCAGCGACGCGCGCGCCAACGGCCCACGCAGGACCAGCGTGTCGGCGCCGAGCTGGGCGGCCACGTCGGCGGTGACCCGTGCGTTGGCCGTGGCCGTGGTGGCCAGCACCGGGCTGCCCTCCGCCGTCCGGGCGAGCAGGTGGGTCAGCCGCTGGTAGTCCGGCCGGAAGTCGAAGCCCCAGTCGGAGATGCAGTGTGCCTCGTCGACGACCAGCAGCCCGGTCCTGGCCAGCAGCGGCAGCGCCCGGTCGGCGAACCGCGGGTTGGCCAGCCGCTCGGGCGAGACCAGCAGCACGTCCACCTCGTCCGCCCGGAGCGCGTCGAAGACCTGCTGCCAGTCCTCCACGTTGGCCGAGTTGACGGTGGCCGCGCGCAGACCCGCGCGGGAGGCGGCGGCCACCTGGTCGCGCATCAGCGCCAGCAGCGGCGAGATCACCAGCGCCGGACCGCGACCGGCCGCGCGCAGCGCCGCGGTGGCCGCCCAGTAGACCGCGGACTTGCCCCAGCCGGTGGCCTGCACCAGCAGCACCCGCCGCCCGCCGACCAGCGCCTCGACCGCCTCGACCTGGTCCGGGCGCGGCCGGGCCGCCAGGCCGGCCATCGCCGCCAGCACCCGGTCCAGGGCCGCCCGTGCCGTCCCGTCCACCCGTATCCCCTCCCGCCCGGCCGGACCCCACCCCGCCCCGACCCGCCGCACTGTGCCACCCCGGCCCGACAGAAATGCGGCACCGCAGGTCAGCGGCCTGGCCCGGGTCAGGTCAGGGCCGGCGGCGCCGGGTCAGGCGACGTCCACCAGCACCTTCCCGACCGCGCCGTCCTGCACCGCCGCCTGCGCCTCGGCCGTCGCGGCCAGCGGGAAGCGGTGCAGCGGCAGCCCGGCGTCCGGGCCGACCCGGACCGCGCCGTCCGCCACCGCGGCGTTCACGTCCTCGACCGCGGCCGCCTTCGCCGCCGCCGGCTCGGTGTAGAGCAGCACGAACTGCCACCGCGCGTTCGGCACCATCAGCGGGCGCACCGGCAGCGTGAGCTCGCCGCCGCCGCTGTCCGCGTACACGGCCACGCACCCGTGCAGCCCGATCACCGCCACGTCGGTGGCGGTGTTCGCCGCTGACACCTCGACGATCGCGTCGACTCCGTGCGGCACGATCTTGCGCACCTCGGTGGCGACGTCCTCGGTCCGGTAGTCGATGACGTGCGACGCGCCGGCCGCCGCGGCGAGCTGCGCCTTCGCCGGGCTGCTCACCGTGGCGACCACGGTCGCGTCCGCCCACCGGGCCAGCTGGATCGCCGCGTTGCCGACCGCGCCGGCGCCGCCCTGGACCAGCACGGTCCGGCCGGACAGCGCGCCCGGGTCGAGCCGGTCCGGCATCGCCTCGCCGGCGGTCAGGCAGCGGTGCGCGGTGAGGAACGGGACGCCCAGGCTCGCGCCCAGCACGTCCGGCGTGCCGGCCGGCAGCAGCACGGCCTGCCGGGCGGGCACCGTGGTGTACTCCGCCGCCGTACCCCACGGCCGCCGGTACGCCGCCTCCCACAGCCAGACCCGCTCGCCGACCAGCACCGGGTCGACGCCGTTGCCGACCGCGTCGACGACACCGGCGCCGTCGTGGTGCGGGATCTGCCAGCCCGCCGGCGGCGGCGCACCGGAGCCGTCGCCCTGCCGGGACTTCCAGTCCGTCGGGTTCACGCCGGAGACCGTCACCCGCACCCGCACCTCGCCGGGCGCCGGCTCGGGCACCGGCCGCTCCGCCAGCTCGAGCACGTCCGGCCCGCCGGTCCCGGTGTAGACGATCGCCTTCACCCCGCGCCTCCTCGCTGTCCGACTGCGGTGTCCGACTGCGCTGTCCGACTGCATTGTGTCGGCCGGGTTCGCCGGCCGGGTTGCCGGTGTCGCGCCTACCCTGCCCCGCCGGACCCCACCCCCGCCAGCCGCACCGGGCCGGTGCGCTAGTAGTCCAGCGGGAGCGAGGGGGACAGCCGGCGCAGCGACCGGTAGGTCGGCATCAGCGCGTTGTAGAGCTCGGCGAAGACCGGCCGGAGGGCCGCGTACGTCGCCGAGGCCGCCGGGTCCGGCCGCACCGTGTCCTCGATCTCCACCATGTCCGCGGCGACGTCGATCGACGGCACCAGGCCGAGCGCCTGCATGCCGAGCAGCGCGGCGCCGAAGCTCGACCCCTCGTGCCCGGCCGGGAACGAGACGTCCAGGGCGAGCGTGTCGGCGAGCATCTGCCGCCACAGCGGGCTGCGCGCGAAGCCACCGGTGGCGCGCATCTCCCGGACCTCGTTGCCGGCGGCGCGCATGGACTGCAGCACCAGGGCGAGCTGCTGGCAGACCCCCTCGATCGCGGCCCGGACCAGGTGCCCGCGGCCGTGCTCCCGGGTCAGCCCGATGTACCCCCCGCGGGGCAGCGAGCTCCAGTGCGGCGCCCGTTCGCTGAGCAGGTACGGCAGCATGATCAGCCCGCCGCAGCCCGGCGGCACCCGCCCGGCCAGTTCCAGCAGCTTCGCCGCCGGTTCCGGGCCCAGGTCGGGCGCCAGCGCCTGACCGGCCCAGTCCAGCACGATCCCGCCGTTGTTGATCGCTCCGCCGACCGCCCAGTGGTCCTCGGTCAGCGCGTAGCAGAAGACGCCGCCGAGCGGGTCGACCGCGGGCTTCTCCACCATCACCCGCAGCGCGCCGCTGGTGCCGATCGAGCAGGCCGCCACCCCCGGGTGGACCGCGCCGAGGCCGAGGTTGGCCAGCGGCCCGTCGCCGGCGCCGAGCACCACCGGGGTGGCCACCGGCAGCCCGGTCGCCGCCGCGGTGGCCGAGGTCAGCCCCGGCAGCACGTGCGTGGTGGGCAGCAGCTCCGGCAGCTGCTCGGCGGCGATCCCGGCCAGCTGCAGCGCCTCCGGGTCCCAGGCCAGCCGGTGGATGTCCAGCAGGCCGCTGCCGGAGGCGAGCGAGTGGTCGGTGACCATCGCGTCGCACATCCGATCGAGGACGTAGTCCTTGATGCCCACCCAGAACGCGGCCTTGGCGAAGACGTCCGGCTGCTGCTCGCGGAACCAGATCAGCTTCGGCAGCGGCGCCATCGGGTGCACCGGGGTGCCGGTCCGCCGGTGCAGGGCGAGCCCGGCGGGGGACGCCCGCAGCCGCTCCGCCTGCTCCGCCGCCCGGGAGTCGGCCCAGCTCAGCGACGGGGTGAGCGGGTGACACCCGGCGTCCAGCCCGATCAGCGTGTGCATTGCGGAGCTGACCGACAGCCCGGCCACCGGGCCGTCCACCGCCGCGGCCACCACCCGCAGGCACTCCAGCACCGCGGCCAGGATCTCCTCCGGGTCCTGCTCCGCGTGCCCCGGGTGCGGCTCCCGCAGCGGGTAGCCGGCCGAGTGGCTCGGCCCGGCGCGCCCGTCGGTGCCGTACGCGACGACCTTCGTGCTGGTGGTCCCGATGTCGACGCCGAGGACCACCTGTCCCGCTCGGCGCTCCCGCCGGGGGCTCCCGTGCTCGCTCACCGGACCAGCTCGCTGTCTCACCGGATCAGCTGTCTCACAGGACCAGGTTGAGCAGCAGCACCACCACCAGGCCCACCACCGAGATGATCGTCTCCATGATCGACCAGGTCTTGATCGTCTGCCCGACGGTCATCCCGAAATACTCCTTCACCAGCCAGAAGCCGGCGTCGTTGACGTGCGAGAAGAACAGCGAGCCGGCGCCGATCGCCAGCACCAGCAGCGCGACGCTCGGCCGGTCCAGGCCCTCGGCCAGCGGCGCCACGATGCCGGCCGCGGTGATGGTGGCCACCGTCGCGGAGCCGGTCGCCAGCCGGATGCCGACCGCCACCAGCCAGCCCAGCACCAGCGCGGAGATGTTCGCGCCCTTGGCCGCGTCGGCGATGACGTTGCCGACGCCGGCGTCGATCAGCGTCTGCTTGAAGCCGCCGCCGGCGGCGACGATGAGCAGGATGCCGGCGATCGGCGGCAGCGCCGCGCCGACCGAGGCGGACACCCGGGACCGGTCCATGCCGGACGCGACGCCGAGGGTGAACATGCCGACGAGCACGCCGGCCAGCAGCGCGACCACCGGGTTGCCGAGGACGTCCAGCGCGCCGCGCAGCTGGCTGCCCTTGTCCAAGGTGATCTCCCCGATCGCCCGGGCCAGCATGAGGATCACCGGCAGCAGCACGGTCAGCACGGTCGGCCCGAAGGCCGGCCGGCGCAGCGGCCGGTCGCCCTCGAGCCGGTCGGGCACACCGTCCCGGTCCCGATCGGCGAGCCGGCCCGGTACGCCGTCCCGGTCCCGATCGGCGATCCGGCGCGGCACGCCGTCGCGGTGCTGGCCGACCGAGCCGCGTACCGTCCGCCGCTCGCCGGCGTCCGGGTTGTCGAGCTCGGCCAGCTCCGCCGCGGCCGTCGACCCGCCGACCGGCACCGGCTCCCGGCCCGCGATCAGCGGCGGCCAGGCGACCGGGACGTACCGGCTGATGAACGAGCCGAAGACCGGCCCGGCGATGATCACGCACGGGATGGCGACCAGCAGGCCCAGCGCGAGGGTGAGGCCCAGGTCGGCCTTCAGCGCGGCGATCGCCACCAGCGGGCCGGGGTGCGGCGGGACGAAGCCGTGCAGCACCGACAGGCCGGCCAGCGCGGGGATCCCCACCTTCATCAGCGGCACGTCCGTGCGCCGGCCCACCAGCAGCACGATCGGCACCAGCAACACCACGCCGACCTCGAAGAACAGCGGGATGCCGACCAGCGCCGCGGCACCGGCCATCGCCCACGGCAGCATCCCCGGCGACACCCGCTCGACGATCGTCTGCACGATCCGGTCGGCGCCGCCCGAGTCGGCGAGCAACCCGCCGATCATCGCACCGAGCGCGATGAGCAACCCGACGCTGCCGACGGTCGCCCCCACCCCCTTGGTGAAGCTGTCCACCGTCGGCGACGGCCCCAGCCCGGCCACCAGCCCGAGCACGCCGGAGCCGAGGATCAGGGCCAGGAACGGGTGCACCTTGAGCCAGGTGATCAGCACCACCACCGTGGCGATGCCGAGCAGGGCGGCGAGAACGAGCACCGTGTTGTTGTTCGAGACCGCTGCGGCGAGCGTCATCGGGTCTCCTCAGGGCTCGCAGCCCGGACGGCCGGGCCGGCGCGGGGTGACGGTGGGGATCTGCCCGGTGGCGGGCGGTCGACACCGGTCGGCAGAGCTTTGATTCCCGTCGACCCGGCCGCCGGGTCGCCGCGAGCGGCCCTCGCCAGGTCGGATGCGGGCGCCCGGAGCAGGGGGTGCGCCGCCGCGGGGACCGGCCGGGCTCACCCGCGCCACCCTTGTCGGCCCGGCGGGCCGGTGCGACGATGCAGGTCAGGCCCGGTGTCCGGGACCGCCGGGGTGGGGGTGACGCGGTGCACCCGTGCGAGCTGCGACACTTCGTCGAGCCCTGCCTGCTGCTGCTCTTGCGCGAGCGCCCGAGCCACGGCTACGAGCTGGCCGACCGGCTGCGGACGCTGCACCTCGCCGAGGGCGACTCGGCCGGGGTCTACCGGACCCTGCGGTCGCTGGAGGGGCAGGGGCTGGTCCGCTCCGTCTGGAGGTCGTCGGCGGCCGGCCCGGCCCGGCGGACGTACTCGCTGACCCCGGAGGGACTGTCCGCCCTGCACACGGTCACCCGCGAGGTGCGGGACACGCGGCGCACCCTCGACGCGTACCTCGACCGGTACAGCCGGTACGGGGCGCGGGGAGTGGCGCAGGGGTGACTGCGGCCCGCCGGTCACGGTCCCGGGACCGTGACCGGCGGTCGGGGGCTCAGCGCATGGCCTTGGCCCGCAGCGGGAGCCGGACGCGCAGCACCGTCCAGCCCGGGGACGACTCGATCGCGATGTCGCCGCCGTGCCGCTCGACCACGATCCGCCGGGACACGTCCAGGCCCAGGCCGGTGCCCTGGCCGACGTCCTTGGTGGTGTAGAAGGGCTCGAAGGCGTGCGCCCGCACGGCCTCGGACATCCCCGGACCGGTGTCGGCGACCTCCACGACCAGCCCGCCGGCGGTGGCGCGGGTGGACAGCCGCAGCGTGCCGGTGTCCCCCATGGCGTCGAGCGCGTTGTCGATCAGGTGCGTCCAGACCTGGTTGAGCTCGCCGGCGAAGGCCTCGATCCGCGGTACGCCGGCGCCGTAGTCGCGGACGACGGCCACGCCCGCCGGGCGCCGGTGCGCGAGCATCACCAGGGTGCTCTCCAGGCCCTCGGTGACGTCGGTCCACTGCAGCGACGCGCGGTCGAGCTGCGAGTAGGACCGGACCACGGCGATCAGGTCGGAGACCCGGCGGGTGGACTCGGTCACCTCCGCCAGCAGCGCCGCCATCGACAGCGAGCCCGCCACCCACTCCAGGGCCGGCTCGAGCGGGCCGGGGCCGACCAGCTCGGCCGCCCGCTCGCACCAGCCGGCGTCGACGCCGGCGGCCGCGAACGGCGGCGCGATCAGCCAGTCCCGCTGGACGCCGTGCGCGGCCAGCCAGTCCGACAGGTCGTCCTCGAGGTCCGCGACGGCCAGCGGCGCCGGGCTGGCGGTCGGCGGGGTGATCTCTCGGCGCAGCAGGTCGAGCGCGGCGAGCTGCGGCGCCGAGATCGACGCCTGGGCGAGCCGCCCGAGCGAGGACAGCAGGGCCTCGCCGGTCTCCGCCAGCGCCCCGGCCGCCCGGGTCGCCGCGGCCGCCGGGTTGTTGATCTCGTGCGCGAACCCGGCCGCGAGCGTGCCCAGCGCCACCAGCGACTCACGCTGGCGCGCCACCGACTCGATGCGCCGCACCGTGCCGACCAGTCCCTGCAGCAGGTGGACGCCGAGCGGGAACCATGCGTCGGCCCGGTCCCGCAGCGCCGGAGCCGGCACCCGCAGCATGCGGCCCGGCCGGGTGGCGCGCCCGGTCGCCAGGTAGACCCCGTTCGGGTCCCAGGCCCGGAACCCGCCGGCCCACTGGCCCGGCGACTCCATCACCGCGAGCACGGCCTCCTCGTTGCCGAGCCGGCGCACCAGGCTGACGGTTCCGGCCAGCAGCACCCACCAGTGCTCGGCCGGCCGGCCCTCGACGAACAGCTCCTGGCCCGCGGCGAAGTGGACCTCGTCGCCGGCGGCCGCCAGCTCCGCGAGCTGGCCGTCGTCGAGCCCGTCGAACAGGGCCACCGTGCGCAGGTCCCCGCCGCCCATCAGTCGACAGTACGGTCCGGCGCGCCGGCCGTGGCCGCTTCCGCCGAGAACCCCGGCGGGCCGCCCCCGGACGGCCGCATGGCAGGGTCGAGGGCATGGCCGACACCGCCCCAGACACCGCCCCAGACACCGCCGCCCGGTTCCGCGGGCTCGCCGAGGACACCGTCGACGACCTGCTCCGGCTCGGTCCGGAGCGGGCCACCGACCTCGGCGACCACCGCTACGACGACCGGCTGGACGACCTGTCCGAGTCCGGGCTGGCGGAGCGGCGGCGGGTGCTGGCCCGCCGCCGGGACGAGCTGGACAGCCTGGACGCCGACGAGCTGGACCGGGCCGAGGCGGTGGACGCGGGGATCCTTCGCGCCGCGCTGGACCGGGACCTCTTCGCGCTGGACCGGCTGGCGGAGCACCGCTGGAACCCGCTGGTCTGGCTGCCCGGGGACGCGCTCTACCCGCTGCTCGCCCGGGACACCCGCCCGGTGCCGGAGCGGCTGCGCGCGCTCGCCGGCCGGCTCGCCGCGGTGCCGGACCGGCTGGCGGCGGCCCGCGCGACGCTCACCGAGATGCCGCGGGTGCACGTGCAGACCGCGATCGGGCAGACCGCCGGGGTGGTCGCGCTGGTCCGCGACGAGGTCCCGGCGCTGCTGGGCCGGGCGCCGGGCCTGGCCGGGGAGGTGGAGCCGGCCCGGGCGGCGGCGCTGCGGGCGCTGCAGACGCACCAGGCCTGGCTGGACGGGCAGCAGGACACCGCGGCCGGCGACCCGCGGCTCGGGCCGGAGCTGTTCGCCGCCAAGCTGCACCTCGAGCTGGACGCCGACCTGGCGGCCGAGCGGGTGGTCCGGCTGGCCCGGGAGAAGCTCGCCGAGGTGGCCGAGGAGCTGCGGGAGGTGGCCACCGACTGGGTCGGCACCGGCGACGACCCGGTCGCCGAGGCGCTGCGGCGGTGCGCCCGGGAGGCGCCGACCGACCGGACGATCGTGCCGCTGGCCCGCCAGGCGCTGGCCGACACCACCGAGCTCGTCCGCCGCAGCGGGATCGTGCGGGTGCCGGAGGAGCCGGCCGAGGTGCAGGTGATGCCGGAGTTCCGCCGCGGGGTCGCGGTGGCGTACTGCGACGCGCCCGGGCCACTGGAGACCGGCGGCACCACCTACTACGCGATCAGCCCGACCCCGGCGGACTGGCCGGCGGAGCGGGTCGCCTCCTTCTACCGGGAGTACAACACCGCCCAGCTGGTCGACCTGACCGTGCACGAGGCGATGCCGGGGCACCTGCTGCAGCTCGGGCACGCCCGCCGCTACCGCGGCACCACCCCGGTCCGGCAGGTGCTGGCCAGCGGGTCGTTCATCGAGGGCTGGGCGGTGCACGCCGAGGAGATCATGGCCGGGCTCGGCTGCGGCGGCCCGGCGACCCGGGTGCAGCGGCTGAAGATGATGCTCCGCACGGCGATCAATGCGCTGCTCGACGCCGGCGTGCACGCCGACGGGATGACCGAGGCGGAGGCGCTGGCGCTGATGACCGGCGCCGGCCACCAGGAGGAGGGTGAGGCGGTCGGCAAGTGGCGGCGGGCGCGGCTGACCAGCGCGCAGCTGTCCACCTACTTCGTCGGGTACGCGGAGCTGGCCCCGCTGGTGGCCGGCCGCGGCAGGTACGACGAGGTGCTGGCGCACGGCAGCCCGCCGCCGCGGCACCTCGCCGCGCTGCTCGGCTGAGCCCCCGCGCGAGGGGGGCAGAACCGGATATATCCTTCGGAACATGGCCGGCTGGAGCGTCACGACGCCGATCGAGACACGCCTGACGTGGGACTACGACGCCCGCGTGGGCAAGGTCGAGGCGCTGTACGAGCGCGCCAAGCAGGCCCAGTGGAACGCGAGCACCGACGTCGACTGGTCGGTGCCGGTGCCGTTCGGCGAGCCGCTGCCGGACGACTCGGCGTTCGCCATGGCGTCCTTCGAGTCCTCGCCGCTGGCGCGGCGGGGCCGGCCGATGTGGGACCGCTTCCGCTGGGAGCTGCAGGCCTGGATGGTCAGCCAGTTCCTGCACGGCGAGCAGGGCGCGCTCGTGGTCGCGGCCCGGCTGGTCGAGGTGGTGCCGGGCCTGGACAGCAAGCTCTACGCGGCCAGCCAGGCGGTGGACGAGGCTCGGCACGTCGAGGCCTTCTCCCGCTACCTGCGGGAGAAGGTGCCGCAGCCGTACCCGGTCACGTCCTCGCTGGCCGAGCTTCTCGACGACATCCTGGCCGACAGCCGGTGGGACGTGACCGCGCTCGGCATGCAGATCATGGTGGAGGCGCTGGCGATGGCGGCCTTCCGGCTGGCCGACAGCACCTTCCACGACGACCTGATCAAGGATGTCACCCGGCTGGTCGCCCGGGACGAGGCGCGGCACGTCTCCTTCGGCGTGGTCGCACTGGACCGGGTCTACCGGGAGATGTCCACCGCGGAGCGGTCCGAGCGGGAGGAGCTGGTGCTGGACGCGGCGAGCCTGATGCGCCGCCGCTTCCTGCTGGAGGACGTCTGGGACCGGCTCGACGTCGACCGGGCACAGGGCGTGGACTTCGCCGAACACGACGAGCTGATGGTGACCTACCGGCGGGCCATCTTCAGCCGGGTGGTGGTCGCGCTCGGCCAGATCGGGCTGCTGACGGACCGGGTGCAGGACGGGCTGGCGAAGCTCGACCTGCTCGAGTTCGGCTCCGGCCGGCGGCTGGCCGCCGGGGCCCGCCGGTGAGCCGCCCGGGCAGCCGGCCCCCGGCGGCCGAGCTGCCGGCCGCCGTGCACGCCGCGGTGCTCGAGATCGCGCCGGAGAAGCGGGCCGAGGTGGACGCCGGGACCCGGCT
Source organism: Mycobacteriales bacterium (assembly GCA_045806925.1). Lineage (GTDB taxonomy): Bacteria > Actinomycetota > Actinomycetes > Mycobacteriales > CADCTP01 > CADCTP01. The sequence goes on from JBJMII010000040.1 coordinate 33,192, forward strand.
GGTCGACGACCTCGGCTTCCACTCGCTCGCGCTGCTGGAGCTGGCGTACCTGCTGGAGGACGAGTTCGAGCTGCCGCCGCTGGACGTGGAGACCGCCCGGGGCATCGTCACGGTCGGGGACGTGGTCGAGCACGTCCGCGGGGAGCTCGCCCGCCGCCCCTGACCCGGCTCGCCCGCGCGCACGCGGCCGGATCAGCCGTCCGGACCGGCCGCTCCGGGGGTCCGGGGGCCGCCCCCGGAATGACTCAGCTCGCCGCCGAGGAAGGCGCGCCAGAGCTGCCGGCGCCTGGGCTTGCCGCTGGAGGTGCGCGGGATGGTGCCCGGCGGCCCGCAGACCACCACGACCTCGGCGCCCTCGGCGCCGCGGCGCAGCAGCGTGCGGGCCTCCTCCGGCCACCCCGGGCTCGGCCGCTCCAGTACCGCCACCGCGGTCGCCGCCCCGGACCGGACGCCGAGCGCCACCGCCACCCGGTGGCCGGGCATCCCGGCCGCGGCCAGCGCCGCCTCCAGGTCCTCGGCGAAGACCGCCCGGGCTCGCACCTTCATGCTGTCGCCGAGCCGGCCCAGCACGTGCAGTTGGCCGCCGGCCAGGAAGCCGGCGTCGCCGGTGCGCAGCGCGCCGCCGTCCAGCGTGGTGAGCGAGCGGGACTCCTCGGCCGCCAGGTAGCCGGCCATCACCGCGGGCCCGCGGACAAGGATCTCGCCGACGCGGCCGGCCGGCAGCTCCGCGCCGTCCTCGTCCAGCACGCTCACCGAGACGCCGGCCAGCGGCCGCCCGCAGCCGACCAGCGGCGGTGCGCCGTCCGCGAGCGCGACCTGCCCGCCCAGGGCGAGCGTCTCCGGCGCGACCGCCAGCGCGGACCACCCCTCGCCGACCGGCAGCCCGGTCACCGCGAGCGTCGCCTCCGCCAGCCCGTACGCGGGCAGCAGTGCCTCGCGGGACAGCCCGTACGGCCCCAGCAGCGCGTGGAAGCGGTCGAGCGCCGCCGCGGAGACCCGCTCCGCGCCGACGATGACCGCCCGCCAGCCGGAGAAGTCCAGGCCGGCCAGCGCCTCCGGGCGGACCCGGCGGGCCGCGTACTGCAGGCCGAAGCTCGGCATCGCGGTCAGCTCGGCCCCGGCACCGGCCGGCACCGAGCTGACCGTGGCGAAGCAGCGCAGGTAGCGCAGCGGTCGCTGCACGAAGTCCTCCGGCGCCAGCAGCCAGACGTCGCTGCCGTCCACCACCGGGGTGATCAGGCAGCCGATCAGGCCCATGTCGTGGTGCAGCGGCAGCCAGGACGCGGTCGCCCGGTGGCCGTCCATGCCCAGCCACTGCCGGATCGCGGCCACGTTCGCCGCCAGCGCGGGGAACGGGACCCTGACCCCGCGGGCCCGCCCGCTGGAGCCGGAGGTGAACTGCAGCAGCGCCAGCTCGGCCGGCGGCCGCGGCGCCCGCTCCGGGTCGCCGAGCACCTCGCCGGCGGGCACCACCCGGGTGCCGCCCGGGGCCAGCGCGGCCACCTCGCCGGTCAGCTCGGCGTCGGTCACCACCAGCGCCGGCCGGGTGGCGGCCAGCAGCCCGGCCAGGTGCCGCCGGTAGCCGGCCAGGTCCTGGAAGACCGCCGGCGGCGCGATCGGCGACGGCACCGCGCCGGCCAGCATGG
>JBJMII010000041.1:0-20085 GCA_045806925.1 Mycobacteriales bacterium
AGGCCGGCGAGCAGCGCGTCCCGCCGGGCGGCGAGCGCTCGCCGCAGCGCGGCGAGGTGCCGGCGCCAGCCGGCGGCGGCGAGCAGCTCGACCGCCGCCTCCTGCAGCGGCACCGGGACGAAGAAGTCGTCCACCACCCGCAGCGTCCGCAGCCGGGCCGCGACCGGCCCGCGGGCGACCAGCGCGCCGACCCGCATGCTGGGCGCGGTCGCCTTGGTCAACGAGGTCAGGTGCACCACGTGCCCGTGCTGGTCGTCGAGCACCAGCGGCGGCGGCGGGTCGCCGTCGATGCCGAGCAGCCGGGCGTAGTCGTCCTCGACCAGGAAGGCGCCGGCGTCCCGGACCGCGGCCAGCACGGCGGCCCGGCGCTCCGGCGGCATCACGCTGCCGGTCGGGTTCGCGTACGACGGCTGGCAGTAGACCAGCCGGGCGCCCGAGCGGTGCAACGCCTCCGCGAGCAGGTCCGGCCGCAGCCCGTCCGCGTCCGCCGGCACCGGGACCGGCCGCAGGCCGGCCGAGCGGGCCAGGATCAGCACCCCGAGGTACGTCGGCGACTCGACCACGACCGGTGAGCCGGGCGGCGCGAGCGCCCGCAGCGCGGTGGACAGCCCGGCCTGGCCGCCCGGCACCACCAGCACGTCCGCGGCGTCCACTCCGGACAGACCGGCGAGCGCGGCGCGCAGCTCGGGCACCCCGGACAGCGGCGGCCGGTCCCAGGCGCCGGGGCGGCGGGCGGCCCGGGCGACCGCGTCGGCGAGCAGCCGGGTCGGCTGCAGCTCGGCGTCCAGGTAGCCGGTGGCCAGCACGATGGTGCCCGGCTCCGGCGGCGCGAGCAGCTCCAGCAGCTCGTCCGCACCGACCGTACGGTCCGCGAGGGCGACGGTCTGCCAGCCCGAGTCGGCCGGCTCCGCGGTGACGCCGGGCCGCGGCGGCGCCACGAAGGTGCCACGCCCGGGCTCGGACACCACGACGCCCTCGGCGGCGAGCCGGGCCACCGCCCGGGACACCGTGACCGGGCCGACGCCGAGCCGGGCGACCAGCTCGCGGGTGGACGGCAGCACGTCCCCCGGCCGCCCCGAGGCCGCGTGCCGGCGGAGGTCGGCGAGCACCCGCTCGGTACTGCTACCGTTGGCCATGAGAGACCAGAGTAGCGCTTTCGTGCCCGACCGGGTGCCGTTCCCGGCGCCGAGGCGGGCAGGGGGGCTGCCGTGACGGTGGCGGGGGCGGGACGGTGAGGGCGGCGCTGGGTACGCGGGTCTGGGTCGCGCTCGGGATCGTCTACGTCGTCTGGGGCTCCACCTACCTGGCGATCCGGTACGCCATCGAGACCATGCCGCCGATGCTGTCGGCCGGCGTCCGGTTCCTGCTGGCCGGGCTGATCATGCTCGCCGTCGTGGTCGCGGTCCGTGGCTGGGACGCGCTGCGGGTCAGCCGCGCCCAGGCGAGCACCGCGGCGGCGTCCGGCATCCTGCTGCTCTGCGGCGGCAACGGCGTCGTCAGCATCGCCGAGCAGCGGGTCGACTCCGGGCTGGCGGCCCTGCTGGTCGGCTGCATCCCGCTGTGGATCGTGGTGCTGCGGGCGGCGCTCGGCGACCGGCCGGGTCTCGCCACCGCGGGCGGCGTGCTGCTCGGCTTCGCCGGCGTGGCGCTGATCTTCCTGCCCGGCGACTCCGGCGAGACCGACCTGGCGTACGCGGCGCTCTGCGTGGTCGCGGCGCTGTCCTGGGCGGTCGGCTCGCTGCTGGTCACCCGCCGGCCGGTGCCGGCGGACCCGCTGACGCTGACCACGATCGAGATGCTGGCCGGCGGCGCGGCGCTGCTGGTGACGGCTGCCGGCCGCGGCGAGCTCGCCGGCCTCTCGGTGACCGCGATCTCCGGGAAGTCCTGGCTCGCGCTGGCGTACCTGGTCGTCTTCGGCTCGCTGGTCGCCTTCACCGCGTACGTGTGGCTGCTCGGCAACGCGCCGGTCTCGCTGGTCTCCACCTACGCGTACGTGAACCCGGCGGTCGCCGTCCTGCTCGGGGTGCTGCTGGCCGGGGAGCGGCTGACCGGCGCGACGCTCGCCGGTGGGCTGGTGGTGCTCGCCTCGGTCGCGGTGGTGGTGACCGCGGAGAGCCGGCGGCAGCGCCGGGCCGTGGCGGCGGTGGCGGCACGGGACGGGGCACCGGTCCCGTCCTGACGCCGGCCGGAATTGTCACCGCCCTCTGGCAGCATCCGGTCCGTGGCACTCCGCGAGACGCTCTCCGCCGACCAGGCCCGCCGGACCGCGCTGGCCGCGCAGGGCCTGGCCGATCCGAGGCCGGCCGGGCGGGTCGACGCGCGGCACCTGCGCCGCGTCCTCGACCGGCTCGGCCTGCTGCAGATCGACTCGGTCAACGTGCTGAGCCGGTCCCACTACCTGCCGGCCTTCGCCCGGCTGGGGCCCTACCCGCGGGCGGTGCTGGACCGGATGTCGTGGGGCCCGCGGGCGGAGCTGTTCGAATACTGGGGGCATGCGGCGTCGCTGATCCCGCTGCGGCTGCACCCGTTCCTGCGCTGGCGGATGCAGCGCAACCGCTCACTGGACAGCCCGTGGTGGCGCCCGCTGCGCAGGCGGCCGGAGCTGGTCGAGGAGGTGCGGGCGCTGGTCGCGGCGAAGGGCCCGATCGGTGCCGGCGTCACCGGCGAGGCCCGGCCCAACCGGCCCGGCCAGATGTGGAACTGGTCGGACGGCAAGGTCGCGCTGGAATACCTCTTCGTCACCGGCGAGGTGGCGACCGCCGGGCGGCCGCACTTCGAGCGGCTGTACGACCTGCCCGAGCGGGTGCTGCCGCCGGAGGTGCTCGCGCTGCCGACCCCGCCGGTCGAGGAGGCGCAGCGGGAGCTGGTCCGGGTCTCCGCCCGGGCGATGGGGGTGGCGACGATCGCCGACCTCGCCGACTACTTCCGGCTCCGGGTGGACGGCACCCGGCTGCGGGTCGCCGAGCTGGTCGAGGCCGGCGAGCTGCTGCCGGTGCGGGTCGAGGGCTGGCCGGCTCCCGGCTACCTCTGGGCGGGGACGCCGATCCCGCGCCGGGTGGCCGCGCGGGCGCTGCTGTCCCCGTTCGACTCGCTGGTCTGGGAGCGGGCCCGGACGGAGCGGATCTTCGACTTCCGCTACCGGATCGAGATCTACACCCCCGCGGCCAACCGGGTGTACGGCTACTACGTGCTCCCGTTCCTGCTCGGCGACCGGCTGGTCGGCCGGGTCGACCTCAAGGCGGACCGGGCGCGGCGCCGGCTGCTGGTGCAGGCCGCGCACTCGGAGCACCCGTCGGCGCCGCCCGAGGTGGCGGCGGAGCTCGCCGCCGAGCTGGCCACGATGGCGGGCTGGCTCGGGCTGGACGACGTCGTCGTCCAGCCCAGGGGTGACCTCGCCCCCGCTCTCTGCGCGGCGGTCGCCGCCGGCTGACACCGGCCGCCGCCACCCCGGGGGCGGTGGCCGCCGAGAGCCGGCGGGAGAGGTCAGCGGGAACCGGCGGCGGCGACGAGCAGGTCGCCGCTGATCGTGCGGGCCCGGATCTCCAGTGGCGGTGTCGGTGTCGGCCGCGGTGATCGCGATGGTGCCGAAGGCGTTGCGGACCAGCAGGTCCACCGGGGCAGCGGTCGGGAAGGTAGCAGGGGTCGGGACGGTACCGGTCATCGGGATTCTCCTGTCGAGGTTCGAAAGTCAGCCGCGGGCGTAGCCGGTGAGCCGGCGACCGACGCGGGCGGCGCCGGGGCGCGGCGCGTCCAGGGCATGGACGACGGCGCGGACCAGCCAGGAGTTGACGGAGACGCCCTCCCGGCCGGCCGCGTCCTCGGCGCGTGCCTTCACGGACTCGGGCAGCCGGAGCGTGACCCGCGCGGTGCCATCGGCCTCCTCGGCCGCGGGCGGGGGCGCGGCGGGCTCCGGCTCGATCGTGTCGACGGCGACACGCGGCTCGCGGCCGTGCATCCGGAGCACTGCCGAAGGGCCGGCGCCCGCGGGTGGGCGCCGGCCCTGGCGTCGGCCCGGTGGTTGAGGGGGTCAGTCGGCGAGGCGGTCGCCGGTTTCGGGGTCGAACAGGTGTATGGCGGTGGGGTCGACGAGCAGCTGCAGGGTGTCGCCGATGTGCGGGACGAGTTTGCCGTCGACCCGGACCACCATCTGTTCCTCGCCGCCGTCGAGGGCGGCGGTGCCGTAGACGTAGGCGTCCGCGCCCAGCTCCTCGGCCAGGTCGACCCGCAGCGGCAGCCCGCTCTGCCCGTCCCCGGCCACCGAGAACGCCTCCGGCCGCACCCCCAGCGTGACCTGACCCAACCCGGCGGGGATGTCCCGGGGCAGCGGCACCGGCAGCGGACCGAGCTGGGCCGCGCCGTCGGCCACCGGCACCGTCTTCAGGTTCATCGCCGGCGAGCCGATGAACCCGGCCACGAACGCGTTGCCCGGCCGGTCATACAGATGCCGGGGAGTGTCCACCTGCTGCAGGATCCCATCCTTGAGCACCGCCACCCGATGCCCCATCGTCATCGCCTCGACCTGGTCATGGGTCACATAGATGGTGGTGGTCCCCAACCGGGCCTGCAACGCCGCGATGTTCGCCCGGGTCTCCACCCGCAGCTTCGCATCCAGATTCGACAGCGGCTCATCCATCAAGAACACCGCCGGCGACCGCACGATCGCCCGACCCATCGCCACCCGCTGCCGCTGCCCACCCGAGAGCGCCTTCGGCTTACGGTCCAGGTACCGCTCCAGATCCAGCAGCTTCGCCGCCTCCCGCACCTTCGCGTCCCGCTCCGCCTTGCCCACCCCGGCCAGCTTCAACGCGAACCCCATGTTGTCCGCCACCGACATATGCGGATACAAGGCATAGTTCTGGAACACCATCGCGATGTCCCGGTCCTTCGGCGGCCGGTTCGACACATCCCGCCCAGCGATGCGGATCTCCCCCTCATCCACATCCTCCAACCCCGCCAACATCCGCAACGCCGTGGACTTCCCACACCCCGACGGACCCACCAACACCAGGAACTCACCATCGGCGACATCCAGGTTCAAGTTCTTCACCGCCTTCACCGGCGGATTCCCCGGGTAGATCCTCGACGCCTCCACGTACTGAACCTCAGCCATGACGCAGCTCCTCTATCCCTTGGTCCCGCCGGCGGTCAGGCCGGAGACGACGTACTTCTGCACGACATAGAACACCACGAGTGCGGGCACCGTCACCAGGATCGGCGCTGCGGCGAGGTCGACCCGCGCCTTCGCAACCGGTGCGTCCTCGAAGGTCGGGGACCCGGGTGGAGTGCGCAAAGTTTTGCAACGCCGGTGTCGATAATTGCACCGCCAGCCGACAGGGCTGTCAAGGCTGGACCGGAAACGGTCCGGACCCGGGAGCCGAGCCCCCGTCCCTCACGGCACCGAAGGCCTTGCAAACTCTTGCTACCAGCATGCAAGCTGCTCCCAGGCCGAGCAGGCGTCGGGAGGTCGGGTGCCGGGACTGGCGGAGATCGCGGAGGCCGCGGGCGTCAGCATCTCGACCGTGAGCCGGGTGCTCAACCGCCGGGCCGGCGTCAACGAGGCGACCCGCCGGCGGGTCCTCGAGGTGCTGGCGGAGAAACCGTACGCGCCGCGCGGGCTCGGGGCACTCCAACGCACCGCCGTGCTCGGCCTGCTGGTGCCCGAGCTGTCCAACCCGGTCTTCCCCGCCTTCGCCGAGGCACTGGAGACCCGGGCGGCCAGCCGCGGCTACTCCAGCGTGCTGTGCAACACCCGGTCCGCCTCCATGCGGGAGGAGGAGTACGTCCGGATGCTGCTGGCGCGCGGCGTCGAAGGCATGGTCTTCGTCTGCTCCGAGTCCACCGACGTCGCCGCTTCGCACGACCACTACCGGCAGCTGACGGACGAGGGCGTGCACATGGTCTTCGTCAACGGCGGCATGCCTTCGCTGGACGTGCCGGAGGTCGGCGTGGACGAGCAGGCCGCCGGCTACCTGGCCACCCGGCACCTGATCGAGCTCGGCCACCGGCGCATCGGCTTCGTCAGCGGGCCGACCCGGTCGATGCCGAGCCGGCTCAAGGCGGCCGGCTGGGCCGTGGCGCTGGAGGAGGCGGGTATCGGACACGGCCCCGAGCTCGTGGCGCCGGCGCCGTACGGGCCGGCCGGCGGCGCGGAGGCGATGGCGCGGCTGCTCGACACGACCCGGCCCACGGGGGTGATCTGCTCCTCCGACCTGATGGCGCTCGGGGCGATCAGCGAGGCGCAGCACCGCGGGCTGGTGGTGCCCCGCGACCTGTCGGTGGTCGGCTTCGACGACATCCCGCTCGCGTCGTACTGCGCGCCGGCGCTGACCACGCTGGCGCAGCCGATCTCGGAGATCGCGGCCGCAGCCGTGGACGGGCTGCTGGCGGAGCTGGAGCGCGATCCGGCGCCGCCGGCGCACTCCCGGGTGTTCCGCCCCCGGCTGGTGGTCCGCGACTCCACCGTGCCCCCACCGGTCTGACCTGCGACGAGCCTGTCCCGCCTGCGACGAGCCTGTCCGGCCTGCGCTCTCGCTGGGCGACCGCGCCGACCGAACGGATCAGCCGGACCGACCGACCGCTCCGGGGGTCCGGGGACCGCTCCCCGGAGTGACCCGCCGGCGACGGGCGACCTCGGCCAGGGTGACCGCGACGGCGATGCCCGCGTTGAGCGACTCGGTGGCCGCGGTCATCGGGATCGACACGCGCAGGTCGCAGGTCTCGCCCACCAGTCGGGACAGCCCGCGGCCTTCGGAGCCGACCACGACCAGCAGCGGGTCGACCGCCGCCTCCAGGTCGTCGAGCGGCACGTCGCCGTCCGCGTCCAGCCCGACCACGACCAGCCCGGCCTGCTGGGCGGCCTTGAGCGCGCGGACCAGGTTGGTCACCCGCGCGATCGGCAGCCGGGCGGCGGCACCGGCGCTGGTCCGCCAGGCGGTCGCCGTCATCGGCGTCGACCGCCGCTCCGGCACGATCACCCCGTGCGCGCCGAAGGCGGCCGCCGAGCGGACCACCGCGCCCAGGTTGCGCGGGTCGGTCACCCCGTCCAGGGCGACCAGCAGCGCGGGGTCCGGCGACTCGGCCGCGCGGGCCAGCACGTCGTCCAGGTGCGCGTACGAGTACGGCGGGACCTGCAGGCCGATCCCCTGGTGCAGCACGCCGCCGGTCATCCGGTCCAGCTCGGACCGGCCGACGTCGAGCACCGGCACGCCGCGGTCCGCCGCCCGGCGGACCGCCTCGGCGACCCGCTCGTCCGGCTCGATGCCCTGGGCGACGTAGAGGGCCGTGGTCGGGATCTGCGCCCGCAGCGCCTCCACCACCGGGTTGCGGCCGACCAGCAGCTCGGGCGCCTCGCCGCGGGCGCGGGCCGGCTTGCGGGCATTGTTCTTCGCGGCCGCGGCGGCCCGACGCTGTGCCGGGTGCCCCTTGCGGGCCTCGGCCGGTGGCGTCGGGCCGCGGCCCTCCAGGCCGCGCCGGCGCTGCCCGCCGGAGCCGACCACCGCGCCCTTCTTGGTGCCGGTCCCCCTGCGGGCGCCGCGGCGCTGCGAGTTGCCGGCCATCAGCCGTTCCCCTCGATGAACGTCCAGCGCGAGCCGGTGGGGGTGTCCTCGACCGCGATTCCGGCCGCGGCGAGCCGGGCGCGGATCGTGTCCGCGGCCCGGTAGTCCTTGCGCCGGCGGGCCTCCTGCCGCTGGTCCAGCGCGACACCGACGAGCGCGTCGACCACCGCGGTGAGGTCGGTGCGCCGGTCGTCCCGCCAGGGCTCGGCCAGCGGGTCCAGGCCGAGGACGCCGAGCATCGCCCGGACCTCCGCGTACCGCTCCCCGACGACGGCCTTGTCCCCCGCCCCGAGCGCGGCGTTGCCGTCCCGGACCGCGCCGTGCAGCACTGCGAGCGCCTGCGGCACCGCCAGGTCGTCGTCCATTGCGGACCCGAACGCGGCCGGCGGCGAGCCGGGCTCGCCCTCGCCGACCAGCTCGGCGGCCCGGGTCAGGAAGCCCTCCACCCGGCGGTAGGCCGCCGCCGCGTCGGCCAGCGCCTCCTCCGAGTAGTCCACAGTGGACCGGTAGTGCGCCGCGGTGAGGTAGTAGCGCAGCTCCACCGGCCGCCACCGCCGCAGCATGTCCGCCACCACCAGCGAGTTGCCCAGCGACTTGCTCATCTTCTCGCCGCCGAGGGTGAGCAGTCCATTGTGGAACCACCAGCGGGCGAAGCCGTCGCCGACCGCGTGCGACTGGGCCTGCTCGTTCTCGTGGTGCGGGAAGACCAGGTCGAGCCCGCCGCCGTGCACGTCGAAGGTCGGCCCCAGGTACTTCGTCGCCATCGCCGAGCACTCCAGGTGCCAGCCGGGCCGGCCGGCGCCCCACGGGGTGTCCCAGGCCGGCTCGCCCGGCTTGGCCCCCTTCCAGAGCGCGAAGTCCACCGGGTCCCGCTTGGCCCCGGTCGGCTCGCCCTGCTGCATCGCGGCCACCTGCTGGCCGGACAGCGACCCGTACTCCGGCCAGGTGCGAACCGCGAAGTAGACGTCGCCTCCCGTCGCGTACGCATGGCCCGCGTCGACCAGCCGCCGCATCAGCGCGATCATCTCCGGGACGTGCCCGGTGGCCCGCGGCTCGACCGTCGGCGGCAGCACGCCGAGCGCTTCGTACGCCGCCGTGAAGGCCCGCTCGTTGCGGAAGGCCACCTGCCACCACGGCACGCCCTGGGCGGCGCCCACGGCAAGGATCTTGTCGTCGATGTCGGTGACGTTGCGCGCCATCGTCACGGTCAGCCCGGAGTGCTCCAGCCAGCGGCGCAGCACGTCGATGTCGAGCCCGGAGCGGAGGTGGCCGAGGTGCGGGGCGGCCTGCACCGTGGCGCCGCAGTAGTACACCGACACCTGCCCGGGGACGAGCGGGACGAACTCCCGCACCGACCGGGTGCCCGTGTCGTACAGCGCCAAGCTCACCCGTCCGAGGATACGGGGAGTCAGCCGAGCAGCCGCCGGACGGTGGCGACGGTGACGATGCCGGACGAGACCGCGAACTCCACCAGCTGCTCCTTGCGCCCACCCCGCCGCGGCGCGCCGGACCGCTCCCGGGCCAGCGCCTGCTGCTGCTCGGCCTCGGTGGCCCGGCGCGCCCGGGTCGCCGACCACGGCCGCTCGCCCACCGGCAGCTTCTCCCGCACGTCGTCCAGCCGGCGGTCCACCCAGTCGGCGGTGCGCCGCTCCGGCAGCAGGCCGCGCTCGAAGAGCCGGTCGGCGACCTGCTGGCTGGTCGGGATCCACGGGCTGTCCGGGTGCCGCAGGGTGGGTTCGCAGAGCGCCACCAGGCAGGCGAAGTAGGCCGTCCCCTCCAGCAGCGACCAGGCCGGCCGGGTCCGCTCGGCGGTGGCCTCGTCGGCACCGCTGACCGCATCCGCCGGCCGGACCGCGCCGGTCACCTCCAGCTCGACACCGTCGTCCGTACCGGCGAAGCCGATCCGCACCCGGCCATCGGTGACCAGGTGCGACTGTCCCGGTCGGACGGTGTGCCGGGTGGCCGGTTCGTCCACCAGGAGCGGGTTGGACCCGGTGTTGGACAGCAGCACGCCGAACGGCGTCACGTCCAGGGTGCCGGCCCGGCGGCTCACCCGCGGGCTGTCGCTGACTGCGAGGTCCGCGATGGACTGCGGCCCGGACCGGCCGAAGGACAGTGCCTCCCCGGGGACGAGCGGCAGGTCCGGCTGGCCGGGTCGCAGCAGCCGGGCGCGGACCGGCCCTGGGGGCTGGAGGGGCAGCACCGGGTCACGGACCACCGGCGGCGCGGACCTGGTCGACGAAGCCGATCAGCCGGGCGCCGACCTGGCCGGGCGTGGTGTCGAACAGTGCAGCGGTGCCCACCACCGCGACGACCGCGAAGGCCACCAGGACGGCGACCAGGGTGACCAGCCGACGCGCCATCCGGCGCGGCGCGCTGCCGGCCCGCCGGCCCGCTGCGGCCGGCCGGCCCGACCGTCCCCGTTGGACATCCACTGTGGACACCGGGACGGCGGTGGCGGCCGGCGGTCCGGGATCGCCGGCGAGCACCCGGGTCGGCTCCCGCTCGACCACGCGGCGGGAACTGGCCGCCTCCCGCTCCAGCCGGTCCAGCCGGCCGGCCAGGATCTCGTAGTCCCGGCGCAGCCGGTCCCGGTCCGCGGCGACGTCGTCCCGGGACCGGGCCAGCCGGTCCCGGTCCGCGGCCATCCGGTCACGCTGCCGGGAGACGCTCTCGCTCAGCTGCCGGGTGCGCTCCAGCTCCGCGGTCGTCACGACCAGGGTGGCGGCCGGGTCGGGACCGCGCCCGGCCCGCGGCGCACCGCCGGCGCGAGCCGGGCCGGCACCGCCGAAGGCCGCTGTCGCCCCGCTCAGGGCGGTGGTCACCGTGGTGACGGCGGTCGGCCGGGCGGCGAGAGCCGGCAGCACGTCCTCAGTGAGGTGCCGCGCCACCTGGGGCAGCACGCCGTCGGCCGGCAGCAGCGCGCCGGTCACCCGGCCGCCGGGCCGGTCCAGGGTCAGCGCCAGCAACGGCCCGCCCGCGGCGGGGTCGAGGTCCAGCAGCGCGGCCAGCCGCGGCGCGCCGGGCGGCCACGGCGCCCCCGCGTACGCGGGCGGCACCGCCAGCTCGGCCAGCCGCCGGCGCAGCTCGGCCGCGGTGGTCACCCGGCGGCGGTCCGGCTCGTGCACCAGGCAGTCCTCCAGCAGCCGGCGCCAGCCGGCGCCCAGCCGGCCGTCCACCGCGTACTTGCCGAGGCACACCAGCTCGTACTGCTGCTCCGGCGTGGTGCCGGCGGTGATGTGCCGGCCGGTGAGTATCCGGTGCGCGCTGACCGCCAGCGCCCAGACATCACCGGCCTGGCTGGCGCGCCAGCCCTCCACCGGCGGCCGGCGCACGCCGTCGGCCTGCAGCACGCCCTGGGTCGCGGACTCCGGCGGCCAGAAGGCGATGGTCCGGGCCAGCCCGATGCCGGCGGACCGGGTCGACTCCAGCGGCGCGGACACCCCGAAGTCGGCGACCGCGAACCGGGCGCCGAGCCGCAGCACGTTCGTCGGCTTGATGTCGCCGTGCACGACGCGGCGGGCATGGATGTGCTCCAGCCCGGCCGCGACCTGCTCGAAGACCGCCGCCCAGGCCCGCTCGTCCGGCGCCACCCGGGCACCGAAGGTGGGCAGGTCCTCGTCCGCCAGCTCGAGCACCAGGCCGACATAGTGGTGTGGCAGCACGGGGTCGACGTCGTGGTGCGGCGTCCTGCCGCGCTCGAAGCGGAACATGGTGACCAGCTCGAGCACGCCGGCGTGCCCGTCCACCTCGCGGATCCGAGCCGCCTCGCTGTTCATCGCGGTCAGCTCGGCCGGGGTGCCCCAGACGCACTTCAGCGCGCGGGGTGCACCGCCGTGCCGGTCGACCGTCTCCGGCGTAGCCGGGCGCACCTCGTACACCGAGGAGAAGCCGCCGTCGGCGACGTGCCGGACCACCCGCCACCGGTTGTCCGGCGGGTCACCGACCGTCTCGCCGGGCTCCAGCGGGACGGTCCGCGGTGCCGGCAGGGCCGGCTGGACAGCGACCGGGTCCCGGACCGTCCCCGTCATCGTGCCGGCACCTCCGCCCCACCGCCCGCATGTCCGCCCGCATGCCGAGTATTTCCGGACGGTGCGAGCGTGTCCACGTCCACCAGCACGGCGGTGGCGTCGTCCCGACCGCCGGCGGCGACCGCGGCCCGGACCACCTCGGCGGCGCCGCCCGGCCGGGACAGCAGCTCGGCCAGTGCCGGCACCGGCAGCGCGCCGGTCACCCCGTCCGTCGCCACCAGGACGCGGTCGCCGGGACGGAGCCGGACGGTGCTCAGCTGGCCGGCGACCGGACCCGGCATGCCGAGGAAGCGGGTGAGCAGCCCACCGAGCCGGCGCTCGGCCGGCGAACCGCGCTCCACCGCCCCGGCGGCGACCAGCGCGGCGGCATGCGTGTGCACCTCGGTCAGCCGGCGCAGCCGGCCGCGGCGGAGCAGCCAGCAGCTGGAGTCGCCGACGTGGGCCAGGTGCAGCCGGTGGCCGGTGGCGACCGCGGCGGTGAGCGTGGTGCCCGCGCGCAGTGCGACCGGCATTCCGTCCGGGGCCAGCGCGCGGACCCGCTGGTGGGCCGCGGCGACGGCGGCGCCGAGCGTACCCAGGGTGACCGGGGCGGACCCGTCCAGCTGGTCGAGGAGCGCGGCCAGCGCCGCGGTGGCCGCCTCCCCGCCGCCGATGGTGCCGCCCATGCCGTCCGCGACGGCCAGCACCAGCGCGTGGTCGCCGTTGACGGCGACCCAGCGGTCCTCGCTCGCCTCCCGGCCCACCCCGGTACGGCTCGCGGCGGTCAGGTCCACGCCGGCAGCCTCTCGCCTCTGCGCGCGCGGGTGCAGGGGGGTAACCCCCCTTCGCGGCGCGCCTACCCGGGAGCAGGGTCACCTCGTCCACCCAGTCGAGCCCGGAGGACCCCGATGACCGCCACGGTGCCACTGCCCACCGCGACCCGCGCGGAGGCTGCCGAGGCTTGGGCCGGGGTGCTCGCCACCCATCGCGCCGACCTCGTCCGCTCGGCCCGGTCCCGGCTGGGCGCCGGCGGCGCGGACGCCGAGGACGTCGTGCACGACGTGGCGGTCCGGATCCTCAAGGGGGGCCGGGACGCCGGCGAGATGGACGCCCCCGGGGCCTACCTCCGGCGCGCGGTGGGCAACGAGTGCGTGAGCCGCTGGCGGCGTACGGCGCACGAGGTCGTGCTCGCCGAGCTTCCGGACCGGGCCCGCCCGCCGCACGACGAGGCCGTGCTGGACCGGCTCGCGCTGGCCGACGCGGTGGCCGCGCTGACCGACCGGCAGCGCCGGGTGATCGTGGCGACCGTGCTGGACGACCGGCCGGACGCCGAGGTCGCCGCTGTGCTCGGGATCAGCGAGATCACCGTGCGGACCACCCGGAGCCGGGCGCTGGCCCGGCTGCGCGCCCGGCTGACCGCCGAGGCGCGGACCGGCACCGCCGAGGTGGCCGACATCACCCCGGCGCGGCCGGCGCCGCTGCAGCGCCCGGCGTAGCAGCCCTGACCACTGCCGGCGCGGCGCCGGCGACCGCGGCCAGGTCGAGTACCGGGGCGTGCCGGTACGCCGCTGCCGGGCGGACGCCACGTCGCGCGGCGGTAGCAGCCTCCGACCGGCCGAGCAGCCGGGAGCGATGCCGGCTCTGCCTCAGGCGGGGAGCAGGAGCGCGGTGGCGACCGCCGCCCGGCCTTCCCCGCGGCCGGTCAGGCCGAGACCGTCGGTGGTGGTGGCGGAGACGCTGACCGGGGCGGTGACCGCGGCGGAGAGCGCCGCCTCGGCCTCGGCCCGGCGCGGTCCGAGCCGCGGCGTCTCGCCGACGAGCTGGACGGCGACGTTGCCGACCGTCCAGCCGGCGGCGGCCACCAGGACGGCGGTCTCGGTGAGCAGGGTGACGCCGGACGCGCCGGCCCAGCGCGGGTCGGCGGTGCCGAAGACCGAGCCGAGGTCGCCGAGGCCGGCGGCGGAGAGCAGGGCGTCGCAGGCGGCATGTGCGGCGACGTCACCGTCGGAGTGGCCGGCGCAGCCGGCGGCGTCCGGCCAGAGCAGGCCGGCGAGCCAGCAGGGACGGCCGGGCTCGATGGGGTGCACGTCGACGCCGATGCCCACCCGCATGCGCGCATTCTCGCCGGTCCCCGCCGGCCGCCGCCGCCCGGGTCCCCCGGGTCCGCGACAGCGGTGCACCGGGCCGGCGGGCTACGGTCGGAGCATGCTGGCCGCCGCCGCCGTGGTGCTCGCCGGCGGCTCGGGCAGCCGGGTCGGCGCGACCGGCAACAAGGTCTACCTGCCGGTAGCCGGCAGACCCCTGCTGTCCTGGGCGCTGGAGTCCTTTGCCGCCGCCCCGTCCGTACGCCGGCTGGTGCTCGTCGCCCGGCCGGCGGACCTCCCGCTCGCCGCGGACGCCGCGGACCGCACCGGCGGGGACGTGGAGATCGTGCCCGGCGGCGCGACCCGGCACGGCTCGGAGTGGGCCGCGCTGTCCCACCTCGGGCCGGCCATCCGGGCCGGTGAGCTGGCCGTCGTCGCCGTCCACGACGGCGCCCGCCCGCTGGCCCGCTGCCGGCTCATCGAGGACACGATCGAGGCCGCGCGGATGCACGGCGCTGCCGTTCCCGGCGTACCGCTGCCGGACGCCGGGGTCGTCGACCCCGCGCACGGCGTGCGCACCGAGCCGCCGACCCGCCGGCTGGTCCGGGTGCAGACCCCGCAGGCGTTCCGGGCCGACCTGCTGCTGGACGCGTACGAGCGGGCCGAGCGGGACGGCTTCGCCGGCACCGACACGGCCGCCTGCGTGGAGCGCTACGCCGGGCTGCGGGTGCACTGCCTGCCCGGCGACCCGCGCAACGTCAAGGTCACCTACCCGGCCGACCTCGAGCTCGCCGCGGCCTTGCTGGCTCAGTGACGCCGGCTCGCCAGCAGCGCGGCGGCGACGTCGAGGTCGGCCTCCTGCAGCACGGCGAAGGCGTCGTCGTGACCGTCGACCGCGACCGCGCGGATGCCGGTGCCGGTCAGCCAGGCGCCCTCGTCCGCCGGCGCGCAGCCGCGGTGCGCAGCGTCGAGCACGTCGCGGCGCACGGCGCACGGGGCCTGCACCCGCACCATGGACTCCCGCGGCACCGTCCGGGTGATCCACCCGTCCGCGTCCAGCTCCTTCACCGTCTCGGTCATCTCGAGCACCGGGACGGCGAGGTCGGCACCGGCCCGGACCGCCGCCACCGTGCGGACGGCGAGCTCGGCCGGGGCGAGCGGGCGGCAGGCGTCATGCACCACCACGGTGTCGACCGCGGCGCCGAGCGCGGACAGTCCACAGTGGAGAGATCCGTGCCGGGAGGGCGGGCCGGCGAGGGCGGTCGCGGGCGCCAGCTCGGCCAGCCACTCGCGCACGTCCGCTACGGCGTCCGGCGGCGCCACCACGACCAGCGAATCGAGAATGCCGCTCGCGCGCAGGGCGCGAGCGGCATGCACGACCAACGGGACGCCGGCGAGCCGGCGCAGCGGCATCGACAGCATGGCCCTCGGCGGTCGGCCGTCATCGACCGCCAGGACGAGACCGGCGACGTCCACAGGGGACGGCGGGGTCAGGAGGCGAGGACCTCGTCGAGGAGCACCTCGGCCTTGTCCTCGTTGGTCCCCTCAGCCAGCGCGAGCTCGCTGACCAGGATCTGCCGGGCCTTGGAGAGCATCCGCTTCTCACCGGCGGACAGGCCCCGCTCCCGGTCGCGACGCCACAGGTCGCGAACGACCTCGGCCACCTTGTTGACGTCGCCGGAGGCGAGCTTCTCCAGGTTGGCCTTGTAGCGCCGGGACCAGTTGGTCGGCTCCTCGGTGTGCGGGGCGCGGAGCACCTCGAACACCCGGTCGAGACCCTCCTGGCCCACGACGTCGCGGACTCCGACGATCTCGGCGTTGGCGGAGGGCACCTCGATCGTGAGGTCCCCCTGGGCAACCTTGAGAACCAGGTAGATCCTCTCCTCGCCCTTGATCACGCGGGTCCTGATGGCCTCGATGACAGCTGCCCCGTGGTGCGGGTAGACGACGGTCTCGCCGACCTTGAAAACCATGTGTCTGTGACCCCTTTCGCTTCACCCAGAATAACACGCCGACGCGCCGACCTCACCTTCTGCGACCGCCGTTTGTGCAGGTCAGCGCCATGCGTACGGGCAAAGGGGGGTTGACAACGCCGGCTCGGCGTGCTGGCCCGTCACGCAGCGGAGCGGCAGCCCGGCGCAGCGCACGCCGGGCTGCCCGGGCCGGCCGTTGCGCCGGGGGCGCTGGCGGCGGAGAGTGGAGCGGTGCGCCGCGACGACGAGGACGACCGCGCCGGCGGCGAGTCCTGGATCGACCACGTCGTCATCCCCGACGACATCAGCGCGCTGGACGCAGAGGTCCGGGCCCTGCGCCGGGAGCGCCGCGCCCGTGCGCGCCGGGACCGGCTGCGCCGGCTGGTCAGCCCGCGCGGGCCGGCCGGCCCGCTGGTGATCGTCGCGCTGCTGATGGTGGCCGGCTTCGCCAGCCTGCTGCTGCTCTTCCAGCCGCGCCGGCCGACCACCTCGCCGGCGCCGCTGGCCAGCTCGGGTGCCGGCTCCGACCGGGACGGCCAGCTGCTGCCGGACCTGCCGGTGACCCAGGCCGACGGCACACCGGCGCGGGTGCGGGACTTCCGGCCCGCGGTGCTCGCGCTGGCTCCGATCGGCTGCGGCTGCGACGCGGCGCTCCGGGACGTGGGCCTGGTGGTGGTCCAGCACGGCGTGTACTTCCTGCTCGTCGACCGGACGCTGCCGGCACTGCCGGCCGGGCTCACCGGGTCCGGCACCGTCCGGCTGGCCGAGCCGACCGGCGTGCTGGCGACGAAGTACGGCGCCGAGCGGGCCGGCCGGCGCACCCCCGGCGGGCCGGTGCTGGTGCTGGTCGGCGTGGACGGGCGGTTCGTCCGGAAGATGGACGAGCCGATCGCACTACGGAAACTCAAGACCGAGCTCGACGTCCTGCGCCTCGGGCTGGGCACGCGCGCCCCGACCGGCTGACCGCGGGAGCACCCGTACGGTGGCGCGGTGGGCACCGTCCGCGGCCTGGTCCGCGCCTGCCACCCGGAGCCGACCGCCGCGGTGACCGCGGTGTCGGCGGCGCTGGCCGCCGCGGTCGGGCGCGGTGTCGCCGGCACCCTCGCCGTCACCCTCGCGGTGCTCGCCGGGCAGCTGTCGATCGGCTGGATGAACGACTACCTCGACCGGGACCGGGACGTGCTCAGCGCGCGTACGGACAAGCCGGTGGCGGTCGGCACGCTGGACCCGGCGGTGGTCCGGACGGCGATGGCGACAGCCGCGGTGGCGGTGCTGCCGCTGTCGCTGCTGTCCGGGCCGCTCGCCGGCTCGCTGCACCTGGTCGCGGTGGCCTCGGCGTGGGCGTACAACCTGCGCCTGAAGGCCACCCCGCTGTCCGTGCTGCCGTACGCGGTGTCCTTCGGACTGCTGCCCGCCTTCGTCAGCGCGGGACTGCGGGGCCGGCCGGTGGTCGGCTGGCTGGTCGCGGCCGGCGCGCTGCTCGGCGCCGGGGCGCACTTCGCGAACGTGCTGCCAGATATCGATGACGACCTGCGCACCGGGGTGCGCGGGCTGCCGCAGCTGCTCGGGCCGGCGGGCAGCCGGGTCGCCGCCGCGGTGCTGCTGCTGGCCGCGTCGGTGGTGCTGGCGGCGGGACCGGCCGGCCCGCCCGGCGTACTCGGGGCCGGGGCGGTGGTGGTCGCCGCGTTCTGCGGCGTCGGGGCGGCGCTGCTGGGCCGCCGTCCGGGCTCGCGGGCGGCCTTCCTCGGCGTGCTGGTGGTCGCCACGGTGGACGTCGCGCTGCTGGTCGGGTCCGGCGCCGCGGTCCGCTGAGCGTCGGTCCTGACCTGGGCGGGTACGCCTGGGGCGGCGCCGCTACGCTGGCGGGCCGAGACGCCGTACGACAGGAGGCCGGTGGCCGTGATCCGCACGTCGCGCCGCACCGCCGGAGGATCCCGGGCCGCAGTGGCCGCGCTCGCCGCGGCCGGCGCCACCCTGCTCGCCGGCTGCCATGCGGGGCAGCAGGCGCAGACCGCCGAGGAGATCCCGACGATCGACGGCACCTTCGCCCAGGTCGGCCAGCTCGCACTGCGCGACGTGACGATCGAGTACCCGGAGACGGGCAGCTGGCCGCGAGGTTCGGACGCCCGGCTGCAGCTGATCATCGTCAACGAGGGCTCGGACGCGGACACGCTCGTCGAGGTGCGGACCGACGCGGCGGAGCGGGTGACGCTGACGACCGGGCCGGCGGCGAGCCAGTCGGCGGCACCCACCTCGGCCGCACCGACCGGCTCCGGCCAGCCATCGCCGTCCGGGACGGCGAGCGCAACGCCGAGCGGAACGCCGTCCGGAACGCCGAGCGGGTCGGCGTCCGCATCCGCCTCGCCGACCCAGGAGGCGGAGACCGGCATCCCGATCCCGGCCGCCGGCCTGGTCGCGCTGCGGGACGACGGTCCGGAGATCCTGCTCACCGGGCTGACCAGGACGCTGCGGCCGGCCCAGGTTGTGCCGGTGACCTTCGTCTTCGCGCAGGCCGGTGAGGTGACGGTGAACGTGGCGGTCGCCATTCCCAGCGAGGAGGTCCCGCCGGCGCCCACCGTCCCGGTGCAGGGTGAGCAGGGGGAGTAGGGCGGCGTCCCGGTTTTGTCGGGGGCGGCGGCTACGGTCGCGCCGTGGCGAAGAGCAGGGACCGGGCGGCGTACCGGTGCGGTGAGTGCGGGCACGCTCCCCCGCGCTGGGTCGGGCGCTGCCCGGAGTGCCAGGCGTGGGGGTCGGTGGCCGAGACCGGTGCCGCCCCGGTCGGGCTGCGGTCGCTCGCCGGCGCCGTGACCGCCGGTGCGGTGACCGCGCCGGCTCGGCCGATCGCCGAGATCGACGTCGAGGCCGCCCGGGCGCAGCCGACCGGCGTCGGCGAGCTGGACCGGGTGCTCGGCGGTGGCCTCGTTCCCGGCGCCGTCCTGCTGCTGGCCGGCGAGCCCGGCGTCGGCAAGTCCACGCTGCTGCTCGCGGTGGCGAGCCGCTACGCGGCGGCCGGTGGCGCGCCCGCGCTGGTCGTCACCGGCGAGGAGTCCGCCGCCCAGGTGCGGCTGCGCGCGGAGCGGACCGGCGCGCTGCACCCGGGGCTCTACCTGGCGGCGGAGACCGACCTGGCCGCCCTGCTGGCACACGTCGACGCGGTGTCCCCCGGCCTGCTGGTGGTCGACTCGGTGCAGACCATCGCGTCGCCGGTGGCGGACGGCGCCGCCGGCGGCGTGACCCAGATCCGGGCGGTGGCGGCGGCGCTGATCGCGGCGGCCAAGAGCCGCGGCATGGCGACGGTGCTGGTCGGCCACGTCACCAAGGACGGCACGATCGCCGGGCCGCGGGTGCTGGAGCATCTGGTGGACGTGGTGCTGCAGTTCGAGGGGGACCGGCACTCGACGCTGCGGTTGGTCCGGGCCACCAAGAACCGGTTCGGTCCGGCCGACGAGGTGGGCTGCTTCGAGCTGACCGACGGCGGCATCCAGGGCCTGCCGGACCCGTCCGGGCTGTTCCTGTCCCGGCGGCCTGAGCCGGTGCCGGGGACCTGCGTCACGGTGACGGTCGAGGGCCGGCGGCCGCTGCTGACCGAGGTGCAGGCGCTGGTCGCCCGGTCGACGCTGGCGACCCCGCGGCGGGCGGTCAGCGGGCTCGACGCGGCCCGGGTGGCGATGGTGCTCGCGGTGCTGGAGCGGCGCGGGCGGATCCAGCTCGGCTCCGACGACGTCTTCTGCGCCACCGTGGGCGGGGTCCGGCTCACCGAGCCGGCGGCCGATCTGGCGCTCGCGCTGGCGGTGGCGTCGGCGGTGGGTGACTGCCCGCTGCCGACGGAGGTGGTCGCGCTCGGCGAGGTCGGGCTGTCCGGGGAGCTGCGTCCGGTGGGCGGGGTGGGCCGCCGGCTGGCGGAGGCGGCGAGGCTCGGCTTCACTGCCGCGCTCGTGCCCCCCGATCCCGGCCGGGTGCCGCCCGGGATACGCGTCCTCGAGGCGCCCGACCTGCGCACCGCACTCGCCGTCCTGCGGGACCCGGAGATGCTGCGCGACCCGGGGGCGCCGCGCGACCCGGGGGCGCCGCGCGACCCGGGGGCGCCGCGCGACGCGAAGACCCTGCGCGACCCGGGGGCGCCGCGCGACGCGGGTCGCCGGCTCGTCAGCGTGCGGGCCGTTGGCCGACCTCGTCCACCACCGCCGTCGTGATCACCGACTCCCACAGCACCGCGCCGCGGCGCAGGCCGGCCGGGGACGGGGAGGCGCCGGGGCAGGGCGTGCCTGGGGCGCAGGTCGGGCCGCCGAAGGCGACGGCCGGGTCGAAGACGATCTCCCGCCGGCTGCCGCGCGCCGGCTCGGTGCGCCCGACGACAGTGCCGGGCCGGCCGAGCAGGTCGGCTCCGGTCCCGAGGTGCTCCACGCCCGGCACATAGGCGACCGCGCGCAGGATCGCCGCCGTCAGCTGCGGGCTGAGGAAC
>JBJMII010000042.1:0-11080 GCA_045806925.1 Mycobacteriales bacterium
CCTTCGCCGACCCGCTCGCCGGCCGCCACCACCCGGGCGCTGTCCGGGCGGGCGCGGGTCGCCTCCGCGCTCGGCCTGGCCGGCGGCCGGCCGCCCGCCGCGGAGCTGGTCGCCGCGGCGGCCGAGGGCGCGCTGCTCGGCGCGTACGCGTTCACCGCGTACCGCAGCGACGGCGACAGCACCAAGACGGCACCGCCGGCCCTGGTCACGCTGCTCGTGCCCGACCCGGACGCGGACGGCCTGGCCGCCGCGGCGCACCGGGCCGGCGTGCTGGCCGGCGCCGTCGCGCTGGCCCGCGACCTGGTCAACACACCACCGAACGACCTGCCGCCGGCCGAGTTCGCCCGACGCGCCGCGGAGGCCGCCCGGGCGGCCGGCCTCGAGGTCGAGGTGCTGGACGAGGAGGCGCTCGGGGCGGCCGGCTTCGGCGGGCTGCTCGGGGTCGGCGGCGGCTCGGCCCGGCCGCCCCGGCTGGTCCGGATCCGGCACGCCGGCAGCGGCCCGAAGGTGGCGCTGGTCGGCAAAGGCATCACGTTCGACTCCGGCGGCATCTCGATCAAGCCGGCCGCCGGCATGGAGCAGATGAAGGCGGACATGGCCGGTGCCGCCGCGGTGGTCGCCGCCATGACCGCGGTGGCCGCGCTCGACCTGCCGCTCGAGGTGGTCGCGACGGTCCCGATGGCGGAGAACCTGCCGAGCGGCGCCGCGTACCGGCCGGCGGACGTGCTGACCATGTACGGCGGGAAGCGGGTGGAGGTGCTCAACACCGACGCCGAGGGCCGGCTGATCCTCGCCGACGCGATCGTCCGGGCCTGCGAGGACTCGCCCGCGTACCTGATCGAGGCGTCCACGCTGACCGGTGCCCAGCGGGTCGCGCTCGGCGACCGGACGGCCGGGGTGATGGGCAGCGAGGAGCTGCGCGCCCGGGTGGTGGCGGCCGGCGAGCGGGTCGGCGAAGGCATGTGGCCGATGCCGCTGCCCGAGGAGCTCCGCTCCGGGCTGGACTCCCGGGTCGCCGACCTGGCCAACGTCACCGGTGAGCGGGCGGGCGGGATGCTGGCCGCCGGGCTGTTCCTGCGCGAGTTCGTCGCCGACGGCGTGGTCTGGGCGCACATCGACGTCGCCGGGCCGGCGATGAACACCGGCAAGCCGTGGGGCTACACCCCGAAGGGCGGCACCGGCGTCCCGGTCCGCACCCTGGTGGCGACGCTGGAGGACATCGTCGAGCCGGGCTGACCGGCGGCGCCCCTCCCTGCGTCCAGGCGTGTCCGGGTGCCAAGATGGGGGAAGGCAGCGATCGGGTGGCGGCCGCCCCCGGTCCGGCGAGACCAGCTAGGAGATCCCGGTGGCTGAGACCGACGTCGACCTCGTCATCCTGGGCGGCGGCAGCGGCGGCTACGCCTGCGCGCTGCGGGCTGCGGAGCTCGGCATGAGCGTCGCGCTCATCGACAAGGACAAGCTGGGCGGCACCTGCCTGCACCGGGGCTGCATCCCGACGAAGGCGCTGCTGCACGCCGGTGAGGTCGCCGACCTGGCCCGGGAGAGCGAGCAGTTCGGCGTCCGGGCGTCGCTGGAGGGGATCGACGCGGCCGCGGTGAGGAAGTACCAGGAGGGTGTCGTCGGCCGGCTCTACAAGGGCCTGCAGGGGCTGGTCAAGAGCCGGGGCGTCCAGTTCGTCGAGGGCGCGGGGCGGCTGGTCTCGCCCACCTCGGTCGAGGTCGGCGAGACGACCTACACCGGCAGGCACGTCGTGCTCGCCACCGGGTCGGTGCCGCGGACGCTGCCCGGCCTCGAGGTGGACGGCGGCAGGGTGATCTACAGCGACCACGCCCTGCAGCTGGACCGCGTGCCCGGCTCGGTGGTCGTCCTCGGCGGCGGGGTCATCGGGGTGGAGTTCGCCAGCATCTGGCGCTCCTTCGGCGCCGAGGTGACCGTCGTCGAGATGCTGCCGCACCTGGTCCCGCTGGAGGACGAGGCGAGCTCCAAGCTGCTGGAGCGGGCCTTCCGCCGGCGCGGCATCAAGCAGGAGCTGGGTGCCCGCTTCGCCGGCGTGAAGCACACCGACGGCGGCGTCCGGGTGTCGCTGGACAGCGGCAAGACCGTCGAGGCGGAGCTGCTGCTCGTCGCCGTCGGCCGCGGGCCGGTCTCGCAGGGTCTCGGGTACGAGGAGGCCGGGGTCGCGCTGGACCGCGGCTTCGTCAAGGTCGACGCGTACTGCCAGACCAACGTCCCGACGATCTCCGCGGTCGGGGACCTGGTGCCGTCCCCGCAGCTCGCGCACGTCGGCTTCGGCGAGGGCTTCCTGGTCGCCGAGCGGCTGGCCGGGCTGTCGGTGGTGCCGATCGACTATGCCGGGGTGCCCCGGGTGACCTACTCCGATCCCGAGGTGGCCTCCGTCGGGCTGACCGAGGCGCAGGCCGCGGAGAAGTACGGCGCGGACGGCATCAAGACGCTGACGTACGACCTGGCCGGCAACGGCAAGAGCCAGATCCTCAAGACCGCCGGCGCGGTGAAGCTGGTCGCGGAGAAGGACGGCCCGGTGCTCGGCGTGCACCTGGTCGGCAGCCGGGTCGGCGAGCTGCTCGCCGAGGCGCAGCTGATCTACAACTGGGAGGCACTGCCCGCCGAGGTCGCCCAGCTCATCCACGCGCACCCGACGCAGTCCGAGGCCATGGGCGAGGCCCACCTCGCTCTGGCCGGCAAGCCGCTGCACATGCACGGCTGATCCGGCACAGTGGCGTCCACCGCCCGCCACCTGACCTCCCGACACTGAAGGAGTCGTTGACCAATGTCGGTCTCCGTCACGATGCCGCGTCTCGGCGAGAGCGTCACCGAGGGGACGGTCACCCGCTGGCTGAAGCAGGAGGGGGATCCGGTCGAGGCGGACGAGCCGCTGCTCGAGGTCTCCACCGACAAGGTGGACACCGAGATCCCGGCTCCCGCCTCCGGCGTGCTCGGCTCGATCCGGGTCGCCGAGGACGAGACGGTCGAGGTCGGCGTCGAGCTGGCGGTGATCGAGGACAGCCCGTCGGGCAGCGCGCCGGCCCAGGAGGCGCCCCCCGAGCAGGAGCAGCAGGCCGCCCCGCCCGCGCAGGAGGAGCCCCGGCAGGAGCAGGGGGCCCCCCGGCAGGAGCAGCAGGCCCCCCGGCAGGAGGAGGCTCGGCAGCCGGAGCCGGAGCCCGAGCCCGAGCAGCCGGCCGCGCAGGAGCAGGCTGCCCCGCAGCAGGAGCGGCCGGCCCCGCCGGAGCAGCCGCGGCAGGCCGCCGCGCAGCAGCAGGCGCCCCCGCCCCAGCAGGCGCCGCCGCAGCCGTCCCCGCAGCCGCCGTCCACGGATGGACAGGGGCAGCCGGGCGAAGACTCCGGCGCGTACGTGACTCCGCTGGTCCGCAAGCTCGCCGCCGAGCACGGCGTCGACCTCGCCGGCATCCGAGGCACCGGGGTCGGCGGCCGGATCCGCAAGCAGGACGTGCTGGAGGCGGCCCGGTCCCGGCGGCCCGAGCCGGCCCGGCAGGAGCAGCCGGTCGGCGACGGCCGGCCGGCGCCCAGCTCCGTGTCGGCGGTGTCCGCCCGGCCCGGCCCGGCCGGCCCGGCCGCCGTCGAGACCCGGCCGGCGCCGCGGGTCGAGCCGTCCCCGCTGCGCGGCAAGACCGAGAAGATGTCCCGGCTGCGCACCGTCATCGCCCGCCGGATGGTCGAGTCGCTGCAGGTCAGCGCGCAGCTGACGACGGTCGCCGAGGTGGACCTCACCCGGGTCGCGCGGCTGCGCCAGCTGGCCAGGGCGGACTTCGAGCGGCGCGAGGGCGTCAAGCTGTCCTTCCTGCCGTTCTTCGCCGTCGCGACGGTGGAGGCGCTCAAGCAGCACCCGGGCGTCAACGCGTCGATCGACACCGAAGCCGGCACGATCACGTACCACGAGTCCGAGCACCTCGGCATCGCGGTGGACACCGACCGGGGCCTGCTGGTGCCGGTCATCCACGACGCCGGCGACCTCAACCTCGGCGGCATGGCCCGCAAGATCGCCGACCTGGCCGAGCGCACCCGGTCGAACCGGGTGAGCCCGGACGAGCTCGGCGGCGGCACCTTCACGCTGACCAACACCGGCAGCCGGGGGGCGCTGTTCGACACGCCGATCATCAACCAGCCGCAGGTCGGCATCCTCGGCACCGGCGCGGTGGTCAAGCGCCCGGTCGTGGTGGACGACCCCGACCTCGGCGAGGTCATCGCGGTGCGGTCGATGGTCTACCTGGCCCTGACCTACGACCACCGGATCGTGGACGGGGCGGACGCGGCCCGGTTCCTGGTCACGGTGAAGGAGCGGCTGGAGGGCGGCGCCTTCGAGGTGGACCTCGGCCTGGCCTGAACCGGCGGCGCCGCGCCGGCCGGCCGGCTGCCCTGCGCGGAGGCGCGGCGGCGGGCAGAGCGCCGCCCCCGGTCCGAGCGGCCGGCAGGTCCGGGGACCCTCGGGTCGCGGCCGCCGCCGCGTACCGGCAGGATCTCCGGCGTGCAGATCGCGGTGACCGGTTCCTCGGGCATGATCGGCTCGGCGCTCGTCCCGGCGCTGCGTGCGGCCGGCCACCGGGTCGTCCGGGTGGTCCGCCGCCCGCCGCAGGGCACGGACGAGATCCGCTGGGACCCGGTCCGGCGGGAGCTGGACCCGGCGGCGCTGGCGGACGTCGACGCGGTGGTGCACCTGGCCGGCGTCAACGTCGGCAGCCGGCGGTGGACGCAGCAGCGCAAGGACGCGATAGTCCGCAGCCGGGTGGACGGCACCGAGACGGTGGCCGAGGCGCTGGCCCGGGCCGCCGGCTCGGCGCCGCGGCCGCGCACGCTGCTGTCCGCGTCCGCGGTCGGCTGGTACGGCGACACCGGGGACCGGGAGATCGACGAGACCGCGCCGTCCGGCGCCGGCTTCCTCGCCACCGTCTGCCGGCGCTGGGAGGCGTGCACCGCGGCCGCCGGGGACGCCGGTGTCCGGGTGGTGCACCTGCGCTCCGGATTGGTCTGCAGCCCGAACGGTGGATTGCTCGGCCCGCTGTTGCCGCTGGCGAAGGCAGGGCTGGCCGGGCCGCTCGGCTCCGGCCGGCAGTGGTGGTCGTGGATCTCGCTCGCCGACGAGGTGGGCGCGGTGCTGCACCTGCTCGGCCGCGACGATGTCACCGGCCCGGTCAACCTGACCGGCCCGGCGCCGGTGACCAACCGCGACTTCACCCGGGTGCTCGGCTCGGTGCTGCACCGGCCGGCAGTGCTCCGGGTGCCCGGCTTCGTGCTGCGCCTGACGGTCGGCGACTTCGCCCCCGAGGGGATCACCGCCGGGCAGAAGGTGCTGCCGCGGGTGCTGGAGCGCACCGGCTACCGGTTCCAGCACCGGACCGCGGAGCAGGCGCTGCGCTGGGTCACCGGCCGCGAGCGCTAGCGTGGCCGGCATGAACATCCTGGCCACGTCGGGCGGCTTCCGGCCGGCCCGGCGGACCTGGCTGGAGGCCGGGCCGATCATCGACTTCGCCTTCGAGCTGGCCGGCTCGCCGGACCGGCCGAAGCTCTGCTACGTCGGCACCGCCAGCGGCGACAACCCGTCCGCCACCGCGGCCGTCGTGCAGGCCCTCCTCGGCCGGGACGTGGTGGTGTCCGCGCTGGCCGCGTTCCCGATGCCGTCGGTCGAGGACGTCAAGGCGCACCTGCTCGCCCAGGACGTCGTCTGGGTCGGCGGCGGCAGCGTGGCCGGGCTGCTGGCGATCTGGCGGCTGCACGGCTGGGACCAGGTCTTCCGCGAGGTGTGGGAGGCCGGCGTGGTGCTCGGCGGGGTGTCCGCCGGCTCGCTGTGCTGGCACGCCGGCGGGACCACGGACTCGTTCGGCCCGACGCTGCGCCCGGTCACGAACGGGCTGGCGCTGCTGCCGTACTCCAACGGCGTGCACTACGACTCGGAGGAGCAGCGCCGGCCGCTCTACCACCAGCTGGTCGCCGACGAGCTGCTGCCGCCCGGGTACGCCACCGACGACGGGGTCGGCCTGCACTACCGCGGCACCGAGCTGGTCGAGGCGGTGGCCGACCGGCCGGACGCGAAGGCGTACCGGGTGGAGCGCGGCCGGCACGGCCGGGCGATCGAGGACGTCATCGAGCCCCGCCTGCTCTGACGGGCCGTGCGACTTCCGGTCGCCAGGGCGTCAGTTTCCCGCACCAGCCGGGAGCGGCGTAGCGTCGGCTAGGTGGAGGTGATCAGGGCGGGCCTGGTCCCGTACGAGCAGGCCTGGGCCTGGCAGCGCCGGCTGCACGCGGAGCGGGTGGCCGGAGCCCGCCCGGACACCGTGCTGCTGCTGGAGCACCCGGCGGTATACACCGCCGGCAAGCGGACCGAGCCGTGGGAGCGGCCGGTCGACGGCACCCCGGTGCTGGACGTCGACCGCGGCGGCCGGATCACCTGGCACGGGCCGGGCCAGCTGGTCGGCTACCCGATCGTCGCGCTCGCCGAGCCGGTCGACGTGGTCGCGTACGTGCGGCGCCTGGAAGCGGTACTGATCGGTGCCTGCGCCCAGCTCGGGCTCACCGCGGTGGCGGTGGAGGGCCGGTCCGGCGCCTGGGTGCGCGCGGACGAGCGCGGCCCGGACCGCAAGGTGGCCGCGATCGGGGTCCGGGTCTCGCAGGGCGTGACCATGCACGGCTTCTCGCTCAACTGCGACCCGGACATGGCCGTGTACGCCGGGATCGTCGCCTGCGGCATCGCCGATGCCGGCGTCACCTCGCTCACCGGCGAGCTCGGCCGCGACGTGACCGTCGCCGAGGCGATCGAGCCGGTCGAGGCCGCCCTGCACAAGGCGGCGCTCGCCGGCTAGGGCGGCTCAGACCTGGGGCATGACCTCGGCGGCGACCAGCTCGATGTGGTCGAGGTCGTCCAGGTCAAGGATCTGCAGGTAGAGCCGGGTGGCGCCGAGCCCGGCGAAGCGGCCGATCCGATCCACGCACTCGGCCGGGGTACCGGCCACCCCGTTGGCTCGCAGGTCGTCGACGTCCCGGCCGATCGCGGCCGCCCGCCGCCGCACCTCGGCGTCGTCCTTGCCGCAGCACAGCGTCTGCGCGGCGGAGAAGACCGGGACGTCCGGCCGGCCGCCGTCCCGGCAGGCCGCCCGCACCCGGTCGAACTGCTCGCCCGTCTGCTGCACCGGCGCGAAGGGCAGGTTGAACTCGGCCGCGTACCGCGCCGCCAGCGCCGGAGTCCGCTTCGCCCCACCCCCGCCGATGATGACCGGCGGTCCCGGCCGCTGCACCGGCTTGGGCAGCGCCGGCGAGTCGGTCAGCTGGTAGTGCTTCCCCGCGTACGAGAAGCGTTCGCCGACCGGCGTGCGCCACAGCCCGGTGATGATCGCCAGCTGCTCGGCCAGCCGGTCGAAGCGCTCCCCCAGCGGCGGGAAGGGGACCCCGTACGCGGCGTGCTCCTCGGCGAACCAGCCCGTGCCGAGGCCCAGCTCCACCCGCCCGCCGCTCATCGCGTCGACCTGGGCGACCTGGATGGCCAGCAGACCCGGCAACCGGAAGGTGGCCGAGGTCACCATGGTGCCGAGCCGCAGCCGGGAGGTCTCCCGGGCCAGCGCGCCGAGCGTCACCCAGGCGTCGGTCGGCCCCGGCAGGCCGTCCCCCGCGCCCATGGTGAGGAAGTGGTCGCTGCGGAAGAACGCGTCGTAGCCGGCGTCCTCCGCGGCCCGGGCCAGCCGGAGCAGCTGGCCGTACGACGCGCCCTGCTGGGGCTCGGTGAAGATGCGCAGGTCCACAGGGTGGAACCTACCCGTCCGGGACCGGACGCGGCCGGGGCCCGGCGTAGGCTCGGGCGGGTGACGACGCCGCAGCCGCAGGGGCGCCGGATGCTCCGGCTCGAGGTCCGCAACGCGCAGACCCCGATCGAGCGCAAGCCGTCGTGGATCAAGACCCGGGCCCGGATGGGCCCGGCGTACACCGAGCTCAAGGGTCTGGTCCGCCGGGAGGGGCTGCACACGGTCTGCGAGGAGGCCGGCTGCCCCAACATCTACGAGTGCTGGGAGGACCGGGAGGCCACCTTCCTCATCGGCGGGGACCAGTGCACCCGGCGGTGCGACTTCTGCCAGATCGACACCGGCCGCCCGGCCGAGCTGGACACCGACGAGCCGCGCCGGGTGGCTGAGTCCGTGCAGGCGATGGGCCTGCGGTACGCGACGGTGACCGGCGTCGCCCGGGACGACCTGCCAGACGAGGGCGCCTGGCTGTACGCGGAGACGGTCAGGCAGATCCACGCGCTCAACCCGGGCACCGGCGTCGAGCTGCTCATCCCGGACTTCTCCGCCGAGCCGGCCCTGCTGCGGACGGTCTTCGACGCCGCGCCGCAGGTGCTCGCGCACAACGTGGAGACGGTGCCGCGGATCTTCAAGCGGATCCGGCCGGCGTTCCGGTACGAGCGGTCGCTGGACGTGCTCCGGCAGGCGCGGGCGGCCGGGCTGGTCACCAAGTCCAACCTCATCCTCGGTCTCGGCGAGGAGCGGGCCGAGGTCAGCGAGGCGATGCGGGACCTGCACGCCGCCGGCTGCGAGCTGCTGACCGTCACGCAGTACCTGCGGCCGTCGCCGCGGCACCACCCGGTGACCCGGTGGGTGCACCCGGAGGAGTTCGTGGAGCTGGCCGCGGAGGCCGAGCGGATCGGCTTCGCCGGGGTGCTGTCCGGGCCGCTGGTCCGCTCGTCGTACCGGGCGGGCCGGCTCTACCGGCAGGCGCTGGACTCCCGCCGCCTGACCCCGACCGGCTGACCGGGGCGCCGTATCCTCGTCGCATGGCGAGGGACCCGAAGGCCGGCTCCAAGGCTGCGCAGCCTTCCCGTGGCAAGCGTGGCGCCGGCGCGGGCGCCGGCAAGGGCGAGGCGGGGAAGCCGAAGCGGGTGAAGGGGCAGCGCTTCGAGAAGTGGAAGCAGCTCGTCGCCGCCTTCAAGATCACCAGGCAGCGGGACCGGACGCTGCCGCTGTGGCTGACGCTGGCCTTCTTCGGCACCTTCGCCGTGCTGCTGCTGGTCTTCACGCTGATCGGGGTCCCGCTCTACCTCTCCGTCCCCACCGCCGTGCTCAGCGGCGTGCTGGCGCTGATGATCGTCTTCGGCCGGCGGGCGCAGAAGGCGGCGTTCGCCCAGGTCGAGGGTCAGCCCGGCGCGGCGTACTGGGTGCTGCAGAACATGCGCGGCGACTGGCGGGTGGCCCAGGGCGTGCAGGTCAACGCGCAGCTGGACGCGGTGCACCGGGTGCTCGGCCGGCCCGGCGTGGTGCTGGTCGGCGAGGGCCAGCCGCACCGGGTGCGCGGGTTGATGGCGCAGGAGAAGAAGCGGGTGGCGCGGATCGCCGGCGACACCCCGATCTACGACGTGCTGGTCGGCGACCGGGACGGCGAGGTGCCGATCCGGCGGCTCAACACCCACCTGGCCAAGCTGCCACGCAACCTCAGCCAGGCCCAGGTCAACGCGATGGAGAAGCGGCTGGCAGCGCTCGGCGGCACCAAGGCGCCGCCGCTGCCCAAGGGCCCGATGCCGACCCGGGCCCGGATGGCCGGCCTCGAGCGCACCCTCCGCCGCCGCTAGGCCGGTTCGCCACCGAGCCTAGCGGCACCGAGTGACCGCCCCGGGGGTCCGGGGGCCGCCCCGCGACCACCGCGACCCGGCCGGCCGGGGATCCCCGAGCTCGCGAGGGGAAACCCGGCACGTCGCTGGGCGACCGCGCGGACCAATGGGCCCGGCGGCACCCACTGACCGCCCCGGGGGTCCGGGGGCCGCCCCCGGGTCAGGCTCTGACCACGGCGGTCTGGGTGAGGCGGTCGTGCAGGGCCCGGCCGGTCTCGTCCCGGAGCAGGGCCGGGACCAGCAGGATCACCCCGAGCGTGCGGGCCAGCGAGCGCCACAGGCCGATCGGCGCCGGCCGGTCGACGCGGACCACCCGCAGCTTGAGCAGGCGCATCCCCGGCGTCTGCTGGACGAGCACGGTGAACCCGAAGTAGAGCACCGCGAAGACCAGCAGGCTGCGGTTGCGGGGCAGCTCCGGAGCCGTGAAGATGCCTGCCACCAGGGCGGACAGGACGATGTCGACGACGAACGCGCCGAGCCGGGGGCCCGCGGGCGCCACCGACCCCGGCTCGCTGTCCCGGGGCGCTCCCTGGCCGGCCGCGCGTGTCACCTGCCCGAGCCTAGGGCCGCCCGCCCGCGGCCGCCTCGCGCCGTCCCGGTCGAGCCCGTAACGTCGTTGAAACGATCGGGACACGCCTCGGCAATTCGCCGGCCCTACCGTCCCGGCAACGACACCCGAACCGGAGGCTGGATGTTCACCACCGCAGACGAGGTCTTGAGCTACATCCGGGACGAGGGCGTGCAGTTCGTGGACGTCCGCTTCTGCGACCTGCCTGGCATCATGCAGCACTTCACCGTCCCGGCGACGTCCGTAGGCGAGGACTTCTTCACCGACGGCCAGATGTTCGACGGGTCCTCGATCCGGGGCTTCCAGGCGATCCACGAGTCGGACATGCAGCTGATCCCCGACCCGGCGACCGCGTTCGTCGACCCGTTCCGGGCGGCGAAGACGCTGGCGATGAACTTCTCCATCGTCGACCCCTTCACGAAGGAGAAGTACAGCCGGGACCCGCGCAACATCGCGGCAAAGGCCGAGACGTACCTCAGGGAGTCCGGCATCGCGGACACCGTCTACTTCGGACCCGAGGCGGAGTTCTACGTCTTCGACGACGTGCGCTTCGAGACCAGACAGAACGCGGGCTATTACTACATCGACTCGATCGAGGGCGCCTGGAACACCGGCCGGGTCGAGGACGGCGGCAACCGCGGCTACAAGACCCGCTACAAGGGCGGCTACTTCCCGGTGCCGCCGGGCGACCATTACGCCGACCTGCGCGACACCATGGTCACCGCGCTGGGCGGCGTCGGCATCCAGGTCGAGCGCGCGCACCACGAGGTCGGCACCGCGGGCCAGGCCGAGATCAACTACCGGTTCGACTCGCTGCTGAACAGCGCCGACAAGGTGCAGATCTTCAAGTACGTCGTGAAGAACGTGGCCTGGGCGAACGGCAAGACGGCGAC
>JBJMII010000043.1:0-14059 GCA_045806925.1 Mycobacteriales bacterium
GGACTGGGACGGCCGGGACTGGGACGGGCGGGACTGGGACGGGCGGGACCGGGACGGGCCGGACTACCGGCTGAACGACCGGGATCTCGGCGACCCGCGCGGCACGGACCAGCAGGACTGGGACGAGCAGGACCGGCCCGAGCCGACGGTGGAGCTGCCGCGGTTCCACGAGCCGCGGCGGAGCGGGGAGCAGGGTCGCGACCGGTCGGACGTGTCGCGGCCGCCGCCGCGCCGGCGGCGGGACACTCCGCCACCGGCCGGCACCGACCCCATCGACGACTGAGGGCGACCGGGAGCCTGAGGGCGACCGGGGGGACTGAGGGCGACCGGGGGGACTGACCGCGACCGGGCGAGCGGACGACCGGGCGAGCGGACGATCAAGGGCGAGCGGGCGGCCGGGGCGGCCGGCGGCGGGTGAGCGGGCCAGCAGTCGGGGCCGGCCAGCCAGGCCGTACCGTTTCGGCCGAGATGCTCATCGACCTGCACACCCACTCGACCGCCTCGGACGGGACCGACCCACCCGCCGTGCTGCTCGCGGCCGCCCACCAGGCTGGGCTGGACGTCCTCGCGCTCACCGACCACGACACCACGGTGGGCTGGGCGGAGGCGGCCGCGGCGGTGCCACCCGGGTTGACCCTGGTGCCCGGCCTGGAGCTGTCCTGCCGCTGGACGCCGGCGAGCGGAGAGCGGCCGACCGAGCTGCACGTCCTCGGCTACCTGGTCGACCCGACCCATCCGGACCTGGCCGCGGCGCTCGCCGCGCTGCGGGACAGCCGGCTCGGCCGGGCCGAGCGGATGGTCGAGCGGATGGCCGCGGACGGGTTGCCGGTGCGCTGGGAGCGGGTCTGCGAGCTGGCCGGCAACGCGTCGGTCGGCCGCCCGCACATCGCCCGCACGCTGGTCGAGGCCGGCGTCGTGTCGTCGGTGGAGGAGGCATTCGCCACCCTGCTGCGTACCGGCTCGCCGTACCACGAGCGGAAGCAGGACGTGGACGCGCTGACCGGCGTGCGGCTGGTGACGCGGGCCGGTGGGGTGGCGGTCTTCGCGCACCCGCTGGCCCGCCGGCGCGGGCGGGTGGTCGGCGACGACGCGGTGGTCGCGATGGCCGGGGCCGGGCTGGCCGGCCTCGAGGTCGACCACCCCGACCACGCTCCGGCGGACCGCGAGCACCTGCGCCGGCTGGCCGCCGAGCTGGGGCTGCTGGTCACCGGGTCGAGCGACTACCACGGGACGAACAAGCGGGTCCGGGTCGGCCAGGGCGGGCACACCGCGCCGGCCGCGTACGAGGCGCTGGTGGCGCGGGCCACCGGGTCCGCGCCGGTCGCCGGGTGAGCGCGGCGCGGCGGGGATGAGCCAGGTCGTCGACCCGCGGTTCTTCGGTGAGGCGTTCGTCACCCTGTTCGTGATCATGGACCCGCCCGGGACGATCCCGCTCTTCCTCGCGCTGACCGCCGGCCGCACCCGGCGGGCCCGGGGCCGGGCGGCCTGGCAGGCGGTCGCGGTGTCCTTCGCGGTGATCTGCTCGTTCGCCGTCTTCGGCCAGCAGATCCTCGACTACCTCGGCATCGGCATCCCGGCGCTGCAGGGCGCCGGCGGGCTGCTGCTGCTGCTGGTCGCGCTCGACCTGCTGACCGGTCGGGCCGAGGACCCGCAGCAGGTGGCGGACGTGAACGTCGCGCTGGTCCCGCTCGGCACCCCGCTGCTGGCCGGGCCGGGCACGATCGTGGCGACCATCGTCTTCGTCCGCCGGGCGAGCGGGGCGGCCGACCTCGTCTCGCTCGCCGCCGCGATCGTCGCGGTGCACCTGGTGCTCTACGTCGCGCTGCGGTTCTCCGGCGGCATCATCCGGGTGATCCGGGAGAGCGGGATCGTGCTGGTCAGCCGGATCGCGGGGCTGCTGCTGTCCGCGATCGCGGTGCAGCTGGTCGCGGAGTCGGTGCTCGGCTTCGTCGCCGAGGCGCGCTGACCGGGCGGTCCGCAGCAGCGCTGCGGCCTGTGGATGCCCGGCGCGGGAGGTCGGCGGCGGGGACTACCGTTGCAGTCGTGAAGCGCATCGCGGTCCTGGTCGCCGGGCTGGCCGGCAGCTGGCTGGTCCTGCTCGCCGGCGCGCCGGCCGCGCTGGCGGACCCGGTCCAGGACGCGATCGGCGCGCTGCGGTCCGAGCCGGTCTACCTGGCGCCGGGCGTCGACTCGCCGCACATCGACGAGGCCGCGGTCCGGGCCGCGATCGGCACCCGTCCGATCAAGATCGCGGTGCTGCCGGGGAAGGACTACGGCAGCAACCCGAGGGCGTACGACGCGGCCCTGCAGATCGGCCGCACGCTGTCGCCCGACGCGCCGCTGACCGTCGGCGTGGTCGCCGGCCACTCGTTCAGCGCCGCCTCCTCGGCGCTGTGCCAGGGCGCGGCGAGCAACGCGGCGAAGTCCGCCGTGGACGCCCACCTGACCGAGCTGCGGCAGCGCAACGACGTGACCTCGGCGCTGCGCGCCTTCGTCGGGCTGGTCGACGCCGCCCCGGCGGCCGACAGCCCGACCTGCGGGCGGAGCTCGGCGGCCGGGGCGACCGACGTCTCCGGCGACGCGGGTGGCGGCAGCCCTTGGCCCTGGGTGCTGGGCATCGGCGCGATCGGGGCGGCGGGCGCCGCGGGCGGCGGAGCCTACGTGGTCAGCCGGAAGCGGCGCCGGCTCAAGGAGCTGGAGGGCCGCCGGGCCGAGGTGCTCTCGCTCTACGACCGGCTGGGCGCGGACGTGCAAAACCTCGATCCGGGGGACGACCCGGTCGCCAGGCAGGCGCTGGCCGACGCCAGCGAGCGCTACACGGCGACCGGCTCGCAGCTGTCCCACGCGGACACCCACGCGGAGTACGACGTGGCCCGGCGGACCGCGCTGGAGGGCCTGCAGGCGGCCCGGACGGCCCGGATCGAGCTCGGCCTGGACCCGGGTCCGGAGCTGCCGCCGATCGCGCCGAAGCAGGGCGAGCAGCTCACCGCGCCGCGGCAGGTCAGCGTCGGCGGCCAGTCCTACCAGGGCTACCCGGACTACACCCCGGGCGCTCCGTACTACTACGGCGGCGGCTCGGGCATCCCCGGCGGGTGGTACTCGGCGCCGTTCTGGCAGACGCTGCTGCTCGGCTCGGTGCTGTCCGGCGGGTTCGGCGGTTGGGGCGGCGGCGGCGGCTGGGACTCCGGCTACGACCGCGGCTACGAGGCCGGCCGGGAGGACGCGCAGGACTCCGGCGCCGGCTGGGACGGCGGCGGGGGTGGCGGCTTCGGCGGCGGCGACTGGGGTGGCGGGGGTGGCGGCTTCGGCGGCGGGGGCGACTGGGGCGGTGGCGGGGGTGGCGGCGACTCGGGCGGGGGCAGCTGGTAGGTGAGCACCGCGGCCGGGGAGCAGCTCGGCTTCGAGGGGATGCCGCGCCGGCTGTTCGCGGCGACGCCGTCCCGGTTGGGAACCTTCACCGAGTGTCCGCGGCGCTACCGGCTGACCTACCTGGTCCGGCCGGCGCCGCCGAAGGGCCCGCCGTGGGCGCACAACTCGATGGGCGCGGCGGTGCACAACGCGCTGCGTGACTGGTGGCTGCTGCCGCAGTCCCGGCGTACGCCGGCCGCGGCCGGATCGCTGCTGGACGCGGCCTGGATCCCGGACGGGTTCGCGGACGCGGCGCAGTCGGCGCGGTGGCGGGCGCGCGCCCGCGACTGGGTGGAGGCATACGTGGCGACGCTCGACCCCGCCGACGAACCGGTCGGGGTCGAGCGAGGGGTGGCGGTGCGGACCGAACGGCTCGCGCTGTCCGGCCGGGTGGACCGGATCGACTCGCGGGACGGCGAGCTGGTCGTGGTCGACTACAAGACCGGCCGGTCGGTGCCGGGCACCGACGATGCCCGCGGCTCGCTGGCGTTGGCGGTGTACGTGCTGGCGGCCCGGCGGACGCTGCGCCGGCCATGCCGCAAGGTCGAGCTGCACCACCTGCCGACCGGCCGCGTCGCCCGCTGGGAGCACACCGAGGAGTCGCTGGCGCGGCACGTCGGCCGGGCTGAGGACACCGCGGACGATATCGAGGCGGCGGCCGGCGGGATGGCCACCGGCGGCGACCCGGACACCCTCTTCCCGCCGGTGACCGGCCGGCAGTGCGGGTGGTGCGACTACCGGCGGCACTGCCCGGAGGGTCGGGCGGCGGCCCCGGAGCGGGCGCCGTGGTCCGGGCTCGCCGAGGAGGGAAACCCGCCAGTCCCCGAGCCGGACGAGTAGCCGACCGCGCGCCGGGTCGACACCGGCCGCCCGGTGGGCTGGGATCGGCATGTGGACACCAGCGAGGCACTCGACTTCCTCCGGCGGCACCACCGCGGCGTGCTCGCCACCACGCGGTCCGACGGCCGGCCGCAGCTCTCCCCGGTCACCGCCGGCGTGGACGACGGCGGCCGGGTGGTGATCAGCACCCGGGAGACCGCCTACAAGGTGCGCAACCTGCGCCGCGAGCCGTACGCGTGGTACTGCGGCGTCACCGACCGCTTCTTCGGTGACTGGGTGCAGGTGGAGGGGCCGGTCGAGATCGTCTCGCTGCCGGAGGCGATGGACCAGCTGGTCGCCTACTACCGGTCGATCGCCGGCGAGCACCCGGACTGGGACGACTACCGGGCCGCGATGGTGCGGGACAAGCGGGTGATCGTCGCGATCACCCCGGAGCGCGTCGGCCCCAACCGCGGCGGCTGAGCGGTCAGACCACCTGCAGCCGGCGCACCGGCGTGGCCGCCAGCCGCTCCTTCGCCTGCCGGTAGTGCGGCGTCTCCCGCAGCGCGCCGGGGAGCGTCCGGGACGCGAACCGCAGCCCGCGCAGGGTCAGCGAAGCGCCGACGTCGGTGGTGGGCACCGCCGGCGAGCCGTAGAGCCGCCGCGCCCACGGCGGCAGCGTCGCGAAGGCGAGGCCGGCGGCGGCCAGCCAGGCCGCCCGTGCCGGCGTGGCCAGCTGCACCAGCACCGGCATCGGCGGCACGAAGAGCCAGCGCGCGGTCGCCCGCGCCGCCGAGGTGGTGCGCAGCCGTGGCTGCATCCGCTCGAAGTACGTCTCCAGCTCGGCCACCGAGCGCGGCACCAGCCGGGGCGGGATGCCGACCAGCGTCGCCGCCCTGACCTGCTCCGCCACGTACCGGCTCGCGTCGGCCGTGGAGACCCGCAGCCCGGCCCGCCGGCCGATGGTCAGGAACGAGTCGATCTCCCCGCAGTGCACCCACAGCAGCAGCTCCGGGTCCGACCCGTCGTACGGCAGGCCGGACTCCGGCTCGATCCCCCGCACCCCCCGGTGCACGCTGCGCACCCGCGCCGCGGCCCGGTCCGCCTCCGCCCGGGTGCCGAAGGTGACCGCCCCCAGGTAGTCCCCGGTCCGCCGCAGCCGGCCCAGCGGGTCGTCCCGGAAGGCCGAGTGCTGGTCGACGCCGGCCATCGCCAGCGGGTGCAGCGCGAGCAGGAACAGCGCCCGGACGCCGCCCACCCATTGTGTCGGCTCGGCGTGGATCCGCCAGGTCACGCTGTCCGGACCGAAGTAGCCGAGGTCGCCGACGTGTGTAGCCATCGCCTCCAGTCTGCGGGGTAGGGACCGGACGCGCACGTCAAGGCGCCGGCACGCCGGCCCAGAAGTCCAGCAGCACCCTGACCGTCGCGTCCGGCTGCTGCGCGGCGGGGGAGTGCACCGCGCCGGCGACCACCGCCCGTGCCGCGCCCAGCCGCTCGGCCATCTCCGCCTGGACCGCCGGCGGCCAGGCATCGTCGTCCGCCCCGTACGCGACCAGCAGCGGGACGCCGGTTGCGCGCAGGTCGGCGGTCCGGTCCGGCTCGGCGCGCAGCGCGTCGCCCATCCCGCGCAGCGCGGCCTCGGTGCCGGCCAGGAACCGGCGGCGCAGGAACTCCCGGTACTCGACCGGCGCGGCCGCCCACTGCGGATCGCCGGCCGCGAGCAGCTCCAGCGCGTCGTAGACACCGGCCATGCCACCGGCCGCGAGCAGCGGCTCCAGCGCCTCCATCCGCTGCCGGCGGTCGCCACCGATCGCGGCCGGGCCGGAGTCGAGCAGCGTCAGCGACGCGACCGCGGGCGGGTCGGCGATGGTGGCCGCCCGGCAGACCAGCCCGCCGAACGAGTGGCCGACCAGGTGCGCCCGCCCACCCAGCTCGCCGACCACCGCGAGCACGGTCGCGGCGAGGGCGTCCACCGAGTACGCGGCCGGGTCGTCCGGCCCGGGCGACTCGAACTGCCCGGGCAGGTCGATCGCGACCGGACCCACCCCCGCGGCGGCGAGCGGCGCCAGCACCAGCGCGAAGTCCTCCTTGGTGCCGGTGTAGCCCGGCACCAGCACCACAGGCGGGCCGTCCCCGGCCACCAGCGCGGCGACCAATCCGGACGGGGTACGCAGGTCGCGGCGGGCAACCGGGGGCGGGGACGGGGTCACCGGCCCATCCTGCCCGGCCGGCCGCACCGGCCGCACCGGCCGCACCGGCCCCGGCGAGGTCAGCCGTACGCGGAGAGCCGCCCGGCACCGGCCACCACGACGAGCCGGCCGATCCGGGACAGCGCCGCCGGGGCCGGCACCGCATCCCCGGTCACCAGCACCCGGGTGGCCGGCGTGCCCTGCAGCACCGGTCGCGCGGTGAAGCCGCCGGCGTCCACCACCAGCAGCTGCCCGTCCACCAGCGCCGGCGGCCCGGCCGCCGCAGCCGTCCACAGCACCTGCCGGGTGCGCCGGCCGACCGCGACCAGGCGCTCCCCGGTCCACAGCACCAGCACCTGGACGCCCGTCACCGTCGCCAGCGGGCCGCCGGTCCGGTACGCGAGCCGCGCGTCCCGGACCGCGCCGGCCCGGGTGGCGGCCTGCTTGTTGCCCTCGGTCTCCCGCGGCAGGTAGCCGGTGAGCGTCGGCGTGCCGTCGGACCGGCTCAGCACCGCGACCTCGTCCCCGGCGGCCACCACCCGCGGGTCCGACCCGGCCGGCTGTGCCCGCACCCAGGGCTGCCGGTCCACGTACGGGTCGTGGACGACGAGCCGGTCCTCGCCGGCACAGTGCGCGATCGTCGCGACCGCCACCCGGCCGGCCACCGGCAGGTCCAGCCGGCAGCCGGCAGCGGTGTACGTCCACCGGTTCAACCCGCCGCCGGGGTCGACCGCGATCATCTTGCTGCCGCCGGTGGCCACCGCGACGCTCGGACCACTGCTGAGCACGGCCTCCGTGGTGAACTCGACGGTCCGGGTCCACCGCCGGCCGCCGGTCGCGGCGTCCAGCCCGACGAGGTCCCGGCAGCCGTGCGACTTGGCGAACAGCGCGATCACCACGCCGTCGCGCAGGGCCGAGCTGCAGAGCCGGGCGTTGCCCCGCCGGTACGACCAGCGCTCCCGGCCGGTCGCCGGGTCCAGGCCGGCCACCCGGTCGGTGCCGGTGGCCACCGCCGTCGGGCCCTCCACCGGACCGGCCGCCCCCGTGCTCGGCACGGTCCACAGCGGACGGACGTCGGCCGGCAGCGGAGCGGTCGCCGGCGGTACCGGGTCGTCCGGGGCGACCCGGATCTCGGTGGTGACGACGTCGCTGGACCGGACCACCGGCACCGCGACCGCGGCCAGCGCGCCGAGCAGCACGACCGCGACCGCCGAGACGACGACGGCCCTGGTGCGCACGCCGCCATGCTAGGTCTCCCATCTCGGCCACCCGCTGAGGTGTCGCGCGAGATACTGGCCGCACGCCCCGACGCGGGAGGACAGATGCTGCTCCGCCGACAGCCGGGCAAGGTCGGTGGTAGCCTCAGCACCATCGTCGCCCCGGCGCTGCTGATGATCGCCGTCATCGCGGTCATCGCTCTCTCCCTGACCATGGTCACCGGGCCCGGCGGGCAGGCGGTCCAGGGGCATCCGGGTCACCCGGGTCCGGTCGCGGCCGACTACATCGTCATCGGTGCGGCACCGGCCCCGCGCCGGGCGCCGCTACCGGGCTCCGCGGCCTCGACCGGGTCGTTCACCTC
This sequence comes from Mycobacteriales bacterium, assembly GCA_045806925.1. Lineage (GTDB taxonomy): Bacteria > Actinomycetota > Actinomycetes > Mycobacteriales > CADCTP01 > CADCTP01. Next base: position 7,996 of record JBJMII010000043.1, read on the forward strand.
GCACTGCGGCCGCAACACCAACGGCCACCGCAACTCCGACAACTTCATCGCCTTCCCCGGCGTCTCCAACGGTGCGCACCACATCCACGACTACGCCGGCAACACCTCGACCGACCGTAACTCGACCGACGAGTCCCTCGCCGCCGCCACCACCACCTGTCAGCGGGGCGACAAGTCCGTCTACTTCTGGCCGGTGCTGCGGGACATCCGCCGCGGCGGCGAGGACGCCGGCCAGCCCGGAGGCGGCCGAGACGGCAACCTGGGCCGCATCCTCACGCCGGACGAGGTCTCGATCGACTTCCTCGGCAACCCGCAGGCGCGCGTCCAGCCGATGCCCCGGTTCCTGCGGATCGTCACCGGCGACGCCAAAGCCGTCACCAACGGACCGCACCCGCCCAACGCCCGGGCGAACTGGACCTGCTCGGGGACCCCGGGCAGGGCGAGCTCCACGCACTACCCGCTGTGCCCCCCGGGCCAGCTCGTCCAGCGGACCGGCGAGTACCCCAGCTGCTGGAACCGTGCCGACACCGACAGCGACAACCACCGCACACACGTCACCTTCCCGGACCCGGCGACGGGAGCCTGCCCTGCCGGCACGGGGCCGATCCCCCGACTCCGGATAACGGTCGGCTACCGCGTGCCGCCCGGCCGGTCGTTCGCCATCGACACCTTTCCGGACCAGCAGCGCAAGGCGGTGACCGACCACTTCGACTTCGAGAACCTCATGCCGGAGTCGCTGATGAGGTTGGTCGTCGAATGCATCAACACCGCGCGTACCTGCTGACCCCGCCTGAACGGCGGCATGCTCGCTCCCGAGGTGCGGGTCACCCCCACCAGAACGAGGCGGCGATGACCCCGTACAGGCCGAGCAGGGCGGCCCCCTCCAGCCAGTCCGACTCGCCGTCCACGATCGCGATCGTCACGGTGATCACCGCCAACGCGACCGCGACCACGAGCATCGGGGAGAAGACGAGCGTGAGCACGGCGCCGCCGACCACGTGGCTGAGCAGGACCAGCGCCGGCGCCAGCACGAGCGCGATCTGCAGCGGACTGTTGACGATCACCGACAGCGCGTAGTCCGCCCGGTTCTTGGCGGCGAGCTGGATGCCGACGACGTTCTCCACCGCGTTGCCGGCGATGGCGACGATCACCAGCCCGGCGAAGGCCTGGCTGATGTTCAGCGTCTCGATCGCCGGCTCCAGGGCGGTCACGAACCAGTCCGAGACAAGCGCCGCCAGCAGGCTGGACGCGGCGAGCACGGCCAGCGCGAGCGGCAGCGGCCAACGGGGCGGTTCCGGCTCGACCTCCTCCGCGCCACCGTCCTGCTGCGCGGGAGCCGCGCGGCGCAGCGCGGCCGGTAGTGACAGGGCGAAGACGAGCAGCAGGACGACCGAGACGATGATGGACAGGGTGCCCTCGTGCGAGGCCGCGGGCGTGTGCACGTAGGCCGCGAGGCTGGGCACCACGAGCGCGGAGACCGCGAGCACGAGCAGCACGCTGGTGGACCGGGCGCGGGCCGAGCTGAACTGCTGAACGCCGTGCCGCAGCCCGCCGACCAGGAACGCGAGCCCGAGCACCAGCAGCGCGTTGCCCAGGATCGACCCGATGATCGCGGCCTGCACCACCCCGATCAGCCCGGCGCGCAGCGCGAAGATCCCGATGAACAGTTCCGGCAGGTTGCCCAGTGCGCTCTGCAGCACTCCCGTCGCGCCGGCCCCGAACCGGTCGCCGAGCTGCTCGACGCTGCGCCCGACCAGGGCGGCGAGCAGCGCCACCGCCAGCCCCGAGCAGGCGAAGGCGGTTACCGAGCCCAGGTCGGCATAGTGGGTCAGCCCCGCGAGCGCGATCAGCGCGACCGCGGCGCCGAACAGGAGGCGATCGGAGCGGGTCAGGCTCACGCCACGGCCGGTGCCGGGGCTGGGCTGGGTACGCGTGTCGGATCGGGCCACGACGCGGATGATGCCCGGATCCGGTCCGCGGCATCCGGAGTCGAGACGACGGGACGGCTTGCGGCTGGGTGACTCCGCCGGAGGCATCATCGGTGCGTGAACAGCAGGCCGGCCGGGGACGACGCGCGGCTGCGTCGGGGTGCGCGGCTGCGCAGTGTCCGGCTGGGCGATCGGACGCGGCTGGTCGTCCTCCCCGATGGTGTGTCGCCGCTGTCGCCGGCGTTCCTGACCTCGGCGCCGGCCGGCTACTGGCGCTCCCATCCCGAATACCTCGACCCGGACGGAAACCTCGTCACCAGCGTCGGTGCGCACCATCGCGGACGGCGAGCAGATCTTCCCCGGCGTCACGGCGGCACTCGCCGCCGGTCACAGCCGGGGCCACACCGGGTACGTCATCGACAGCGGCGACATCTCCCTGGTCGTGCTCGGCGACTCCGTGCACTCACCGGCCCAGGTCGGTCATCCGGAGTGGACCGTCCTGTTCGACTCCGACGCCGCCGCCGCCGAGACCAGCCGCCGGCGCCTGCTCGATCTCGCCGCCTGCGCGACGCTCGCCTACGCCGGACACTTCGCGGACGTCCAGTTCGGCCACGTCGAGCATTCCCGGGCCGGGACATGGTGGCGGCCGATGGACGCCGGGACCGACCCGCCGGGTCAGGCAGGGGCGTAGCGCGAGTACGCGACGCCGGATCGGAACGCCTTTGCTTCGAGCAGCCGCAGCGCCGGCAACTCGAACCCGTCCGGGAAGAGCCGGCGGCCGCGGCCCTGCACGACCGGGTAGACGAACAGCCGGTACTCGTCGACCAGACCGGCCTCGATCAACGTGTGGCACAGCGTGATGCTGCCGGTGACGACGATGTCCTGGCCCGGCTGCTCCTTCAGCGCGCGGACCTCCTCGACGGGATCGCCGGACAGCACCGTGGAGTTCTGCCACTCCGGGTCGGTCATGGTCGAGGAGACCACGTACTTCTGCACCTGGTTGAGGTACCCGGTGATGCCCGTGGGGTCGTCGGACTGCTTGGGCCAGTAGCCGCGCAGATCCTCGAACGTCCGGCGGCCGGCGAGGAACCCGTCGGCAGTGCGGTCCTGCCGGTGCAGCTCGTCGAGCAGATCCGAGTTGTCCTGGCCCGCCTGACCCTGCGGATCGAACCAGTCCCCCAGGAACTCGATCGAGCCGTCGAGGGTGACGTTCTGAGTGATCGCAAGCGTTCGCAACGCCGGTCTCCTCTCTCGCCGCTCGCTCGGCCCACCCTGGCACGCCGATCCATCGGCCGCAGGTGCCTCCGCTGGCCCGGCAGGTGCACGGTAGGCCGGGTGCGGGCAGACTGCGGGCTGTGTCTGCTCACTACCGGGCTCCGGGCTGGCTCACCCGGAACGTGTTCAACCGAGCCGTCGCCTTCCTCACCCGGCACGGCGTCAGCATCCTGGGCTCGCGGGTCCTGGCGGTGAAAGGTCGGACCAGCGGCGCGTGGCGTACGACTCCGGTGAACCTGCTCGACCACGGCGGGCGCCGCTACCTCGTCTCGGCGCGTGGTGAGGGCCACTGGGTGCGCAACCTGCGAGCAGCCGGCAGCGGCGAGCTTCGGGTGGGCAAGCGCGCGGAGGTGTTCCGTGGCCGGGAGCTGACCGACGAGGAGAAGGTTCCGGTGCTGCGCGCCTACCTCAAACGCTGGAAGGTCGAGGTGGGCATGTTCTTCGATGGCGTCGGACCGGACTCCAGTGACGCCGAGATCCGCGCGATCACCGCGAAGCATCCCGCATTCGAAGTCCTGCCGGCCGGCTGAACCCGGACCGCACTCGAACGATCCTGCTCGGCTTGGTACCATCCGCCCCCGCAAGATCAACGCCCCGAACGCCTGCGCTGACGGCAGCAGCATTGATGGGCCCGTCGGCTGACCGGGAGTCGGGCTGTGCAAGTGTCGGCGTGCGAACGCCCGCCCAGGGAGGTCGTTCCTTGACTGACAGCTGGATGAAGGGCCGTGCGAAAGGGCTGCAGAGAGAGCCGTTCCCGGACGAGGAGCGGGCGACGGACCATCCCGGCGCTGCCCGAGCCGAGCCGCCGAGGCAGCCGGGTGTGCAGGCGGGTGTGCACACCGGTGTGCAGACGGCTGCGCAGGCGGGTGGGCAGGCGGGTGGGCAGGCGGGTGGGCAGGCGGGTGGGCAGGCGGGTGTGCAGCCCAGTCGCGACGTCCAGCAAGCCCTGCAGATGCTGACACTGGCCCAGCGAACAGCCGAGGAGCATGTCGCCACAGCTCATCGCCAGGCGGATCAGATCCACGCGGATGCGCGCGCAATGGCGGAGCGGATTGTCCGAGACGCGCAGGCGCAGGCCGACGCGGTCCGCCGCGAGGCCGACAAGGCGCTCTCGGAAGCGGGAGCGCAGGCAGCGCAGATAGCCAGAGATGCCGAAGCGCACGCCGACAACGCCCGGCGAGACGGCGACAAGATCGTCTCTGATGCGCGAGCACAGGCGACGGAGATCGCCGACGAGGCCCGGGCGAGCTCCGACGAACTGAAGCGTCTGGCCGAGCATCGGTACGAGGAGACGGTCGGGAACCTGGCCGCCAAGCGTGAAGCGCTGCAGCAGCAGATCGAGGCGTTGCAGGAGTTCGACCGGGACTACCGGACCCGGCTCTTGACTTTCATGCAAGCCCAGCTGCGCGCCCTGTGGGTCGATGAGCCGCATGTCGAGGCGGAGATCGAGCAGCCGGCCGCGCTGGCGACGACCCGGGTCCCACCGGCACCGCAGCCCGACTCCGAGCCGACGACCGAACACCCACCAGCAGAGGCCGCCCCTTCTGAGCACTGAGGTTTCCGCAGCTTCTGGCACCCTTCCGTACCGATCGACAGTGCTGGCTGGCTTCGGAGGCACCCATGGCGACGAGCGCTGCGGCAGCGCGGCAGTACTACGTGATCTTCATGACGACCAGCTTCCGGTCACTGGCCGACGTGCGGGCGACCGCGCCGGCCGAGATGGATGAGCACCTGGCCCGGTCCCGGCAGTTGCATGCCGACGGTGTGCTGCTCATGGCCGGCGCCTTCCTCGACCGGCCCGAGGAGCCGCTGCAGACCATGGGCGTACTGGCCTCCCGGGAGGCCGCGGAAGACTACGCCCGCCAGGACCCGTTCGTCCGCCACGGGATGGTCACCGACTGGACGATCCGAGAGTGGGCCAACATGCTCGCCTGACCCGCGGAGAGCGCGCGGACCCGCCCGGGCCGCATCCGGACCGGGGCGCGCTCATCCCGGCCGGATGATGCCCGCGGACGTGGACACGTCGATCACCGGCATCCGGACCGAGATCAGGGGGCCGCGGGCGCAGGTGACAGCCGAGACAGTGCGACGAATGGGCGCGCAGCTCATGCTCACCGCGGCGACCGTACTCGTCACCGCCAGTCGCTGAGCTTCCCCGGCTGGCGCATCCACGCTCGATCACGGGGTTGGCCGGGGGGTCATCCGCGGGGGAGGAGCCGCGCTCCGCACCGGTCCGGGACGGTGACCGCAGCTGTCACGGCTGGAGGGGCAGGCATGACCGAGCGAAACGGCCAGTTGCGGTGGGCGGCGTGCAGGTCGCGATGCTCCCGTCAGTGAGGGGCAGGCACCGATGTCATCGGACCGACGGAAACGTGCTGACATGCTGAGCGACCACGAGCGGCGGGAGCTGTCGTTCATCGAGCAACGGCTCCGGGAGGACCCGCGCCTCGCCGCGTCGCTGGGCGACGGCGCCCGCCCCGAGCGCCGGTGGCCGATCCGGCTGCTGGTCTGCGTCGGGATCCTGCTGATCGTCACCGGGCTGCTCACCGTCACCGCCGGCCTGCTCCTGCAGGGTCTGCTCGCCGTGGGCGCCGGCATCACCTGGTCCCGGTGGCGCGCATCGCGGTCGGCGCGAGCCCGCTCGGCACCGGACTGAGCCCGGTGCCCGGCAACCGCCCGCAGCTGACGGGGGATGCGACCCGCCGCCCCGGTGGAGCCGGGGCCGGGCGAGGTCGCCCCGACCGCCACCTGACCCCGCCCGTTCTGCGAAGGAGCACCAAATGACGACCCCGACCTGGCCGGAGGGTGTGCCACCCGAGGCCGACCGCTCCGTCCCGCCGACCGAGATCCGGCCCGGCGCC
>JBJMII010000044.1:0-6986 GCA_045806925.1 Mycobacteriales bacterium
CCGCAGGAGATGTTGAACGGCACCGAGCACAGGTCCCCGACCTTGATGTACTCCACCCCCGGCCCGACCTCGACCACCTCGCCGGTGATCTCGTGCCCGAGCACCAGCCCGGCCGGAGCGGTGGTCCGACCGCGGACCATGTGCTGGTCGCTGCCGCAGATGTTGGTCGCGACGTTCTTCAGGATCGCGGCGTGCGGCAGCTTGCGGCCCACGTTCGCCGGGTTCACCCCGGGGCCGTCCCGAAGCTCCAGCGTCGGGTAGTCGGTGTCCTGCACCTCGACCCGGCCCGGTCCCATGTAGGCGACTGCCTTGTTGCCGGCCATGACGCGCCTCCTTCTCCCGTCAGCCCACGAATGCATTTCGGCCGGCATCGGACACCTGGTGGTCCTCCTCCCCGTGCCGGCGCTGACGCCGACCCACCGGCCACCGCGCCGTCGGCTGCGCGCCGCAGCACCCCGCCGCCGAAGACGACCAGGCGGCCACTGGTGGTCGATTCACCCTAGAGCGGCGCGCTGGGCCGCACCAGCGGGACGTAGGTGCCGGCTAGCCCGACCGCGGCGCGAGGACGTCGACCAGCTCGGCGTGCTTGGCCAGCACCCGGTCGCCGCTGGACACACCGCGCACCCGGCGGCCGATCCAGGGCAGCAGGTGCCGGCCGACCCAGCGGACGTCGGAGACCAGGTCGGCTCGCCGGCTGGTGGCCGGGTCACCGGGCACGCCGACCTGCCACCAGCCGGGCGCGCCACCGGTGACGTGCGGGTCGGTGACCCCGAGCGCCTCCAGCACCGCGGCGGCGACCCGGGCGTGTCCCTCCGGTGCCAGGTGCAGCCGGTCGGCGTGGAAGAGCCGCCGGTCCGACAGCACCGGCACCGCGGCGAGGTCGACCAGGTCGGCGTCGTGCCGCTCGGCCGCCGCCCGGATGCCGGCATTGAAGACCCCGAACCGGGCGGCCAGCAGGTCGGCGGTCCGCCCGCGCCCGGTGCGCTCCACGACGGTGAACAGCAGAGTCCGGATGCCGGCCGACCGCAGCCCGCCCACCGCGTCCTCGTACCGGCGGAGCAGCGCCGGCAGGTCGGTCCGCGGCCGGAGCACGTCGTTCGCCCCGGCGTGGAAGGAGACCAGGTCCGGCGCCAGCCGCAGCGCCATCGGCAGCTGGTCGGCGACCACCTGGTCCAGCAGCCGGCCGCGGACGGCCAGGTTGGCGTACCGGACCTGGCCCTGCACGACGGCCAACCCGGCCGCGACCCGGTCGGCCCAGCCGCGGTGCCGGCCGTCCGGGCCCGGGTCGTCCTGCAGGCCCTCGGTGAACGAGTCGCCCAGGGCGACGAAGCTGCGCACGGTCACGCCGGAGAGTCTGGCAAGTCAGCGCGCCCAGCAGGAGGAGCCGATCCCTCAGACCTGGCGTCCGGCCATTGACGTGGCTTGATCACGTGGGCTCCGGGATCAGGTCCGCGGTGGGCGGAATTCCCGACGAGGTATGCTGCCAGAGCACGCGATCCTGTGTCATTGATGTTATATCGTCCTTCGAGGATCAGATGACGACAAGCTCGGCGGCTGAGAGCGCGCCGGACACCCCGGAAGTCGCGCACTACTCGCTCGGAGCGCCGCCGGACGTGTGGTGGGACGCCCATTTCGAGGGCGCCGCGGTTCAGATCCTGGACTTCTTCGGCGATGACGGCATCTCGCTGACCGGCAAGCGGGTGGCCGACGTCGGCTGCGGGGACGGGATCATCGATCTCGGTGTCGTGCAGCGCGCCGGGCCGGAGTGCCTGGTCGGCTTCGACCTGGTGAGCACGGACGTCGACGACCTCGCCCGGCTGGCCAAGGAGCACGGCGGCATCGACCAGCTGCCGGACAACCTCTTCTTCGCCACCTCGCACGAGCGCTCCATCCCGGCCGAGGACCACTCCTTCGACGTGGTGGTCAGCTGGTCGGCCTTCGAGCACATCGCCGACCCGGTGGCGGTCCTGCGGGAGATCCGCCGGATCCTCACCCACCACGGCCTGCTGTTCATCCAGCTGTGGCCGTTCTACCACTCCGCGCACGGCACTCATCTGGTGGACTGGTTCCCCGATGGGTTCGCCCAGCACCGCTTCCGCGACGAGGAGATCATCGCCCGGGTCCGCGCCAGCGGGGACCAGGAGCTGGCCAGCCGGCTGATCGACATCTACAAGACGCTCAACCGGATCACCCTCGACGACCTTCACGCCGCGCTCACCGAGGTCGGGTTCCGGGTGGTGAAGATCGCGCTGGACGCCGAGAAGGTGCACCTGCCGGAGGAGGTCGCCCACCTGCCGCTGTCGCATGTGGCCGTGAGCGGCGTGAAGCTGCTGGCCATCCCGCCGGCGTACGACCGTCCGGAGTCGGTCGAGCCGGAGAAGGCCGAGGAGGTGCTGCTGGAGCCGCCGTCGCACCAGCTCGACGCGCTCCGGCCCGCCGGGGAGCCTGCGGAGGAGGGGGGTCGGCCGGCCGAGTGGATCCGGCGCGGGGTGCGCACGCTGCGGCGACGGCTGGCGGACCTGGACGCCGCGCTGGAGCGGTACGAGGAGTCGCCGGAGCGCTGACGCCCTGCGCCTCCGGCGGACTCGCCGAGGACTCGGTGCATCCAGGACTTGTTCAGCGATTCCCGTGCCGGGCGGCTTGGCCCTCGATTTCCAGATCCGCGTCGACCATCCCCTCGATGAGCTCATGGAACGAGACGGTCGGCTTCCAGCCGAGCTTCTCGCGGGCCTTGCTGGCGTCGCCGATGAGCAGGTCCACCTCGGCGGGGCGGAAGAACCGCGGGTCCTGCTCGATGTAGCCGCTCCAGTCCTCGATGCCGACCCGCCGGAACGCGACGTCGAGCAGCTCGCGGATGGAGTGCGTCTGGCCGGTCGCGACCACGTAGTCGTCGGGCTCGTCCTGGTCCAGCATCAGCCACATCGCCCGCACGTAGTCGCCGGCGAAGCCCCAGTCCCGACGCGCGTCGATGTTGCCCAGTGAGATCTTGTCCTGCAGCCCGAGCTTGATCCTGGCCGCGCCGCGGGTGATCTTCCTCGTCACGAACTCGTAGCCGCGCCGCTCCGACTCGTGGTTGAACAGGATCCCGGAGCAGGCGAACGCGCCGTACGACTCCCGGTAGTTCACCGTCATGTAGTGCCCGAAGGTCTTGGCCACCCCGTACGGCGAGCGGGGATGGAACGCGGTGGTCTCCCGTTGCGGGGTGTCCCGCACCTTGCCGAACATCTCCGAGCTCGACGCCTGGTAGAAGCGGACCTTGCTCATGTCGTTCTGGGTGTGGATGCGGATCGCCTCCAGCACCCGCAGCACGCCCATCCCGGTGATCTCACCGGTGAGCTCGGCCTGCTTCCAGGACATCGCGACGAAGCTGATGGCGCCGAGGTTGTAGACCTCGTTCGGCTGCGCGACCTCCATCGCCCCGAGCAGGCTGGGAAGGTCGGTGAGGTCGGCCTCGACGAGCTGGATGCTCGGGATGATGCGTTCGACCGTCTGCACCTTCGGGTTGCTCTGGCCGCGCACCACGCCGAATACCTCGTACCCCTTCGACGCCAGCAGCTCCGCCAGGTAGAGCCCGTCCTGCCCGGTGACACCGGTGATCAGCGCGCGCGGCATGAAATCCTCTCTCGATCCGATAGTGGTGACGATGACGTGCCGGGCATCAGAGCCGCGACCGGACCGCTTCGAGCGCCCGCCGCACGGTCTGCTGGCGCTGCGAGCCGGGCGGCACCAGCTTCGCGCGCAGCTCGGGATGGGCGATCAACCACTGCACGACGTTGTCGAACGCGCGCCGCTGCGCCCCCGCGCCGAGCTCGAGCTCGCGGACGTGGGCGATCGCGTGCGGGCGCTCGCCCCGGATCGCCACGGCGCGCGTCGCCGGCCGTCCGGTGACCTCCCAGAGCACGGCCGTCACCTGCTCGGCGACCCGGTCCCAGGTGAAGTCGCGGCCGCGCTCGAGAAGCTGGTCGACGACCTTTCGGGCGGCGCCCTCGTCGCGCAGCAGGGTCGCTGCCAGCTCCGCGACCGGTCCCGCGGCGAACTCGTCGATCGACGGCAGGTCCCGGGGCAGCACCTCGTCCAGCGAGCCCTGCCGGGTGGACAGGCAGGGGACGCCGAAGTGCGCGGCCTCGAACGGCACCAGGCCGAAGCCCTCGGAGATCGTGGGGTAGAGCACCAGCCCCGCATTGGCGTACAGCCACGCCTTCTCCGCCTCGCTCACCATGCCGAGCGTGGCCACGGAGCCGGCAAGCTCGGGGTGGGTCAGCAGGAACTCGGCCTCGCGCGCGGTGGACGAGCCGTACGGCGGCTCGGCGCCGACCAGCACCAGCGAGCCCGGCCAGCCGCCGGCCCGTAGCTTCGCCAGCAGCTGCAGCGTGAACATCCGGTTCTTGTGGTGGTAGGCGACGCCGAGACAGAGCAGGAACCCCGGGACCGTCTCTCCGAGACCGGCCGGCCGGACCGGCTCGACCTGCGCGAGCGTGGTGTGCTCGGTGCCCGCGTGCACCACCCGCTGCGGCTTGCCGGGCGGCAGCAGGCCCTCGGCCACCGCGTCCGCCCGGGAGTGCTCGGAGAGGTAGGTCAGCCCGTCGGCCATGAACGCGGTGAGCCAGGCCAGCTCGCGGTATTCGGTCCAGGCCTGGTCCGTGCCGAAGTACGCGGCGTCGTGGAAGGCGATCAGGTCCAGCTGATTGACCACCACCCGGTACGCGAGGCTGCGCAGCCAGTCGAGCTCGCCGGCCTCGCGAACCTGATACGGGCGGTACACCACATCTGCCTTGATCCGCGTCTGCACGCCGAGGTCCAAGGTCGGCTCGACCCGCACCTTGTCCAGGCCGTGCAGAGCGTCCGTGACGTATGCGGGCACCACCGCCGGGGTGTGCAGCACGACCGAGGACACGTCGTCGCGGGCGGCCAGCGCCCGGACCGTCTCCACGACGACGATCTGGGTGCCGGCCGGCAGCGGGCCGAGGCACATCCCGTCGACGGCGACCTGCAGGCCCAGCACCGAGCGGCGGGCGGCGAGCAGCGAGGCGGCCAGCGCCGAGTGGTCGTCGGCCGCCGTCCGGTACACCCACGGCAGGTAGTACGGGTAGCGCCTGTGCACGATCTGGTCGTGCTCATACTTGCGCTGGTCGATCTTCTTCGACCTGCCGAAGCTGCCGCCGCCGCGGTGGAACACGAAGACGTCATCGGCGACCACGTGTACGAAACCGGCCGCGAGCGCGCGCTGGCAGAAGTCGACCTCCTCCCCGTAGCCGGGCGAGAAGATCGGGTCGAAGTAGCCGATCACGTCCATGACCGATCGCTTGACGTACGTGCAGTGGCCGATCGCGGTGGGGATGCGCGGGCGCAACAGCGGGGAGCCGGCGGCGATCCGGCGGGCGGCGTCGTCGATCGACAGGCCGCCGGGCACGCCATTGCTCTGCCGGTTGCGGTGCGGGACCGAGACTATCGTGCCGTAGTTGGTCAGCGCGGTCGCAGTCCCCACCGTCGACGTCGAGTACGCCGCGGCACGCAGCCGGGGCAGCCATTCCGGGGTGACGACCGCGTCGCTGTTGAGGATCACGGCGTCCGCACGGCCGGTCGCCTCGAAGGCGTCGTTCATGGTGAGCACGAAGCCCTTGTTCGACGCCTGCTTCAGCACGACGACGGTGTGCGGCGGCGCCGCCGCCTCGAACACCGACTCCAGCACCGTGACGGTCCGCCGGTCCCAGCCGCAGTCGTCGACGACGAGCAGCGGCACGTCCGCCGCGGTGTTCCGGAAGAACGCCTCGTAGCACTTCACGACCTCGTCGTACGAGTTGAAGACGGGCACGATGACGGCGACGCCGCCGTCGCCCAGCAGTTCACGTGCCTCCGCCGGAGTGCTGGCGTGGTAGAGAGTCATCGTCCTCGATTCCCGGTGATGGTGGGAGACAGGCGGGCCGCCGACGTGGGCCGGGCCGGGCGGCGGAACCCTACCCGCCGGCGCACGACGTGCCGGGGGGTCATCGAACTTCGATCTTCGGATACAGCGCGACCACGCCGGGGTCCAGGGACCGGCTGCGGACGGCGAACGACGCACCCCGCTCGACCCGGTGGTAGTCCGGGCCGACGACCGGGTGCACGGCGGTGGTGACGTAGTACTGCCCCTCGGTGAGCGGGAGCGTGTCGAAAGCGAACCGGAGGGTCTGCCGGCCGGACACCGGCGCCAGCTCGATCCCCTGCAGGACCGTGTTGGTGCCATGGATCAGCAACCCGGCGGCGTCGGTCAGGGCGATGCCCGCCGCCCAGTCCGTCACCGGCTTGTCCGCCACGACGTCGTACTCGATCACCAGAGCAGCTCCGGAGTCGATGGCGGTGCAGGGTCGGCCGTGCTCGTCGACGACCCGGATGCCCTCTATTCGCAGGATGTGCTCCTGGGCTTCCTGCAGGATCGTGTCCTGGGCGGCGTTGGCCTCCCGGAAGTGCCGCACGGCGTCGCCCGGCGTCCCGTCAACGGCGACCCGGCCCGCCTCCAGCAGCACCACCCGGTCGCAGAGCTGGCGCACCTGGTCCAGGCTGTGGGTGACCAGCACGATCGTGCGGCCCTCCGACTGGAACTGCTTGATCCGGTCGAGGCACTTGCGCTGGAACGGTTCGTCGCCGACGGCGAGCACCTCGTCGACGAGCAGGATCTCCGGGTCGACATGGACGGCGACCGCGAAGGCCAGTCGCACGTACATGCCGGAGGAGTAGAACTTGACCTGGGTGTCGATGAACGGCTCGATGCCCGAGAACGCGACGATCTCGTCGAAGTACCGGTGCGTCTGGCCGCGGCTCAACCCCAGGATCGAGGCGTTCAGGTAGACGTTCTCGCGGCCGGTGAGGTCGCCGTGGAAGCCGGCGCCGAGCTCGAGGAGGGCCGCGAGGCGGCCGCGGCGGCGGATCGACCCCGTCGTCGGGGTGAGGATGCCGCCGATCAGCTTCAGCAGCGTCGACTTGCCGGAGCCGTTGTGGCCGATCAGCCC
>JBJMII010000045.1:0-18072 GCA_045806925.1 Mycobacteriales bacterium
ACGAACTGCGCGCGCCTGCCGTCGAGCATCTCGGCGATCCGGTAGATGACCTGCCCGCGGTTGTACGGGGTCGCCCCGGACCAGCCGGCGAAGGCCTTGCGGGCCGCCACCACCGCGTCCCGGGCGTCCGTGCGGGACGCCTGCGCCGCGTTCGCCAGGAACCGGGCGTCCGGGGTGGACAGGGGATAGGACCGGCCGGACTCCGTGCGGGGGAAGGCGCCGCCGATGTAGAGCTTGTACGTCTTGCGCACGCCGATCCGCTCGGTCCCGACGGCCGCGCCCGGCCACGCGGACTTGGCCACAGCGGCCGAGCGCTCGGGCGAAGACTCAGACACGGCGGATGAGCGCTCGCGCGAAGACTCAGACAAGATATGCCTCCAGCCCGTGCCGCCCGCCCTCCCGGCCGAAGCCGGACTCCTTGTAGCCGCCGAACGGCGAGGTCGGGTCGAAGCGGTTGAACGTGTTGGCCCACACCACGCCGGCGCGCAGCCGCTGCGCCATCCAGAGGATGCGGGAGCCCTTCTCCGTCCACACCCCGGCGGACAGCCCGTACGGGGTGTTGTTCGCCTTCTCGACCGCCTCCTCCGGGGTCCGGAAGGTGAGCACCGCGAGCACCGGCCCGAAGACCTCGTCCCGGGCGATCCGGTGCGACTGGGCCACGTCGGTGAAGACCGTCGGCGGGAACCAGAAGCCGCGGTCCGGCAGCTCGCAGGCCGGCGACCAGCGCTGCGCGCCCTCCGCCTCGCCGAGGTCGGACAGCTCGCGCACCCGGGCCAGCTGCTCGGCCGAGTTGATGGCGCCGAGGTCGGTGTTCTTGTCCAGGGGATCGCCGAGCCGCAGCGTGGACAGCCGCCGACGGAGCTTGTCGAGCACCTCGTCGTACACCGACTCCTGCACCAGCAGCCGGGAGCCGGCGCAGCAGACGTGCCCCTGGTTGAAGAAGATCCCGTTGACGATGCCCTCGACGGCCTGGTCGAGCGGCGCGTCGTCGAAGACCACGTTCGCCGCCTTGCCGCCGAGCTCCAGGGTGAGCCGGGTGCCGGTGCCGGCGAGCGTGCGCTGGATCTGCTTGCCCACCTCGGTCGAGCCGGTGAAGGCGACCTTGTCCACGCCGGCGTGCCGGACCAGCGCGGCACCGGTGTCGCCGGCGCCGGGGATCACGTTCACCACACCGGGCGGCAGGTCGGCCTGCCGGCATATCTCGGCCAGCACCAGCGCGGTCAGCGGCGTGGTCTCGGCCGGCTTGAGCACCACCGTGTTGCCGGCCGCCAGCGCGGGTGCCAGCTTCCAGGCGGCCATCAGCAGCGGGAAGTTCCAGGGGATCACCTGGCCGGCGACGCCGAGCGGCTCCGGGTCCGGCCGTCCGGGGATCGCGTACGCCAGCTTGTCCGCCCAGCCGGCGTGGTAGAAGAAGTGCGCTGCGGCGAGCGGGACGTCGACGTCCCGGGACTCCTTGATCGGCTTGCCGTTGTCCAGCGTCTCCAGCACGGCCAGCTCGCGGGCCCGCTCCTGGACGATGCGGGCGATCCGGAAGAGGTACTTCGCCCGCTCCCGGCCGGGCATCGGGCCCCAGACCTCCTCGTACGCCCGGCGCGCCGCGGCGACCGCCCGGTCGACGTCGGCCTGGCCGGCGACCGCGACCTCGGCGAGCACCTCCTCGGTCGCCGGGTTGATCGTCTTCAGCGTCCCGGCGGCGTCGCCGTCGACGAACTCGCCGTCCACGTACATCCCGTACGACTCCCGCAGCCGCGCCGTCTCGCGTGACTCGGGCGCGGGCGCGTACGTCCAGTCGGGCATGCGCCCAGCATGCCACCGACCGCTCCCGGCCGGGACGGCGTCGGCGTCCGGTCCCGCCGCCCCGCTGGGCGCCCGGGTGGCCCGGACCGCTCTCTCAGTCCACCACCTAGAAGCCGGCCAGGTGCTCCTTGGCCTCCAGGAACGGCCCGTCGCTGACGGCCGGCGCGCCGTCGACGACCCGGACGACCCGACTGGTCGACGGGTCGGCCGGCGCGGCGAAGCCGACCAGCTCCCCGGAGGCCCGGGTCGCCTCCTGGAACGGGCCGTGCGCGGCCGTCGTCGCGTCCAGCTCGGCCGGCGGCAGCGACTCCGGCAGCGCCGGGTTGTTGTGGATGATCAGCAGGTACTTCATGCCTCAGTCCAAGGTCACGTAGTCGGCGCCGGAGTAGGCGCCGGTGCGCTCCTTCTGCCGCTGCAGGACGAGGTCGTTGAGCAGGCTGGACGCGCCGAACCGGAACAGGTCCGGGTGCAGCCACTCCGGCCCGGCCACCTCGTTGACCTGGACCAGGTAGCGCACCGCCTCCTTGGCGGTGCGGATGCCGCCGGCCAGCTTCACCCCGCGGCGGTCGCCGGTGGAGAGCTGGAAGTCGCGCACCGCCTCGAGCATGACCAGCGCGGTCGGCGGAGCGGCGGCCGGGGAGATCTTGCCGGTCGAGGTCTTGATCACGTGCCCGCCGGCGAGCAGCGCCAGCCAGGACGCCCGCCGCACGTTGTCCAAAGTGGACAGCTCGCCGGTCTCCAGGATCACCTTGAGGTGGGCGACACCGCAGGCCTCCCGGACCGTGACGATCTCCTCGTACACCTGTTGGTAGCGCCCGGTCAGGAAGGCCCCTCGGTCGATGACCATATCGATCTCGTCGGCACCGGCGGCCACCGCCTCCCGCACGTCGGCGAGCTTGGTGGCGAGGCTGGCCCGGCCGGACGGGAACGCGGTGGCGACGCTGGCGACCTTGACCGGGGACCCGACCAGCTCGGCCTTGGCGACGGAGACCAGGTCGGGGTAGATGCAGATGGCCGCGACCGGCGGTGTGCCCGGGTCGCTCGGGTCCGGGTGCCGGCCCTTGGCGCACAGCGCCCGCACCTTGCCGGGGGTGTCCGCACCCTCCAGCGTGGTCAGGTCCACGCACCGGATGGCCAGGTCCAGCGCCCACTGCTTGGACTGCTTCTTGATGCTGCGGGTGGCCAGCGCGGCCGCCCGCGCCTGCGCGCCGACCTGGTCGACCCCGGGCAGCCCGTGCAGGAAGCGGCGCAGGGTCGAGTCGTCCCGCAGCACCTCCGCGTACGACTGAGCTGTCGCCGTCACCCCCCGACCCTAACCCCGCCATGCTCTCCGGCGCCGTCGCCGCTCGCCGCAGTCCGGGGCGGTCCCGATCCCGCCCGCTCCGCGCCGCAAATGTCCCGATCGGTAATGCGCGTGTCCCTCACTAGCGGTATTGACCTCTCCGGGCTCCGTCCCTAAGCTTTTTCTTCCGGCTATGTTAGGAAACTTTCCTTTCACTTAGCTCCGGCATGGAAGAGGCGACGGCCATGGTCTTGCGTGGACGGCAGGCGGCGCGGTGGAAGCGGACGGTGCTCCCGGCGGGCATGGTGGCGGCCTTGGCGGTCGCGACTGCGGTCGCCTCCTCGTCGGGGGCGGCCGCCGCCCCCGCCCCGGCGGCCGGCTCCGCGTTCGTGCGGGTCAACCAGGTCGGCTACCCCGGCACCGGCAGCAAGCGGGCGTACCTGATGTCCAGCGTCGCCGAGACCGGGGCGACATTCGCGGTCAGGACCACCGCCGGCGCCACCGCGTTCTCCGGACCGATCGGCGCCAACCTGGGCAAGTGGAGCACCGCGTACCCGAACGTCTACGCCCTGGACTTCACCGGCGTGACCGCCGCGGGCAGCTACACGATCGCGGTGACCGGACCGGTCGCCGCCTCCTCGCCGGCGTTCCGGATCGACACCGGCCCGAACGTCTACGCCGGTGCGATGGCGAACTCGCTGAGCTTCTACCAGAACGAGCGGGACGGGCCCAACTACATCCCCTCGGCGCTGCGCACCGCCCCGGGACACCTCAACGACCAGAACGCCATGACGTACCTGACGCCGAGCGCCAACTCGAGCGGCAGATTCTCCGGCGACCTCACGCCGCTCGGGGTGCGGATCGACGGGTCCGGCGGCTGGTGGGACGCCGGCGACTACATCAAGGGGGTGGAGACCCTCGGCTACGCCACCCACATGCTGCTGGCCGGGGTCCGGGACTTCCCGGCGTACCTGGGTGCCACCTCGGCCACTTCGAACATGACCGGGGAGGCCCGGTTCGGCCTCGACTGGCTGCTGCGCATGTGGGACGACAGCACCAGCACCCTCTACTACCAGGTCGGCACCGGCAGCGGCAACGCCAAGACGATCGGTGACCACGACATCTGGCGGCTGCCGCAGGCGGACGACACCTACGGTGGCAGCGACCCGCTGTACCGCTACATCCGCAACCGGCCGGTCTTCCGGGCCGGCCCGCCCGGCTCGTCGATCAGCCCGAACCTGGCCGGGCGGATGGCCGCCGCGTTCGGGATGTGCTACCAGGTGTTCAAGACCGCCGACCCCGCGTTCGCGGCCCGTTGCCTGCTGTCCGGCCAGCACGTCTTCGATCTCGCCAACACCGCGCCGAGCGGCGACCTGCTCACCTACATCCCGTTCAGCTTCTACCCGGAGACGGAGTGGCGGGACGACCTGGAGCTCGGCGCGACGGAGCTGTACCTGGCGACCGCGGGCGGCGGGCTGCCGTCCGGGCTGCCGCACACCGACCCGGCGTACTACCTCAGCCGGGCGGCGCACTGGGCGAACGCGTACATCACCGGTCCGAACGACGCCGCCGACACCCTCAACCTCTACGACGTGACCGGGTTCGCCCACTACGACCTGCACCGGGCGATCGGGCAGGCCGGCAGCCCGGCCGGCCTGGAGGTCAGCCAGGCCAGCCTGCTGGCCGACCTGAAGAAGCAGCTCGACGGGGCGGTCGCGCAGGCCGGCACCGACCCGTTCGGGTTCGGCTTCCCCTGGGCGACCTGGGACACCACCTCGCACGGCGCCGGCCTGTCGGCCATGGCCAGCATGTACGACGAGCTCACCGGCACGACCGCGTACGCCGCCTACAGCGGCCGGTGGCTCGGCAACATCCTCGGTGCCAACTCCTGGGGTGTCTCGCTGATCGTGGGCAACGGCACCACCTTCCCGCACTGCCTGCACCACCAGGTGGCCAACCTCGTCGGGTCGCTGGACGGCACGCCGCCGGTGCTGGCCGGAGCGGCGGTGGAGGGCCCGAACGGGACCGTCTACAAGGGCCTGCAGAGTGGAATGCGGGTCTGCCCGGCGGACGGGGTGGACAGCTACGCCCAGTTCAACGGCAGCTCGGCGCAGTTCAAGGACGACATGCAGTCGTTCTCCACGGTGGAGCCGGCGGTGGACCTGACCGCGACGAGCCCGCTCGCCTTCGCCCGGCAGGCCGCCGGACGCTACTGATCCCGTTCCGCGAGGCGACATCAGGAGGAGAGGTCATGGCTCGAAGCTGGTCGGCGCCGCGGCGCAAGCGTCTTGCGGCCGCCGTCACGCTCCTCACGGCCGCCGGTGTGACCGCGGCACCGGCGATGCCGGCCGCCGCGGCCACCCCGACCGTCGTGGTGATCCAGTTCGACGACGGCGTCGCGGACCAGTACCCCGCGCTCGCCGCACTGAACGCGCACGCCATGCACGCGACGTTCTTCGTCAACAGCGGGCCGATCACCGCCGGCGATCCGGGGCACCTGAGCTGGGCGCAGGTGCAGGACCTGTACGCCGCCGGCAACGAGATCGCCGGGCACACCGTCGACCATGCGAACATCAAGAAGCTCAAGACCGCGGACGCGCGTCACCAGGTCTGCGACGACCGGGTCGCCCTGTTCCAGCACGGCTTCCAGCCGACGTCGTTCGCCTACCCGTTCGGCTCGTTCGACAGCGGGTCGAAGGCGGTGGTCCAGGCCTGCGGCTACAACAGCGGCCGAGGCGTCTCGGGCGTCGACGAACGCAGGGTGTTCGCCGAGACGATCCCGCCGGCCGACGCCTACGCCACCCGCACCCCGGCGAACGTCAAGAGCGCCGACACGCCCGAGACGATCGAGAGTTACGTGACCGGCGCCGAGCAGCACGGCGGTGGCATGGTGCAGATCGTCATACACCACATCTGCGACCGCTGCGACGCGTACTCCATCACCCAGGCGAACTTCGAGGCGCTGCTCGACTGGCTGACCGGGCACGGCAGCATCGTCCAGACGACCGCCCAGGTGATCGGAGGAGCGGTGCAGCCTCCCGTGCCGGCCTGAGGTCCTGCGCCCTGGTGGCCCCCCGTCAGAGGTCTCGTGTGGTGCGAGGGCTCTGACCCGGGGCGTCAGGCGCGGCCGCCGCGGACCCAGCCGTGCACGACGGCGTACGCGAGGTGGAGCGGCACCGTGCCGGCGCCGAGGCCGACGTCGACGAGCAGGTCGAAGACGTCGCTGCGGCGGCCCGCGGTGCCGATCGCGGCGTCGATGAAGCGCGGCGACTGGGCGGCGCGGGCCAGCACGTCGGTGGTGCGCAGGTGGCTGCCGAGCGCCTCGCGGAGACCCGCCCGGTACGCCCCCAGCGGGTTGGTCGGCGCGCCGACGGCGGCGGTGCCGGCGATCCGGCCGGAGAGCAGCGCGTAGTAGATCCCCTCGCCGGTCAGCGGGTTGATCAGGCCGGCCGCGTCACCGGCCAGCAGTACCCGGCCCCGGCCGGGGACCGCGGGCCGGCCCGGCGACAGCGGAAGGTGGTGCGCCTTGAGGTCGCGCGCGGGCAGGTCCGGCAGCAGCGCGGCCAGCCGGCCGTGCAGCACCTCCCGGCCCGGGCGGCCGGTCGCGTGCAGCTTGGGCAGCAGCATGCCGAAGCCCACGTTCGCGGTGCCGTCCCCGATCGGGAACGACCACGCGTACGCCGGCCAGCCGGCCTGCTGCATGGCGATGAACTGGGCGCCGTCGGACCGCTCGCTGCCGGCCGGCAGGTCCGCGTACCCGCGTACCGCGATCGCGGTGTGCCTGGCCGCCTGGCTCTGCACACCGAGCAGCCGCCGGACCGCGGAGTTGGCGCCGTCGGCGGCGACCACCGCGCCGGCCGGGATGCCGTCGACCAGCACCCGGCCGTCCTGCTGGGTCAGCTGGCGGACCCGGTGCCGGCGGACCGCAACGCCGGCCTCCCGGGCGGCGTCCACCAGCCGGGCGTCGAAGACCTTGCGCGGCACGACGTGGTTGGGCCGGGCGGCGGTCGCGGAGACGGTGACGCCGCCGGGGGAGACCACGGACAGCCGGTGGGTCGGCTTGTAGTCGGCGATCAGGTCCGGCACCCCGAGCAGCGCCAGCTCGTCCCGGCTGTGCGCGGCGATCCCGTCGCCGCAGGCCTTGTCGCGGGGGAAGTCCGCTTTGTCCAGCAGCAGCACCCGCGCGTCCGGGCGGGCCCGGCGCGCCGCCAGCGCCGCCGCCGCACCGGCCGGGCCGGCACCGACCACCACCAGGTCCCACGAGTCCTCCACACCGCAGAGCCTGCCACGCGGTGCACATGGCTTGCCGCCGGACTCGCTCCGCTCCTCGGGCGCCTGGGGCGCCCTGCGATGCTCACTCGCCCGGCGGCTCGGTGCACATGGCTCGCCGCCGGACTCGCTCCGCTCCTCGGGCTCACCCGCCCGGCGACTCGGTGCGACCCGTTACCGTGTCGGCCCGTGCAGACCCTCGTCGTGGACCACCCGCTCGCCGCCGCCCGGCTGACCACCATGCGGGACGAGCGGACCGACAACACCGGCTTCCGGGTGGC
The DNA here is from genome assembly GCA_045806925.1 of Mycobacteriales bacterium. GTDB lineage: Bacteria > Actinomycetota > Actinomycetes > Mycobacteriales > CADCTP01 > CADCTP01. The sequence continues at coordinate 7,630 of JBJMII010000045.1, forward strand.
GCTGCGGGAGCTGGCCTCGATGCTGGTCTACGAGGCGACCCGGGGGCTGCCGGTCGAGCCGGTGCCGATCCGGACACCGGTCGGCGACGCGATCGGCGCCCGCCCGGCGAACCCGCCGCTGCTGGTCCCGGTGCTCCGCGCCGGCCTCGGCATGGCGGAGGCGGCGCTCGGGCTGCTGCCGGAGGCGCAGATGGGCTTCGTCGGGCTGGCCCGGGACGAGGAGACGTTCCAGCCCCGGGCGTACCTGGAGTCGCTGCCGGCGGCGCTGACCGGCCGGCCGGTGCTGGTGCTCGACCCGATGCTGGCCACCGGTGGCTCGCTGGTGCACTGCTGCCGGCTGCTCACCGACCGCGGCGCGGACGACATCACGGTGGTGTGCGCAGTGGCGGCGCCGGAGGGGCTGCGCCGGCTGGAGGAGAGCGCGCTGCCGCTGCGGGTCGTCGTCGGCGCGGTCGACGAGGGGCTCAACTCGACGGCGTACATCGTGCCCGGGCTGGGGGACGCGGGCGACCGGCAGTTCGGCGCCGTCTGAGTCCGCTCGGACCCTGCTACCCGGTGAGCAGCGGGGCGAGCTCCGCCTCGAGCTGCTCCAGCCGGGCGGCCGCCTCGGCGCGGGCGGCGGGGACGTCGGCGCCGGGGACGACCACCTCGAGGTAGGCCTTGAGCTTCGGCTCGGTGCCGCTCGGCCGGACCACGACGCGGACGCCGGCCGCCCGCAGGCGGACCACGTCGGCGTCGGGCAGCAGGTCGTCGACGGCGGTCACGGGGCGGCCGAGCAGCACGGCCGGGGGCTCGGCGCGCAGCCGCGCCATCGCGGCGCCGATCTCGGCGAGGTTCTTGACCCGGACCGTGAGCGGTGCGGTGGCGTGCACGCCGAGCTCCGCGGCCAGCTCGTCCAGCCGGTCCGTGAGGGTCCGGCCGTCCGCCTTGAGCGCGGCGGCCAGGTCGGCGGCGAGCAGCGCGGCGGACACCCCGTCCTTGTCCAGCACCGCGTCCGGCAGCACGCAGTAGCCGAGCGCCTCCTCGTAGCCGTAGGCCAGGTCCGGGGCGGCCCGGACGATCCACTTGAAACCGGTCAGCGTCTCGCCGTACGGGACCCCGCGCCGCCGGCAGAGCGCGCCGAGCATGGAGGACGACACGATCGTCGTCGCGTACGTGCCCGGGCGGCCGGCGCGGACCAGGTGGTCGGCCAGCAGGACGCCGAGCTCGTCGCCGGTCAGCTGCCGCCAGCCGGTCCCGGTCGGGATCGCCAGCGAGCAGCGGTCCGCGTCCGGGTCGTTCGCCACCAGCAGGTCGGCGTCGGTGTCGGCGGCGAGCGCGAGCGCGAGGTCGAGCGCACCGGGCTCCTCCGGGTTGGGGAACACGGTGGTCGGGAAGTCCGGGTCCGGGTCCGCCTGCTCGGCCACCTCGGCCGGCGCCGGGAAGCCGGCCCGCTCGAACGCGGCCCGCAGCACGCCCGCGCCGACCCCGTGCAGTGCGGTGTGGACGGTCCGCAGGTCTCGGTGCGGGGTGAGCGGCACCCCGGCGACCCGGTCCAGGTAGGCCTCCAGGACCTCGCTGCCGAGCACCTCGTACGCGTCGTCCATCGGGACTGTCCGCAACGCCCCGACGGCGCCGACGGCCGCCTCGATGCCGGCGTCCACCGGCGGCACGATCTGCGCGCCGTCCGCGCCGTAGACCTTGTAGCCGTTGTCCTGCGGCGGGTTGTGGCTGGCGGTGACCATGACCCCGCCGGCGGCCCCGAGCAGCCGCACCGCGAAGGCGAGGACCGGCGTCGGCAGCGGGCGGGGCAGCACCTTCGCGGTGAAGCCGGCGCCGGTGAGGACGGCCGCGGAGTCCCGGGCGAAGCCGGCGCTGCCGTGCCGGGCGTCGTACCCGATCACGACCGGGCCGGGGGTGCCGGTCCGGCGGAGGTATCCGGCGAGGCCGGCCGCGGTGCGGCGGACCACCGCCCGGTTCATCCCGTTCGGGCCGGCCCGCAGCGGGCCCCGCAGGCCGGCGGTGCCGAAGGCGAGCCGGCCGGCGAAGCGGTCCGCCACGGCGGGCTCGTCGTCCGCGTCCAGCAGTGCGCGCAGCTCGTCCCGGGTCGCCGGGTCCGGGTCCTCGGCCAGCCACTGCTCCGCGACCGCCCGGAGGTCGGCCCTCACCGGGAGGCGCCGCCCGTCCCCGGCGCGCCGCCCGCCGCGGTCGAGCCCGCGGGGTGGGGGGCGGCGCGGCCGGCCACGTCGTACTCGGGGCCGGTGAAGTCCCCGCCGACGTAGGCCTGCTCCGGATCTGCCGGGTCCGGCTCGCCGTGCTCGGCGAGGATCTCCTCGGCGTAGTCCTCCGCGTCGTCCACCGACAGGTAGCCGAGCGCCCGCGCCGGCGCCAGGTCCCACCACGCCCGGGTGTTGGCCGAGATGCCGTAGACGATGCAGAAGCCGACGTCCGGCGCGCTGAGCGCCGCGTGCAGCAGCCGCACCCCGTCCGCCGGGCTCAGCCAGGTGGACAGGTGCCGCGGGGTGGTCGGCCGGTCCTCCCAGCTGCCGATCCGCAGGCAGACGACCTCGAGCCCGTACCGGTCGACGTACAGCCGGCCGAGCGCCTCACCGAAGACCTTGCTGACTCCGTAGTACGTGTCCGGGCGGGGCGGCAGGTCCACCCCGGCCAGCTCGCTGCGCGGGGTGAAGCCGACCGCGTGGTTGCTGCTGGCGTAGACGACCCGCCGCACGCCCGCGCGCCGGGCCGCTTCGAAGACCTGGTACGTCCCGACGATGTTGGCGTCCAGGATCTCCTCGAACGGCGCCTCCCCGGCCAGGCCGGCCAGGTGCACCACCGCGTCCATGCCGGTGCTCGCCTGCTCCAGCGCGGCCGCGTCGCCGAGCTCCGCCACCACCGGCGGGTCGGCCAGTCCCTCCACCCCGTCCAGCGGGACGCGGTCCAGGCCACGCACCCGCCAGCCGCGGGCGGCCAGCCCGGGGCAGGCCGCCCGGCCGATCTTGCCGGCCGCGCCGGTGACCAGCACCCGCCGGCCGGCGCCGGGCCGCGCCTGCGGGTGCGCACCGAAGTCGGTCATGACGCCTCCCGGGGCGGTCGGTAGGGGGTCGAGTGGTGGGGCCGGCGGCCTCCGGCCGGGTGGGGCCGCCGGGTGGGGCGGGTCCCGCTCACAGTGCCCGCTCCTCGCTCACAGCGCGCCGATCACGGCGGCGAGCAGGTCGCCCATGCGGGTGGCCGCGGCCTGCCCGGCGGAGAGCACCTCGGCGTGGTCCAGCGGCTCGCCGGTGATGCCGGCGGCGAGGTTGGTCACCAGCGACACGGCCAGCACCTCGGCCCCCTCCGCCCGCGCCGCGATGGCCTCCAACGCGGTCGACATGCCGACCAGGTCGGCGCCCAGCGTGCGCAGCATCCGGATCTCGGCCGGCGTCTCGTAGTGCGGCCCGGGCAGCGCCGCGTACACCCCCTCCTGCAGGGACGGGTCGACCTCGTGCGCCAGCCTTCGCAGCCGCGCCGAGTAGAGATCGGTCAGGTCGACGAACCGGGCGCCGACCAGCGGCGACCGGGCGGTCAGGTTGAGGTGGTCGGCGACCAGCACCGGCTGGCCGACGGCCATCCCCTCGCGCAGGCCGCCGGCCGCGTTGGTGAGCACCACGATGCGGCAGCCGGCGGCGGCGGCGACCCGGACGCCGTGCACCACCGCGCCGACGCCGCGGCCCTCGTAGAGGTGGGTGCGGCCGAGCAGCACGAGCACCCGCCTGCCGGCGACGCTCACCGAGCGGACCCGGCCCGCGTGGCCGACGGCGGTCGGGGCCAGGAAGCCGGGCAGCTCGGTCACCGGCAGCTCGGCGTCGGGCTCGCCCAGCTGGTCCGCGGCCGGCACCCAGCCGGAGCCGAGCACCACCGCGACGTCGTGCCGGTCGGCGCCGGTGGCGGCGGCCAGCGCGCGGGCGCCGTCCTGCGCCTGCAGGGCGCCCGGCTCGGCACCGATTGGGCCAGCGGAATCCAGGTCGAGGCCGGTCACGCCGACAGACCTTAAGGGGTCGCCGTCTCAGCCCGTCAGCCGGAAGCTGTCCGAGGCCACCTGGAACGCCGCCCGGCTCTCCGTCCAGCGGTCGGACGGCACGGACAAGTAGAGGCCGTACGTGCGCCCGTTCACCACGATGCCCCGGTAGAGCACGTGCCGCTGCTGCCGACCGAAGGTGAACTCCCAGTCCGCGGCGTCGTAGCCGCGGTACTCGACCTTCCCCAGGCGGACCTTCTGGTACGGCGCGTACGCGGGGTTGGCGGCGAACTGCTGCTCCGCGGCGGTGAGCTGCTGGAGCGCGGACGTCGACCCGCCGACGGTGATCAACCGGATGAAGCGGCGGTCCGAGCCCGGCTCCGTGACGTCGACCACACCGTTGCGGGCCTGCTGCGCCTTCCAGCCGGAGGGGATGCCGACGGTGAAGCCGTCGCCCCGGTACGCGGTGTAGCCGGCCGGCAGCGTGGCCGGCGGGGTGGCGGACGCCGACGGGCGGCCGGCGCCGTTGGAGCCCCCGCCCCGGCCGAGGCCGTTGAGCAGCAGTGCACCGCCGAGGATGGCGACCAGCAGCAGGCCGACCGCGGCGAGCAGCGCGGCCGCGGTGCGGCGCCGGCGGTCCGCGGGGCTGCGCTCGGCGAGCAGGCCACCGGGCAGCGGGTCGTCCTGTTGCGGGCCCGGAGCCGGGCCGAAGGCGCGGCGCGGCGGCTCCGGCGGCGGGCCGCCGAACGGGAGCGGGGCGATCCGCTGGGTGGAGTCGTCGCCCGGCGCGCTGATGCCGCCGGTGCCGTAGGCGCCGAGCAGCCGGGTCGAACCGGCTGGACGGTCGGGGAGCCAGCTCGGCAGCTTGGCCGTCGGACCGGGCTCGGGTCCGGTCGCGCTCCCGGCTCCGGCGGCTGTGGCTCCGGCGGCTGTGGCTCCGGCTGCGCCGCCCGCCGCGGCCGCGACCGGGCCGAATGCCGCGGTTCCCGCGGCGTCGCCTCCGGTTCCCTCGGCGTCCGCTCCGGCCCCGCGCCGCGGCCTGCTCGGCGCCCACCAGCTGGCTGCGCCGGCCTGGGCCGCCTCGCCGACCGCGCTGCCGCGCTGCGCTCCGACGCCGGCCTCCGCCGCGCCCCGCCGGCCTTCGGCCTCCAGCTCGCCGCCGGCCTCGGCGGCGCCCGGTCCCGCGTCGGTGCCCACGGGTGCCCGGGGCGCAGCAGACGTACGGGTCCAGCGCGCCGGCACGTCCGGCCGGTCGTCCTGGTCCGGCCGGTCGTCCTGGTCCGGCCGGTCGTCCTGGTCCGGCCGGTCGTCCTGGTCCGGCCGGTCGTCCTGGTCCGGCCGGTCGTCCTGGTCCGGCTCGAGGAACCTCGAACCGCGGCCGGACCGGTCCGCCTCGGTCCCGCCCTCGTCGGCGCCGGCGCGTGTCGCCCCCGCGCCAACTCCGCCGGATGCGGCCCCACGCCGGTCGTCCGGCTCCGGCTCGGCCGGCTCATCCCGCGCCACCGTGGTTCCCCAGCGGTCGTCCTCGTCCGGCTCGGGTGCCTCGCCGGTCGACCGATCGGCGAGGGCACCCCCGGCGCCGACCGCGTCAGCCGTGGCCGCCAGGCGATGGTCCGGCTCGCGCATCGCCCCGGGGAGGGTGGCGCGACCGACCTGCGTGGAGCCGGCAGCACCCGGCGCCACGGAGTCGGGCGCTTCCGCGCCGTCGGGGGAGCGGGCATGGTCGGGCCCGGCCGGTGCGCCGTGCGAGCCCTGCGGCTCGTCGGCGTCCGGCTGGTCCGGACCGTCGTCCAGCTCGACCGCGCCGGCCCCCGTCCCCGCACCCGCGGTGGCCACTCCAGCCGCAGCACCCGCGGCGCCCGCTCCAGCCGCGGTGCCCGATACACCTGCGGCGCCCGCTCCAGCTGCGGCGCCCGCTCCAGCTGCGGCGCCCGCTCCAGCCGCGGCGCCCGCTCCAGCCGCGGCGCCCGCGCCGGACCGGGGCGCGGGGGCGGGGGGTGGGGGCGCGGCGCCGGTATCCCGCTCCTGGCGCCACACCGGCACCAGCAGCTCCGCCAGGCCCGGCCCGGTCGGCGGCGCGGGGGGAGGGGGTGGCGGCGCCGCCGGTGCCGGCGTCCGCGACCGCGCCGCAGCCAGCGCCTCGTCACCCCCGCGCAGCACGTCCAGCAGCAGCCGCCTCGCGTCCACCGGACCCGCCCGCCGGTTCGGGTCCTTCTCCAGCATCGCGGCCAGTGCCGGCACCAGCGTCCCGGACTTCTCGTACGGCGCCGGCGGATCCTGCACGACCTTCGCCAGGGTCTCCATGGCGTCCCCGCCGGTGAAGGGCGCCCGGCCCTCGACGGCCGCGTACAGCGTGGCGCCGAGCCCCCACAGGTCGGCCGGCGGCGCCGCCTCGTGGCCCTTGACGATCTCCGGCGCGATGTACGACGGCGACCCGACCAGCAGCCCCGTACCGGTGATGGTGTCGTCCCCGGCGGCCCGCGCGATGCCGAAGTCGGTCAGCTTCACCCGCCCGTCGTGGCCGAGCAGGATGTTGCCGGGCTTGACGTCGCGGTGGGTGATCCCGGCCGCATGGGCCGCCTCCAGCGCGCCGAGCACGGCCAGCCCCACGGTGGCCACCCGCAGCGGGTGCAGCGGGCCGTCCTCCTTGATCACGTCGGCCAGCGACCGGGACGGGACCAGCTCCATGACCACCCAGGGCCGGGCGTCCTCGTCCAGGACGTCGAAGAGGGTCACCACGTTGGGGTGGCCGAGCCGGGCGATCGCGCGCGCCTCGCGCAGCGTCCGCTCGCAGCTGACCGCGCGCTCCTCCGGCGACAGGCTGCCGGGGAGCACGACCTCCTTCACCGCGACGGTCCGGCGCAGGAAGGTGTCCTCGGCCTCCCACACCGCGCCCATCGCGCCGCGGCCGAGTACGCGGAGCAGGTGGTAGCGCCGGGCGAGCACCCGGCCGCCCCGCGGAGCCGCTGGTGTGACCACGATCTCCCTTCCTACCCTGTTGCCCGGACCTCGGGCCGTGCTGGCGCCCCCCTAGCATCGGACACCGGGGTGACCGGAGGGAAACCGGCACGCGAGAGGCGGTGCTCATGCCCGAGACGCGGCCCACTCAGGCGGACGGAACGCGGCGGTCCGAGTCCGGCTTCCCGGTGCGGCCGGTCTACGGTCCGGACGATCTCGCGCCCGGCCTGGCGGAGCGGGTCGGCGTGTCCGGGGACTACCCGTTCACCCGCGGTGTCTACCGCACGATGTACACCCAGCGCCCCTGGACCATGCGGCAGTACGCCGGCTTCGGCACCGCCCGGGAGTCCAACCAGCGCTACCACCAGCTGCTGCGGGCGGGCACCACGGGGCTGTCGGTGGCGTTCGACCTGCCGACGCAGATGGGCTTCGACTCGGACAACCCGGTCGCCCACGGCGAGGTCGGCAAGGTCGGGGTGGCGATCGACTCGATCGAGGACATGCACCTGCTCTTCGACCGCATCCCGCTCGGCGAGGTGTCCACCTCGATGACGATCAACTCGCCGGCCGCGCTGCTGCTGCTGCTCTACCAGCTGGTCGCCGAGGAGCAGGGGGTGGCCGGCGGCAAGATCGACGGCACGATCCAGAACGACGTGCTGAAGGAGTACATCGCCCGCGGCACCTACATCTACCCCCCGCCGGAGTCGCTCCGCCTGGTCACCGACACGTTCGCGTACTGCGCGGCGGAGATCCCGCGGTGGAACACCATCTCGATCTCCGGCTACCACATGGCCGAGGCGGGCGCGACGCCCGTGCAGGAGATCGCCTTCACGCTCGCCAACGGGGTGGAGTACGTCCGGGCCGCCGTCCGCGCCGGCCTCGAGGTGGACAGCTTCGGCCCGCGGCTGGCGTTCTTCTTCGTCTCCCGGACCACGCTGCTGGAGGAGGTGGCCAAGTTCCGCGCGGCCCGGCGGATCTGGGCCCGGATCATGCGCGAGGAGTTCGGGGCGCGCAACCCGAAGGCGCAGATGCTGCGCTTCCACACCCAGACCGCCGGTGTGCAGCTGACCGCCCAGCAGCCGGAGGTGAACCTGGTCCGGGTCACCGTCCAGGCACTCGCCGCGGTGCTCGGCGGCACCCAGTCGCTGCACACCAACTCCTTCGACGAGGCGATCGCGCTGCCGACCGAGAAGGCGGCCCGGCTCGCGCTGCGCACCCAGCAGGTCCTCGCGTACGAGAGCGACGTAACCGCGACCGTGGACCCCTTCGCCGGCTCGTACGCGGTGGAGGCGATGACCGACGAGGTCGAGGCGGAGACGCTGGCCCTGATGGCGAAGGTGGAGGACCTCGGCGGGGCGGTGCCGGCCATCGAGGCCGGCTTCCAGAAGCAGGAGATCGAGCGCTCGGCGTACACCACCGCCCAGCAGGTGGACGCCGGCGACCGGGTGGTGGTCGGGCTCAACCGGTTCACCCTGGACGCCGAGGAGCACTACGAGCCGCTCCGGGTGGACCCGGCCATCGAGGAGGAGCAGCGCAAGCGGCTGGCCGCGCTGCGGGCCGACCGGCCCGGCGGCGACGTCGACCGGGCGCTGGACGCGCTGCGCCGGGCCGCCGAGGGTGGCGACAACACGCTCTACCCGATGCGGGAGGCGCTCAAGGCGCGCGCCACCGTCGGCGAGGTGTGCGACGCGCTCCGCGAGGTCTGGGGCACCTACCGGCCGCCCGACCTCTTCTGACCCGGATCGACCCCGGCCCGGATCGACCCCGGCCCGGATCGACCCTGACTCGACCGGCCGGACCGGCCGGCACGGTATGGTGGTATTGCGGAGTTCCTGGTGGCCGCCCGCTGGTGCACGCGCAGCCCGGCGCGGCCTCCTGCCCGTCGTGGATGGACACTGCTGGACCGAGATGCGGGTAGGGCTGCCGCTGTGACGTCAGGATCGTCGACCCCGGTGCCGGGGCACTCCCGGCTGCCCGCGCGCATCGCACCGGCGACGCAGATCGAGGCGGCCTGGCACCGTGACGCACCATGGCTGGACCGCTGGCTCGCCGCGCACGCCACCGACCTGGTCGCCGTGCGCCGCCGGCTGCACAGCCGGCCGGAGCTGGCCTACGCCGAGCACGAGACCACCAGGCTGCTGGTCGATCGGCTGACCGCGGCCGGGCTGGCGCCGCGGGTGCTGCCCGGCGGCACCGGGGTGACCTGCGACGTCGGCACCGGCTCCCGGGTGGTCGCGCTCCGCGCGGACATCGACGCGCTGCCGCTGACCGACGTCAAGGCGGTGCCGTACGCGTCGAGGGTGCCGGGCGTCTGCCACGCCTGCGGCCACGACGCGCACACCGCGGTCGTGCTCGGTGCCGCGCTCGCCCTGGCCGGCGCGCCGGAGCTGGGCGGTCGGGTGCGGCTGATCTTCCAGCCGGCCGAGGAGTCGGTGCCCGGCGGCGCACTGGACGCCATCGACGGCGGTGTGCTCAAGGACGTGGAGCGGATCTTCGCACTGCACTGCGACCCGCAGCTGGCCACCGGCCGGGTGGGCCTGCGCACCGGACCGATCACCGCCGCCTGCGACCAGGTGAACGTGCTGCTCGCCGGTCCGGGCGGGCACACCGCGCGGCCGCACAACACCGTCGACCTGGTGTACGCGCTGGGCAAGGTGATCACCGAGGTGCCGGCCCTGCTGTCCCGCCGGGCCGACCCGCGACACGGCATGTCACTGGTCTGGGGCGCGGTCGAGGCCGGCGTCGCACCGAACACGATCCCCCGCGACGGCGTGCTGCGCGGAACCGTGCGGATGCTCAGCCGGGACGCCTGGAAGGGCGCGGAGGCGCTGGTCCGCGGCCTGGTCACCGAGTCGGTCGCGCCGACCGGCGCGGTCGCCGAGGTGCAGTACACGCAGGGCGTGCCGCCGGTGGTCAACGACGCCACCTCGGTCGGGCTGTTGCGCGCCGGCAGCCGGTCCGCGCTGGGTCCCGATGCGGCCGACGACACCGAGCAGAGCCTCGGCGGCGAGGACTTCGCGTGGTACCTCGACCACGTCCCCGGCGCGCTCGCCCGGCTCGGCGTGCGCAGCCCGGTGGCCCAGCGCCCCGCGCTGGACCTGCACCAGCCGACCTTCGACATCGACGAGGACGCGCTGGCCGTCGGTGTCCGGCTGATGGTGCACACCGTGCTCACGGTGCTCGACTGACATCGAGATCGGCCCAGCCAGCCTGGGCTGTTTCGCGGCGGTATCAGACGTACGGATGGGTGTATGAGATCCCGCCCGAACGGGTGATTGTCATTGTGTACGTCGAGTAGGGAAGCGTTTACTTTCCGTCGGTTGACTGCCGTCATGGTTCTCGCCGGTTCGGCGCTTCCGGCCTGGCGTCCGGCCGTCCGGGGATCGACCCAGCCGACCCGTGTCACGCCGACCGGCGTGTCGTCGCCCCAGAGGGAGGCATCATGTTCAGAGGGTCTCTGGCCCGCCGCGCGGCGCTCGCCGGCGCCGCCGCCGGGCTCGCCGTCGCCG
>JBJMII010000046.1:0-33409 GCA_045806925.1 Mycobacteriales bacterium
ACGATCATATGCGGTATTAGTCCGAGTTTCCCCGGGTTATCCCCCACCTTAGGGCAGGTACCCACGCGTTACTCACCCGTTCGCCGCTCGACTGGGTATTGCTACCCGCCTCGCTCGACTTGCATGTGTAAAGCACGCCGCCAGCGTTCGTCCTGAGCCAGGATCAAACTCTCCGTGAATGCTTTGTATGGCTGCCGGGCCGTCCACGACGGACCGGTGTGCCTACGGAGTGATCGCTGGTCTCGACAAGCTGTGTGCTCGTCGTGTACCAAAGGAATCCGCCACGGGATCGAGGAACGGTCGGACGACCGGCCCACAGAACCCGCGGACGGGGTTTGTTGGCACTGACTTTCGGCACGCTGTTGAGTTCTCAAGGAGCGGGCGCGCACCGATCGAAGTCTCTCGACCTGTCTCGGGGCAACTCGCTGAACGTTACGCGGTTGGTTTCGCAGTGTCAAACCCGGAGGTTTGCCGCACCACCCGCACCCGTCCCTTCTGGAACGCGGTGTCACCCGCGGTCCGAGGGGAAGGGAGGCCGTCCGGCGCGGTGGAGACCACCGGCGTTCGGGCCGTGGTCCACGGTAGGAGGGCGCCGGGGGCGGAGTCAAATCCACTTCCGACGCTCCCCGGACCGCGGTCCCGGGTGGCAACGCTGACCTGGGCCAGCGCCGCCGGTGTGCGACGGGGGCCGCCGCACGAGCGATCATGTCCCGGGCGGGACCGGGGGTCCGGAGACCTCGGTCCGGGCGCCGCGGCCCCGCACATCGAACTGCCGCCCACCGGTTCGTACACCGCCTGCCCAGCTCGTCATGCCGAGCTCGGCGCCCGCCGGCGACACGGTCCACCGGCGACCGCAGGTCTGGATGCTCGCCGCCCGGGCGGCAGACCCGGCACGGAGACCAACACCAGACCCGATGCTCCTGCACCCTCGAGCCCAGCGAGCAGGCGTTCCCTCCGGTGGGCCCTGCCCTGGGGATCAAGACACGGGGAGCGTGTCTGTACCGATCATGCTGTTAAAGCCCTTGCCGATGCATGTGGGCGACCCCACCGGCAGGCCCTCGCGCACCGCGACACTACAACGCCGGACGGTGCGCCTTGTTCCCGGCCGGCCTGGGTCAGTCGGTGAGCCGGACCAGGCGCCGCTTGCCCGCCGCCAGCACCCGGCCGGCGAGCCGGTTCCGCGCCACGTCGTAGGCGCCGGCCGGCAGCCGGTCCTCGTCGACCCGGACCGCACCGTCGTCGACGAGCCGCCGCGCCGCGCTCGTCGACGGCGCGAAGCCGAGGTCGACCAGCAGCGCGGGCACGTGCACCGGGTCGCCCGGCGCAAGCGCCTTCTCCGGCAGGTCGTCAGGCACGGCCCGCCGTCGGAAAACGGTGTCGAACCGTGCCTCCGCCTCCGCCGCTGCCGCCGCGCCGTGGTAGAGCGTCACCACCTCCCGGGCCAGCCTGCGCTTGGCCCGGTTGGCCGCCGGACCCCCCTGCGCGGCCGCCCGGGCCAGCTCCTCGGCATCGGCCGGCAGGAGATCTGTGGCCAGCTGCGCGTACGTCCCGATCGCCGGGTCCGGGATGGACATCAGCTTGCCGAACTGCTCCTCCGGCGGCTCCAACATGCCGACCCAGTTGCCCAGCGACTTGCCCATCTTCTCGACCCCGTCGAGGCCGACCAGCAGCGGCACGGTGAGGACAGCCTGCGGCGGCTGCCCCTGCGCGCGCTGCAGGTCGCGCCCCGTGAGGTTGTTGAACGTCTGGTCGGTACCGCCGATCTCCATGTCGGAGCGGATCGCGACCGAGTCGATGCCCTGCAGCACCGGGTAGAAGAACTCCACCAGCGAGATCGGTAGGTGCTGCCGGTACCTGCGGGCGAAGTCGTCCCGCTCCAGGAGCCGCGCGACTGTCACCTCCCGCGCGTACGTCATCATCTCGGCCAGCGTCAACGGGTCCAGCCACTCCGCGTTGTCCCGCACCTCGACCCGGTCCGGGTCCAGCACCCGCATCAGCTGCTCGAAGTAGCGCTCCGAGTTGGCCGCGGTCTGCTCCGCGGACAGCGCCCCGCGGGTGTTGGTCCGTCCGGACGGGTCGCCGACGCGGCCGGTGAAGCCGCCCACGATGAGCACCGCCGTGTGCCCGAGGTCCTGGAACTGCCGCAGCTTGCGCAGCACCACCGCATGCCCGAGCGTGAGGTTGGCCCCGGACGGGTCGATGCCGAGCTTCACCCGCAGCGGCCGCCCCTCCCGGTCCGCGGCCAGCAGCCGCTCGGCCAGGCCGTCCGCCGGCAGCACCTCGGCGGCGCCGTAGACGAGCCGGTCGTGCGCCTTCCGCAGGTGCGGCGGCAGCGCGTTCCGGGCGTCTCGGACGGTCTCGGCCATGCCCGAGAGTCTGCCGTGTCCGCGACCGGCGCCGGCCGGGCGGGGTGGGCAGGGCGGGTGCCCTGCGCCGGACGCCGACCGGACCGCCCCGTCGGCGGCGGGGCAGGCCGGGAGGGTCCGGTGCGCGCGGACCGGGTCAGCTGGCCGGAGGTCGGCCGACGGACCGGACCCGGCGGACCCCCGGCCGGTACGCGCTGACGGTCGGGTCGCCGGCCACCCAGAGCCGCCACGGCACCTCGCCGGCGGCGGCTACGCCGACCCGCGGGCCGGTGCACACCGCGGCGGCGGGCACCGGGACGCCTGCCCGCAGCCTGATCGGCGACGCCGGGTCGAGCAGGTCGGCGCCGCCGGCGGCCCGGTCGATGCCGAGCGCGGTGGCCAGCCGGGCCGGCCCGCGGGCCAGCACCGCGTCGGTCCGCGCGGCGGGCCGCCGGGCCCGGGCGAGGTCGATCCCGTGCACCACCCGGCCGGCCCGCAGCAGCACCGCGCTCGCCTCCCCCGCCGGCCCGCAGACCACGTTGCAGCACCAGTGCATGCCGTACACGAAGTAGACGTAGAGGAAGCCCGGCGGGCCGAACATCACCGCGTTGCGCGCGGTGCGACCTCGGAAGGCGTGCGAGGCCGGGTCCGCCGGCCCCGCGTACGCCTCCACTTCGGACAGTGCTACCGCTACTGTCCCCTGTGGACTATCTACTTCGAGCACGGCGCCGAGCAGGTTGCGAGCGGCGTCGAGGACCCCGACGGCGAGCCGGTCGCGGTCGAGCAGGCCTGCGGTCAGCGGCCCTCCCGCACCGGTACGACCCGCTCCGCCGACCAGGCCCGGTGCGCCTGGATGGTCCGGTCCAGCGCCGCCAGCTGCTCGGCCACCCGGTCCGGCGCGGTCCCGCCGTGCGCCGAGCGGGCCCGCAGCGCGCCCGGCACGTCGAGCACCGCACGCACCGCCGGAGTGAGCCGCTGGTCGACCCCGGCCAGCTCGGCGTCGTCCAGGTCGGTCAGCTCCTTACCGTGCAGCTCGCAGTGCCGGACCAGGTCGCCCGCCACCTCGTGTGCCTCCCGGAACGGCACCCCGGTCCGTACCAGCCACTCGGCGACGTCCGTGGCCAGCGCGTACCCCTCCGGCGCGGCGGCCGCGAGCCGCCCGGTGTCGACGGTCATCGTCGCGACCAGTCCGGCCAGCGCCGGCAGCACCAGCAGCAGCTGCTCGACCGCGTCGAAGGTCGGCTCCTTGTCCTCCTGCAGGTCCCGGTTGTAGGCCAGCGGGAGGCCCTTCAACATGGCCAGCGCGCCGGTCAGCCCACCGATCAGCCGGCCCGCCTTGCCGCGGGCCAGCTCCGCGATGTCCGGGTTCTTCTTCTGCGGCATGATCGACGAGCCGGTCGACCACGCGTCGTCCAGCCGCACCCAGCGGAACTCGCTGGTCGCCCAGAGGCAGACCTCCTCACCGAGCCGGGACAGGTGCACACCGAGCAGCGCGGCGACGAAGAGGAACTCGGCGACGAAGTCCCGGTCGGACACCGCGTCGATCGAGTTGTCCGCCGCGGTCGCGAAGCCGAGCTCCGCGGCGGTCGCCAGCGGGTCCAGCGGCAGCGAGGAGCCGGCTAGCGCGCCGGCGCCCAGCGGGCTCACCGCCGTCCGGCGGTCCCAGTCGCGCAGCCGGTCGACGTCGCGGGCCAGCGCGTGCACGTGCGCGAGCAGGTGGTGGGCGAGCAGCACCGGCTGGGCGTGCTGCAGGTGGGTCAGGCCGGGCATCGGGACGTCCAGGTGCTCCGCGGCCACGCCGATCAGCGCCGCTTCCAGCTCGGCCGCTTCCGCCGCCACCCGGCGCGCCTTGTCCCGGAGGTAGAGCCGCAGGTCGGTGGCAACCTGGTCGTTGCGGCTGCGCCCGGCGCGCAGCTTGCCTCCGAGCGGGCCGAGACGCTCCAGCAGGCCGCGCTCGAGAGCGGTGTGCACGTCCTCGTCGTCGACCGTCGGCCGGAACGCGCCGCTTCGGACCGCCTCAGCCAGGTCGTCCAGCGCGGCCAGCATCCGGTCCAGCTCGGCTTCGTCCAGCAGGCCGGCGCGGTGTAGGACCCGGGCGTGCGCTCGGGAGGCAGCCAGGTCGTAGGGCGCGAGCCGCCAGTCGAAGTGCACGGAAACCGACAGCCGGGCCAGCGCCTCGGCCGGGCCGCCGGTGAACCGGCCGCCCCACAGCCGGGTGGCTGGCCCACCAGCGAGCCAGCCGGCCTGGTCCGTCACGCCGGCCAGTGTCGCACCGCCGGTGCCGCCGCCGCTCACGGCGGGTCAGCGGGCCCGGACGTCGCAGCGGCGCCGGTGGCCGCACTGCCGGTGACCGGGGCGCCGGCGGCCACACCGCCGGAGGCCACGCGGTCCGGCGCCGGGTTGCCGGTCAGCTGGTCGCGACGGGCCGCGATCCTGCTCGGCAGCCCCCACAGCTGGACGAAGCCGCGGGCCAGCGTCTGGTCGAAGGTGTCGCCGGTGTCGTACGTGGCCAGGGCGTAGTCGTACAGCGCGGCGTCGCTGCGCCGGCCGGTCGCGACCGCCCGGCCGCCGTGCAGCCGCAGCCGCACCTCGCCGGTCACGTGCTCCTGCGAGGAGTCGACGAAGGCATCGAGCGCCCGCTTGAGCGGCGAGAACCACAGCCCGTCGTAGACCAGCTCGGCCCACCGCTGCTCGACCCCCCGCTTGAACCGGCGCAGGTCCCGCTCGACCGTCAAGTCCTCAAGCTCGCGGTGCGCCGCGATCAGGGCGAGCGCGCCGGGCGCCTCGTACACCTCGCGGCTCTTGATGCCGACGAGGCGGTCCTCGACCATGTCGAGCCGGCCAACGCCCTGGCCGCCGGCCCGCCGGTTGAGCTCCTCCACCGCCTGCCGGACGCTGACCGGCCGACCGTCCAGCGCGGTCGGCACGCCGGCGTCGAAACGGACGACGACCTCATCCGGCTCGCGCGGCACCGCCGGGTCCGCCGAGTAGGAGTAGAGTCCCTCGATCGGCGCGTTCCACGGGTCTTCCAGGAAGCCAGTCTCCACCGCTCGGCCCCAGAGGTTCTGGTCGATCGAGTACGGCGAGCGGCTGGACACGTCCAGCGGCAGGCCCCGGTGCTCGGCGAACGCGATCGCCTCGTCCCGCGTCATCCCAGCGTCCCGGACCGGGGCGAGGACGTCGAGGTCCGGCGCCAGCGCGCCGACGCCGACCTCGAACCGGACCTGGTCGTTGCCCTTGCCGGTGCAGCCGTGCGCGACGGTGTCCGCGCCGTACCGCCGGGCGGCCGCCACCAGCGCCTCCACGATGACCGGCCGGGACAGCGCCGAGACCAGCGGGTAGCGGTCCATGTAGAGCGCGCCCGCGCGCAGCGCCGGCAGGCAGAACCGGTCGGCGAAGTCCTCGCGCAGGTCCAGCACCTCGGACTCCACCGCGCCGCAGGCGAGGGCGCGCTTGCGGACGACCTCCAGGTCCTCGCCGCCCTGGCCGACGTCGGCGGCGACGGCGACCACCTCGGCACCGGTCTTCTCGGCGATCCAGCCGATCGCCACGGAGGTGTCCAGGCCTCCGGAGTAGGCCAGGACGACACGCTCGGTCACGGGTGCTCCTCGTATCTCGGGCAGGGCTCGGGACTGGCTAGTCGGGTGGCTCGCCGGGTCGTCGTCGACCGGGTGGAGCCGACTCGGGAGCGCGCCGGTGGGACAGCTCGCGCAGCTGCTCGGCGACGCCGGCACCGCCGTCCGTCGCCCGGGCCACGACCAGCACGGTGTCGTCGCCGGCGATGGTGCCGACAACTTCGGCGAGGCCGGCCCGGTCGATCGCGGAGGCGAGGAAGTGGGCCGCCCCCGGCGGGGTGCGCAGGACCGCGAGATTGCCGCTCGCCTCCGCGGACACCAGCAGCTCGGCCAGCAGCCGGGTCAGCCGCGCCGGCGCCCCACCAGACGCGAGACGGACCGGCGGCGGGGTGCCGTCCTCGGGCACCACGTACGCCGACGGTCCGCCGTCGGCCGCCCGCACCTTCACCGCGCCGAGCTCCTCCAGGTCGCGGGACAGGGTGGCCTGGGTGACGCTGATGCCCTCGATGGCGAGCAGCGCGGCCAGCTCCATCTGCGAGGCGACCGGCTGCGCCCCGGTCAGGGCCCGGATCAGCTCCAGTCGCGCGGTCTTGCCAACCGGCGCCTGGCCGCGCCGCCCCGCGACGGTGCGCCTCGCCCGGCTCACGACCGCTCCAGCAGCCAGACGAGCAGCGCCTTCTGCGCGTGCAGCCGGTTTTCCGCCTCGTCCCAGACCGCACTCTGCGGGCCGTCCAGAACCTCGGCGGCAATCTCCTTCCCCCGGTACGCCGGGAGGCAGTGCAGCACGACGGCCCCTGGGGCGGCCAGCTGCATCGCCTCGGGCGTCACGGCGAACGGCACGAACGGCGCGGCCCGGTTGCCCGCCTCGCCCTCCTGGCCCATGGAGACCCAGGTGTCGGTCACCACGACCTCGGCGCCGTCGAACGCCTCCTTGGGCTCGCGCACGACCTGCACCGACGCTCCGGTCTCCGCGGCGATGCGGGCGGCCCGCTCCAGCACCGCGGGATCGGGGTCGAAGCCGTGCGGCGTGCCGACCCGGACATGCAGGCCGGCGGTCGCGCCGCCGAGCAGCAGCGAGTGGGCCATGTTGTTGGCGCCGTCGCCGACGTACACCAGCGTCACACCGGTCAGCCGGCCGAGCCGCTCGCGGACGGTCTGCAGGTCGGCGAGCACCTGGCAGGGGTGGAAGGAGTCGGTCAGCGCGTTGACGACCGGCACCCGGCTCACCCGGGCCGCGGCCGCCACCCGGTCCTGGCCGAAGGTGCGCCACACGATGGCCGCGACCTGCCGGTCGAGCACCCGGGTGGTGTCCTCGACCGGCTCGCCTCGACCGAGCTGGCTGCCGACCGCCTCCATCACCAGCGGGTAGCCGCCCAGCTCGGCGATGCCGACGCTGAAGGACACCCGGGTGCGGGTGGACGGCTTGTCGAACAGGACGGCCACCGCTCGGGGGCCGGCGAGCGGGGTCAACGCGTACCGGTCGGCCTTGACCCGGTCGGCGAGGTCGAGCACCTCGAGCTGCTCGGCCGGGCCGAGGTCGTCGTCGCGGAGGAAGTGGCGAGGCATCAGCGGACCCCTTTGTCCTGGGCAGGTCCGCCGCCGGCACCCGATGCACCGGCGGCGCTGGCGGCCCCGACGGTAACCCCCGCCACGTCCTCGACCGCGGCGCGCAGGCCGGCCACCGCCTGATCGGCCTCGGCCGCCGACAGGATCAGCGGCGGCGCCATCCGGACCGCGTCCGGCTGGACCGCGTTGACCAGGAGGCCGGACCGCCGTGCCGAGGCCTCGATCTCCGCCGCGACCGGGGCGGTGAGCACCAGCGCCCGCCAGAGGCCGCTGCCGCGCACGCCACTGACCAGCGGGTGCTCGATCGCCGCGAGGCCAGCGGCTAGCCGGTCGCCCACCCTACGGACCGACGCCAGCAGCCCGTCCCGCTCGATGGTGTCCAGCACCGCGAGCGCCGCCGCAGCGGACACCGGGTTGCCGCCGAAGGTGCTGCCGTGGTCGCCCCGCGCGAAGAGGACGCCCGCGTCACCCAGCCCGATGCAGGCACCGATCGGCAGGCCGCCGCCGAGTCCCTTGGCCACCGTGACGACGTCCGGGCGGATGCCCTCCGACTGGTGTGCGAACCAGGCGCCGGTCCGTCCGATCCCGCTCTGCACCTCGTCGAGTACGAGCAGCGCGCCGGTGGCGTCGCAGGCGGCGCGGGCCGCCCGCAGGTACCCCGTCGGCGGCGGCACGACGCCGCCCTCGCCGAGGGTCGGCTCGAGGAAGACGGCGGCGGTCCGTTCGCTGACCGCCGCGCGCAGCGCGTCGGCGTCCCCGTACGGCACGAAGGTCACCGGGCCGGGCAGCGGGGCGAACGGCGCCCGCTTCGCCGGCGACCCGGTCAGCGCGAGCGCGCCGAAGGTCCGGCCGTGGAAGCCGCCCTCGGCGGCCACCAGCTCCAGCCGGCCGCCGGTCGGGTCGAGCGCCCGGCCGTGCCGGCGGGCCAGCTTGAACGCCGCCTCGTTGGCCTCCGCGCCGTCGTTGCCGAAGAACACCCGGCCGCCACCGCCGAGCAGCGCGACCAGCCGCTCGGCCAGCCGGATGCCCGGCTCGTGCAGGGCCAGGTTGCTGCTGTGCGCGAGCGTGCCGACCTGCCGGCAGACCGCCTCCACCAGCGCCGGATGGGCGTGGCCGAGCGCGGACACGGCGATGCCGGCGATGAGGTCCAGGTACTCGTGGCCGTCGGCGTCCCAGACCCGGCAGCCCTGGCCGCGGGCGACGGCGACCGGCGGGGTCCCGTAGTTGGGCATCATGACCGCGTCCCAGCGGGCGGTCAGCGCCTCGGCGGCGGTCACCGGGCACCTGCATCGGGCAGCACCATCGTGCCGACGCCGGAGTCGGTGAAGACCTCGACCAGGACCGCGTGCGGCACCCGGCCGTCCAGCACGTGCGCCTGCGCGACGCCGCCGCGGACCGCCCGCAGGCAGGCCTCCATCTTCGGTGCCATTCCCGCGGTCAGCGTCGGGAGCAGCGCCTCCAGCTCGGAGGCGGTGATCTCGCTGACCACGTCGCCGGGGTCGCCGCCCGCGGCCGACCACGACGCGTACAGACCCTCGACGTCGGTGAGCACGACGAGCTTCTGCGCGCCGAGCGCGACCGCGATCGCCGCGGCGGCGCTGTCCGCGTTCACGTTGTACGCCGCGCCGTCCGCGCCCCGGGCCACCGTCGCCACCACCGGGATCCGGCCGTCCGCGATCAGCGCCCGGACCGTGCCCGGGTCCACCTCGGTCACGTCCCCGACCAGGCCGAGGTCGACCTCCTCGCCGCCGACCGCGGTGGTCCGGCGCTGCGCGGTCAACAACCCACCATCCTCACCCGACAGGCCGACGGCGAACGGGCCGTGGTCGTTCACCAGCCGGACCACGTCGCCATTCACCTGGCCGACGAGGACCATCCGGACCACCTCCATGGCCTCCGGCGTGGTCACCCGCAGACCGCCCCGGAACTCCGAGGCGATGCCGAGCCGGTCCAGCTGGGCGGTGATCTGCGGGCCGCCGCCGTGCACCACGACCGGCCGGAGCCCGGCGTACCGGAGGAAGACGACATCCTCGGCGAACGCCCGCTGCAGCGCGGGATCGGTCATCGCGTTGCCGCCGTACTTCAGGACGACGACGGCGCCATGGAAGCGCGCCAGCCACGGCAGCGCCTCCACCAGCGTCGCCGCCTTGGCCAGCGCGGGGAGCCGGTCCCGGATCTCGGTCGCGGTCATGTCGAGTACGCCGAGTTCTCGTGGACGTACGCCAGGGACAGGTCGTTGCTCCACACCGTCGCGGTCGCCACGCCGGCGTGCAGGTCGACAAGGACGTGCACGGCCCGACCGGACAGGTCGACCAGCTCGCGCGGCTCGCCGGCTGCGCCGGCGCGGCAGACCTGGACCTGGTTGATCGCGACGTCCAGCGCCTCCGGCTCGAAGGCGGCCGAGGTGGTGCCCACCGCGGCGAGCACCCGGCCCCAGTTGGGGTCGTTGCCGAAGAGCGCGCACTTGAGCAGGTTGCTGCGGGCGACCGAACGGCCGACCTCGACCGCGTCCGCCTCGGTGGCGGCGCCGACCACCTCGACCGACACGTCCTTGGTGGCGCCCTCGGCGTCGGCGAGCAGCTGGCGGCAGAGGTCCGCGCAGACCCGCTCGACGGCCCCGGCGAAGTCGCCCGGCGCGGCCGTCCGCCGGGAGGCGCCGCTGGCCAGCAGCAGGACCGTGTCGTTGGTGGACATACAGCCGTCCGAGTCGACCCGCTCGAAGGTCCGCGCGGTCGCCGCCCGCAATGCCGCATCGCAGTCCTCCGCGTGGACCGCGGCGTCGGTGGTGAGGACGCAGAGCATGGTGGCGAGGCCAGGGGCGAGCATGCCGGCGCCCTTGGCCATGCCGCCGACCGTCCAGCCGTCGACGGTGGCCGCCGCGGTCTTGGCGACCGTGTCGGTGGTCAGGATCGCGGTGGCCGCATCGTCGCCGCCCGTCCCCGACAGCGCGGCAGCCGCCTTGTCCACGCCGGGCAGGACCGCGTCCATCGGCAGCCGCTCGCCGATCAACCCGGTGGAGCAGACCGCGACGTCGGCAGCGCCGATGCCCAACGCGCTGGCCACCGCCTCGGCGGTCGCGTGGGTGTCGGCGAAGCCCGCGCTGCCGGTACAGGCATTCGCGCCACCGGCGTTGAGCACGACGGCGGTCAGTCGGCCGGTGGTCAGCACCTGCCGGGTCCACAGCACCGGCGCGGCCTTGACCCGGTTGGTGGTCAGCACCCCGGCCGCGGCGTCGAGCGGGCCGTCGTTGACGACCAGGGCGAGATCGGGTCCGCTGCCGGACCGGATGCCGGCGGCGACCCCGGACGCCCGGAAGCCTCGGGCGACGGTCACGCTCACGGGGCCACCCCGTCCGTACTCAGGCCGGCGGTCTCCGGCAGGCCGAGGACGAGGTTGGCGCACTGCACGGCCTGGCCGGCGGCGCCCTTGCCGAGGTTGTCGATCGCGCTGCAGACGACCACCCGCCGGGAGCTCGTGTCCACCGTAGCCTGCAGGTGGGCGCTGTTGCTGCCGAGCGTCGCGGCGGTGTGCGGCCAGCGGCCGTCCGGGAGCAGGTGCACGAACGGCTCCGGCGCGTACGCGTCGGCGAGCACCTGCCGTACGTCGTCCGCGTCCAGCCCGGCGCTCGCCGGACGGGCGGTGACGGTGGCCAGGATGCCCCTCGGCATCGGTGCCAGCACCGGGGTGAACGAGAGCGAGCGAGCGCCGGTCGCCTGCAGGATCTCGGGGACGTGCTGGTGGCGACCCGCCTTGTACGGCGAGAGATCCCCCATCACCTCGCTGCCGAGCAGGTGAGCCATTGCATTCCGACCGGCTCCGGACGTGCCGGAGGCGGCCACGGCCACGACGTCGTCGGACTCCACCAGGCCGGCGGCGATCAGCGGAGCGAGCGCGAGGGTGATCGCGACTGCGTAGCAGCCGGTGACGGCGACCCGACGACTCCCGGCGATGGCGCGCCGCTGCCCGGGCAGCTCGGGCAACCCGTAGGTCCAGCTGCCGGCGTACTCCCCGCCGTACGCCGCCGCCCAGGCCCGCGGGTCGGTCAGCCGGTGATCGGCGCCGAGGTCGACGATCGGCAGGTCGGTCGGGAGGGCCGCCGCCAGCCGGCCGGACTCGCCGTGCGGCAGCGCGAGCAGGACCAGGTCCGCGGCGGCAAGGCCCTGCGGGCTGGTGGCCGCCAGCACCCGGTCGGCGAGGGTGACCAACTGGGGGTGCAGGTCGCCGAGCCGCTCTCCCGCGCTGGCGTGCGCGGTCACCGGACCCACCTGCAGGTCGGGGTGACCGGCGAGCAGGCGCAGCAGCTCGCCACCCGCGTAGCCGCTGGCTCCGGCGACCGCAACCGTCGTTCCCATGTGCAGGAACATACCTCCTGATGCATCTCTATGCGAGCCCTGGTTTTGTCAGAGGTCCGCTCTATGGTGCTCGGCATGGAAGAAGTCCTGGTCCAGGCGGTGCGGGTGGCAGTCGCGTTGGTGACCGCCCCGGAGACGTCCGACCCTATGCGCGCATACCTGAAGACGGGGGTGCGGACGCCTGCGGTGCCACGGCCGGGCCCAGCGCCGTGTTGCGGCCCCTGCTCGCCGAGCACCGGGGTGCGGGAGTTCGTCCCCGGTCACGAGCTCAGGCCGCTGTCCTGGCGCGGGACGCTCGAGCACCTCGGCGGGGTCGTCGTGACCGCCGGCTCAGGAGCGCAGGACCGCGCCGGTCCGCCGGGCAGCCTCGGCCACCGCCGCATCGCGCGCCTCGGCCGCCTCCTGCACTGTCAACGTGCGGTCCGGCGCGCGGAAGCGCAGCGAGTAGGCGAGCGACCGCCGGCCCGGCCCGAGCCGGCCGGCGTCGGTGTAGACGTCGAAGAGCCGCAGCGACTCCAGCAGCGACCCGGCGCCGTCCCGCAAGGCCGCGGTCACGTCCGCGGCCGGTGCCTCGTCCGGCACCACGAGGGCGACGTCCAGCAGCGCCGGTGGGTAGGTCGAGAGCACCGGCGCCCGGACGACCGCGCCCACTCCCAGCGCGTCGAGGTCGAGCTCCATCACGCAGGTCCGCTCCGGCAGCTCCAGTGCCGACACCGCCCGCGGGTGCAGCTCACCCCCGTAGCCGATGACCAGGTCCCCGCGCAGCAGCGCGGCGCACCGGCCGGGATGCCACGGAGCCTGCCGGGCGGCCCGGACGGTCAGCTCCACCCGCACGGTGGCGGCGACCAGGCGGGCGGCCTGCACCGCGTCGGCCCACCCGGCCGGCCGGGCCGGCCCCCACCAGCCGGCCGGATCCGCGGCGCCGGCGAGCGCGACAGCCAGGTGGGTCGGCTGGTCGGGCAGCGCGGCGTCGAGCCGGGCCAGCTCGTCAAACGTCGGCGGGCGGTCCACACCGAGTACCGGCGGCGGCGGCGCGTCCTCAGCGGGCAGGTAGACCAGCCCGGTCTCGAAGAGCGCCACGTCGCGGTTGCCGCGGCCGGCGTTGCGCCGCAGGGTGGCGAGCAGTCCGGGCAGCAGGGTCGTGCGCAGCTCCGGCTCGGCCTCCGACAGCGGGTTGGCCACCCGCAGGGCGCGCCGGCGCGGGTCGTCCTCGTCCAGGCCGAGCGCGTCGTGGACGCCGGGCGCGACGAAGGGGTGGGAGAGGACCTCGACATAGCCCGCCTCGGCCAGCGCCCGGCCCGCCGACCGGCGGGCCCGCTGGACCTCGGTCAGCCCGCGGCCGGGCGGCGGCGCCGGCAGCGAGGGCGGGATCGACTCGTAGCCCTCCAGCCGGACGACCTCCTCGACGAGGTCGGCCGGGTCGACGAGGTCCGCGCGCCAGGACGGTGGGCTCACCCGCAGCGTGCCGGAGCCGACGACCGCGCAGCCGACCTGTTCGAGCCGGCGTACGACGGTGGGCTCGGGGATCGGGATGCCGGCGGTCCGTTCCGGCAGGTCGGCGGCCAGCCTGATCGTCACCGGCGGGAGGGGGACGCCGGCCACGGTGAAGCCGGCCGCCACCGTCGCGCCGCCGTAGGTCTCGAGCAGGTCGCACGCGCGCTGCAGCGCCGCCGCGGCCACCTCCGGGTCGACACCCCGCTCGAAGCGCTTCGCCGCCTCGCTGGGCAGCCGGTGCCGGCGGACACCTCGGGAGATCGTCGGCGGATCCCAGTGCGCCGCCTCCAGGATCACCGCCGTGGTGTCCGGACCGATCTCGGTGCTGGCGCCGCCCATGATCCCGGCCAGCGCCACCGGCCCGGACCCGTCGGTCACCAGCAGGTCGTCAGGGTCCAGGACCCGCTCGACGCCGTCCAAGGTGACCAGCCGCTCCGCCGGTCGGCCCCGGCGCACCACCAGCTCACCGGTCACCTTGTGCCGGTCGAAGGCGTGCATCGGCTGGCCGGTCTCCAGCATCACGTAGTTCGTGACGTCGACGGCGAGCGAGATGGCCCGGACTCCCGACAGCAGCAGCCGGCGACGCAGCCACAACGGCGACGGCGCGGTCGGGTCCAGGCCGGTGACGACGCGGGCGGAGAAGCGGTCGCAGCCGGTCAGGTCCTCGATCCGGACCGGCCAGCCGCGGTCGTCCGGCTGCCGCACCGCGACGTCGGCGGCCGGGTCGCGGTACGGCGCGTCGAAAGCGTGGGACAGCTCCCGGGCGATCCCGCGCACCGACATCTCATAGCCGCGGTCCGTGGTGGTCTCCATCTCCAGCACGGTGTCCCGCAGCTCGAGCAGCTCGACCGCGTCGGCGCCGACGGGGAGGTCCGGCGGCAGCACCAGGATGCCCAGGTGGTCGTCACCGAGACCGAGCTCGCGGGCGGAGCAGATCATCCCGTCGGAGACGTGGCCATAGGTCGTTCGGGCCGAGATGGCGAAGCCGCCGGGCAGCATCGCGCCGGGCAGCGCGACGACAACGAGATCGCCCTCGGCGAAGTTGCGCGCGCCGCAGACGATGCCGCGCGGCCCGGCCTCGCCGACGTCGACGTGGCACCAGCGGATGGTCTTGCCGCTCCTCGCGGTGAACTCCTCGTACGCGAGCACCCGGCCGACGACGACCGGCCCGACCAGGTCGTCGCCGACCGGCTCGACCGCCTCGACTTCGACACCGAGCCGGATCAGGCCGGCCGCGAGCTCCCGCGGGCCGAGCTCGGCCGGCAGCCGGACATGCTCACGCAGCCAGGACAGGGGCAACCGCACGCCTCAGACCTCCATCCCGAACGGCAGCGTGAAGCGCACGTCGCCCTCGACCACGTCCCGCATGTCCTCGGCGTCGTGGCGCGCCATCAGCGTGCGCTCGATGCCCATCCCGAAGGCGAAGCCGCTGTAGCGTCGCGGGTCGACACCGCAGGCGACGAGCACCCGCGGGTTGACCATCCCGCAGCCGCCCCACTCCACCCAGCCCTCCGACTTGCAGGTCCGGCACGGCCGCGCCGGGTCCTGGACGGACGCGCCCCGGCACACCCAGCACTGCAGGTCGAACTCCGCCGACGGCTCGGTGAAGGGGAAGAAGTGCGGCCGGAACCGGGTCTTCAGCCCGGGGCCGAACATGGCGGCGGCGAAGTGCTCCAGGGTGCCTCGCAGGTGGGCCATCGTGATGCCCTCGTCCACGGCCAGCCCTTCGACCTGGTGGAAGACGGGGCTGTGCGTCGCGTCCAGCTCGTCGGTCCGGAAGGTCTTGCCCGGCACCACGACGTAGACCGGAGGCTGCCGATCGAGCAGCACCCGGGCCTGGACCGGCGAGGTGTGCGTGCGCAGCAGCAGCCCGGAGTCCGCGGCGCCGTCCTCGCCGGCCACGTAGAAGGTGTCCATGGCCGCGCGGGCGGGGTGGTCCTTGCCGAAGTTCAGCGCGTCGAAGTTGAACCACGAGGTCTCCACCTCGGGTCCCTCGGCCACCTCATAGCCCATCGCGACGAAGACGTCGGCGATCCGCTCGGCCACCGTACTGATCGGGTGGCGCGCGCCGCGGGGCCGGCGGTCCCAGGGCAGCGTGACGTCGACGGCCTCCTCGGCCAGCACCCGGGCGTCCCGCTCTGCGGTCAGCCTCGCCAGCCGCGCGTCGTACGCGGCCTGTGCCGCGGCCAGCGCCTCGTTCAGCCGGCGGCCGGCGTCCGAGCGCTCGGCCGGCGGCAGCGAGCCGATGCCGCGCCGGGCCAGCCGCAGTGGCGCCCGGTCGCCGAGGTGCACCGGCTTCGCCCTGGTCAGCGCGTCGAGCCCGGCCGCCTCGGCGAAGGCCTTCTCGGCCCGCCGAACGGCGGAGTCGAGCGCTTCGGGCGCCAAGGATGCGGCGGGCCCGAGGTCGGGTGGCGGTGCGGACACGCTGGAAAGTGTAGGGACCGGGCCGACGCCGCCCCGACCCGGTTTCGGTCCGGGTCAGCCCGCTGGCTCCTCGTACGGTGGGGCGCCGGCGGGCAGCAGCACCCGGAAGCACGCCCCCCCGCCAAGCGCGGTGTCCACCTCGACCACCCCGCGGTGCGCCTCGACGATGCCCTTGACGATGTAGAGCCCCAGGCCGCTGCCGCCTGCGTGCCCGCCGCGCCAGAAACGGGAGAAGATCCGGGACCGGCTCTCGTCGTCTATCCCGGGCCCTTCATCGGACACGGTGACCAGCACCGCGTCGGAGCCGTCCGGTGTTTTCGCGGCCGCCACCTCGACCGCCACTGTGCCGGCGCCGTGCCGCACGGCGTTCTCGACCAGGTTGGCGAAGACCTGGGCGACCCGGTCCGGGTCGAGCCAGGTCTCCGGCAGCTGGCCGGTGACGGACAGCGCGAAGCGGTCGTCCCGGTCGCCGCTGGCCACCCGCCCGGCGAGCACGCGGCGCACCGCGGCCGGCACGTCGACGACCTGCGGCCGCAGCCGCAGCCGGCCGGCGTCGATGCGCGACACGTCCAGCAGGTCGGACAGCAGCCGGGTGACCCGATCGGCGTCCGCGTTCACCGCGGCCAGCATGGCGAGCTTCTGCTCCTCGCCGAGCCGGTCCCACTTGGCCAGCAGCGTCGAGGTGAAGCCCTTGACCGTGGTCAGCGGCGAGCGGATCTCGTGCGCGACGGTCGACACGAGGTCGGAGCGGTCCCGGTCGGCGCGCTGCCGGGCTCGGGTGTCCCGGAAGGCGACGACCAGCCGGACCACCGGCCCGCGCGCCTGCTCCCGGACATAGCGGGCGCTGACCAGCAGCTCCCGGCCAGCGCTGGGTCCCGCGCGCAGTTCCAGCAGCCGCTCCGGGTGGCCGGTCCGGCTGCGCAGCCCCCGGTATGGGTCGATGCAGCTCCACCAGTTCGACCCGGCGGCGTCCACGAGCGGCAGCACGTCGCGGTAGTCCCGGCCGGCGGCGTCCGTGCCGGCCAGCCCGAGCAGGCGGCGGCCAGCCCGGTTCAGCTCGACGACACGGCCGTCCGGCCCGGCCACGAGGACGCCGTCGGGCAACTCGTCGTACCTGTTCAGCAGGGCGGTCCCCCCTCATGGCCCTGGCCTGCGGTGCCCAGCTTGGTGGCAATGCCCCCTCAGGGCATAGCACGCCCCGGGTGGTCCGCGCCACCAGCTCCCGGTCGGCCGGCGCCGCCGACGTCCGGTCGCGCGGCGCCGGCCCGATCCCTGCGCAGGGCGCGCGCCGACGCGAAAAGACATACGGCCGCGGCGGCTGCAAGGTTCAGACTCTCCGCCCTGGGCGAGATCGGGATGCGCACCCGGCGGTCGGCCAGCGCGCCGACGGCGGCGGGCAGGCCCCACGCCTCGTTGCCGAAGAGCCATGCGGTCGGGGTGGCGAGGCCGCCCGACTCGGCGAGCTGGTCCAGGTCGTCCTCGCCGGCGCCGTCCGCGGCCAGCACGGCCAGGCCGGCGGCCCGGGCGGCGGCGAGTGCGGCGAGGAGGTCGGCGGCGCGGACCACCGGAAGGTGGAAGAGGCTACCGGCGCTGGCCCGGACCGCTTTCCCGTTGTACGGGTCCACGCTGCCGCCCGCGAGCACCACAGCGTCGGCACCGGCGGCGTCGGCGCTGCGGAGCACCGTGCCGGCGTTGCCGGGATCCCGGACGTCGGCGAGGACGGCGACCAGCGCGGGACGCCCGGCCAGAGCGGTGGCCAGCGGGACGTCCACGGCCTGGCAGACCGCGACGAGACCCTGCGGGGTGCTCGTCTCGGACAGCGCCGCCGCGGCCCGCGGGGTCACCTCCGAGACGGGCACGCCGGCGCGATATGCGAGCTCAGCGAGGTCGCGGTGGCGGGCGAGCGCGTCCGGGGTGGCGAAGAGCTCGCGGGGCGGAGCGAGGGCGCCGGTCAGCGCGCCGGTGAGCGCTTCCCGGACCGCCTGCGGCCCCTCGGCGAGGAAGTCGCCGGTCTCGTCCCGTCCGGCGCGCCGGACGAGCCGGCGGGCGGCAGCGACCCGCGGGGTGCGCTCGGTGTATGGACCGGCGCGGCTCACACGGGCCTCGCTCGCCTCGACACGGCAGCCGACCGCCCGCGCGTCCGCGGGCAGCTGCGGCGGCCCCGAGCGGTCGGGGCAGCAGCCGACCGGGTCCGACCCGACGAGCCACGTGCGGGGGCTGCGGACGCCCGGTGGAGCCGGCGGGTGGGGGCGGGAACGGCGGCGCCGCGCCGGCCCGGGGTCCAGGTCCGGTGCGGCGCTCCGACCGGCGGCCGCACGAGTGGCGTCAGGCAGCGGTGCCGCCGGCCTCGGCGGCGGGCAGCGCCGCTCGCGCGGTCCGTACCAGCGCGGTGAACGCGGTCGGGTCGGTCACGGCCAGGTCCGCGAGCACCTTGCGGTCGACCTCGAGGCCCGCGGCCTTCAGCCCCTGGACGAACCGGTTGTAGGTCATGCCGTTCGCGCGCGCCGCGGCGTTGATCCGGGTGATCCACAGCTGGCGGAAGTCGCCCTTGCGCGCCCGCCGGTCCCGGAAGGCGTAGTTGGACGAGTGGAGCAGCTGCTCCTTCGCCTTGCGGTAGAGCCGGGAGCGCTGCCCGCGGTAGCCGCTGGCCGCCTCCAGCGTCGTCCGCCGCTTCTTCTGGGCGTTGACCGCCCGCTTCACGCGTGCCACTGGTGTCTGTCCTCGTCTTCCGGCGCCGCGCCGGGGACCGGGGCGGCGGAGTGGTGTGGGCGTGGGCCGCGGTCAGCGACCGGCCGGGTCGGCTGTCGTCAGCCTCGTCCGAGCAGCCTCCGGATGCGCTTGGCGTCCTGCGGCGCGATCTCGGTCAGACCGGCGAGCCGCCGGGTGCGCGTGCTCGGCTTGTGCTCGAGCTGGTGGCGGCGATTGGTGTGCTGGCGGAGCAGCTTGCCGCCGCCGGACACCCGGACGCGCTTCGCGGTGCCACTGTGGGTCTTGTTCTTCGGCATGGTGGCGGGATTCTCCTGTCGGCCGACCCGGCTGGGATCAGCCGGCCGTCTCGGGCATGGGCGTGACCTCGCGGGAGGCACGCACCACCTTGGCGTTCTTGTGCGGGGCGACGACCATCACCATGTTGCGGCCGTCCTGCTTGGGCGAGGACTCGACGAAGCCGAGCTCCTGGATGTCGTCAGCGAGCCGCTGCAGCAACCGGAAGCCGAGCTCAGGCCGGGACTGCTCCCGGCCGCGGAACATGATGGTGACCTTGACCTTGTCGCCCGCACGCAGGAACCGCTCGACGTGACCCCTCTTGGTCGCGTAGTCGTGCGGGTCGATCTTCGGCCGGAGCTTCATCTCCTTGATGACCGTGAGGGCCTGGTTGCGCCTGGCCTCACGCGCCTTCTGCGCGCTCTCGTACTTGAACTTGCCGTAGTCCATGAGCTTGCAGACCGGCGGCCGGGCCATCGGCGCGACCTCGACGAGGTCGAGCTCGGACTCCTGTGCCAGACGGAGCGCATCCTCGATGCGCACGATGCCGACCTGCTCGCCCTCGGGACCGACGAGCCGCACTTCGGGGACGCGGATCCGGTCGTTGATGCGGGGCTCGGTGCTGATGGGGCCTCCTCGGTGAGCGGTCACGGGACCGTGCTCATGGAAGCCCGTACTCGACCGGCCGACCGGTGTGCCGCGAAGCGGCGGCACCGTGACCGCCGCGGCGGGAAGATCACCTCGGCGGGACCGGACCCGGCAGCTGGACGGCAGCGGCTCGGGTGGGAGCGGGGCTCCACTTGCACACCTCCGCACGAGGCGGAAGCTGGTCGTCCTGTTCAGGTTACCCCATGTGAACGCCCGCCGGGGGCATGGCCTTCCCCAGTGGCGTGGCGGGCCTGGAGGGCACGCAGCGCCCGGACCGTGGTGACCGAGCGCTCGCCGTCGGAGGCCTGGACGGCGAGCAGCGCGAGCTGGTCGTCGTCGGCGAGCTCGAGGGTCGCCCAGCGGGAGCCGTCGCGGAAGGCGACGGCGCGGACGACCTCCCAGGGGACGTCGTGCGAGATCAGAATGTTGCGGACCCGCAGGCCGTGCTCGTCGGCGACGACCGACGGACGGGCGATGAGCAGGATGCCGCCGGCGATGAAGAGGCCGAGCAGCACCATGGCGACCTGGTCGGCCGCGCCGAACGAGACGCCCTCGCTGGTGGTGTTGCCGAGCAGGACCGCGATGACAACGAAGGTGCCGGTGACCAGGACGGCGAGGATGACGGCAAGGCGACGGAGGCGGACCGGGTGCGCCCGCACGGCGCGGGTCCCGGCGGACCCGTCCGGCGAGCTGCTCACCGATCCATCCTGCCCGGCCGCGGGCACCGGCGACCAGTCGGTCAGGCCGGTGCGACCGCCGACCGCGGCGGCCGACCCGACGGACCCGACCGACCCGACCGGCCGGCCTGGGTCGGGAGGCCGGCTGGGCCGGGCGGGCCGGGGAGGTCGGGCAGCTCGAGCCGGCAGGGTCGGGCTGGCCGGGCGGGCGGGTCGGGAGGCCGGGCGGGTCGGTCAGGTGGTGTCGACGCGCAGGCCGGACTCGATGCCGAAGACGACCAGCTGGGCGCGGTCGCGCGCGCCGAGCTTGAGCATCGCCCGGCTGACGTGCGTGCGTACCGTCGCCGGGCTGATCACGAGAGCGTCGGCGATCTCGTCGTTGGACCGGCCGGTGGCCACCCAGGCGACCGTCTCCCGCTCCCGCTCGGTGAGCTCGCCCAGCCGCGGGTGCGGTGCGCCGCGGCGACCGCCGCCGGAGAAGCGCTCGATCACCCGGCGGGTCACGCTCGGCGACAGCAGCGAGCCGCCGTCGGCCACCACCCGGACCGCCCGCAGCAACTCGGCCGGGTCGGCGTCCTTCAGCACGAAGCCGCTGGCGCCGCCCGCCAGCGCCTCGAAGACGTACTCGTCCAGCTCGAAGGTGGTGAGCACCACGACACGCACCGCGGCCAGCGCCGGGTCCGCGGTGATCTCCCGCAGCGCGGCCAGCCCGTCCAGCACGGGCATCCGGATGTCCATCAGCACGACGTCGGGCACGGTCCGCCGTACTGTGGCGAGCCCGGCCCGGCCGTCCTGGGCCTCGCCGGCCAGCTCGATGCCCGGCTCGGTCTCCAGCAGCGCCCGCAGCCCCATCCGGACCAGCGCCTGGTCGTCGACGACCACGACCCGGATCGGGCGGTCCGGCCCGCACCCCTCGGTCGCCTCGCACCCCTCGGATACCTCGGACATCTCGGATACCTCGGTCCTCCCGGGCCGGTCAGCCGGTGCCGGCGACGGTACGGGGTGGCAGCTCGGCCCGGACCAGGAACCCGCCGCCGGCCCGCGGCCCGGCGGTCAGCGACCCGCCCAGCGACTCGGCCCGGCGGCGCATCCCGGCGATCCCGGTCCCGGTCGGCATGGTCGGCGCGACCGACCCGCCGGACACGGTCGACGCCGCCGCGGCGGCCGGTCCGGTGCCCCGGTCCTCGATCTCCACCAGCAGGACGCCGTCGAGCCGGATCCGGACGGAGGCCTCCGCGGTACCCGCGTGACGCAGCACGTTCGTCAGCGACTCCTGCACGATCCGGTACGCGGCGGCGCCCACGTCCGATGGCAGCCCGTCCGGCGCGGGCTCCGGGAGCTCGACGTCCAGCCGCAGGCCCCCGTCCCGCATCCGGTCCAGCAGCACCGGGAGGTCGGCGAGCCCCGGACCGGGGCTGCGGGCGGCGCCGTCGTCCGGGCGCCGCAGCCGGTCGAGGTCGGCGCGCAGGCCGTCCAGCGCCTCCCGGCAGGTGGCGGCGACCGCGGCGAGCAGCTCCTTCGCCCGCGCCGGGTCCCGGTCGATGACGTGCGCGGCGACCCCGGCGTGCATGGCGATGACCGCCAGCGTGTGGCCGACCCCGTCGTGCACGTCCTGGGCCATGGCCAGCCGCTCCTCGCTGACCGCCCGGCGGGCGATCTCGGTCCGGGCGGCCGCCTCCGAGCGCTGCCGGGCCGCCAGCGCGAAGCCGGTCGCCGCCCCGGCGGACAGCACGCCGACCATCAGCCCGGACCAGGCCAGCAGCCCGGGCCAGCCCTGGTCGACGACCAGCCGGGGCGCCGCGGCCGCGACCACCAGCCCGCCGAAGCCGGCCAGCCAAGGCACCGCCCGGCGCAGTGGCATGACGGCGGCCAGGCACCAGGCCCAGGCGGGGCCGACGAAGAGGATCGGCCCGTACGGGTAGTCCAGCAGCAGGTACGCCCCGGTGGTCAGGGCCGCGGCGGTCAGGCCCACCAGCGGGGTGCGGCGGCGCAGCAGCAGGGTCAGCGCCGCGCCGGCGGCGAGCACGTACGCCCAGCTGGTCGGGACGACGGCCTGGTTCTCCGCCGCCGCGCGGGTGCCACCCAGGCAGACGACCAGCAGCGGCACCGCCGGCACCAGGACCAGCCAGCGCTGGCAGCGCCGGCTGCCGGTGGCCCGGTCCGTCCGCACCCGCCGACCCTATGGCGGCCGACGACGGCGTGGCGTCCGCGGTGCCGCGCAGCCGGTCTACGCGGATCTGCGTACCGGGGTGCCGGCGAGCGGTGGACGACCGGCCGGCCGGCGGCCCGAAGGATCGACGGCATGACGGAGACGATCGTGAGCACGCACCGGCTCACCAAGACGTTCGGCCCGCGCCGCGCGGTCGACGCGGTGGACCTGACCGTCCGCCGCGGCGAGGTGTACGGCTTCCTCGGGCCGAACGGTGCGGGCAAGACCACCACCCTGCGGATGCTGCTCGGCCTGATCCGACCCACGTCCGGCCGGGCGCTGGTGCACGGGCTGGCGCCGGGCGACCCGGTCGCGGTGGCCCGGACCGGGTCGCTGGTCGAGGGGCCCGGCTTCTACCCATACCTGTCCGGCCGGGAGAACCTGCGGGTCCTGGCTCGCTACCGCGGGCTGCCGGAGTGGGAGGTGGACCGGGTCCTCGATCGGGTCGACCTGTCCGCACGCGGCGGCGACCGCTTCCGGGCGTACTCGCTGGGCATGAAGCAGCGCCTCGGCGTCGCGGCCGCGCTGCTCGGCGACCCGGACCTGCTGGTGCTGGACGAGCCGACCAACGGGCTGGACCCGGCCGGGATGGCGGACATGCGGCGGCTGCTCGTGGACGTCGCCGCCGGCGGGCAGACCGTGCTGCTGTCCAGCCACCTGCTCGCGGAGGTGCAGGAGATCTGCGACCGGGTCGGGATCATCGACGACGGCCGGCTGCTGGTGCAGAGCACCGTCACCGAGCTGCGCGGCTCCACCGGCATCCTGCTGCGGGCCCGGCCGCTCGACCGGGCGCTGGCGGTCGCGATGCGGCTGGTCGGCGACGACGCGGTCGAGGTGGTCGAGGAGCCGCCGGCCGATCCCGGCGCCGGGCGCGGCCTGCGGCTCGCCGCGTCGCTGGAGCTGGTCCCCGAGCTGGCCCGCGCGCTGGTCGCTGAGGACGTCGACATCACCGAGCTGCACCACGTCGAGCGGTCGCTCGAGGAGGTCTTCTTCGACCTCACCACCAGGGCGACCACCAGGACGACCACCAGGACGACCACCAGCACGACGGCCGGCGCGGCCGACAGGACGGAGGTTCCGGCATGACCGCCACCACGATCGCGGGTCCCACCACCCGAACGAGCAGGGCACCGGCACCAGGTCTGGCGCTGGTCCGCAGCACCCGCGCCGAGCTGCGCCGGCTGCTGCGCTGGCCGGCGACCTGGGTGCTGGTCGGCGTCTGGTCCGCGCTCAGCCTCGCCTTCGGGTACGTCTTCGACTGGATCAGCTACCGGACCGGCGAGACCACCGGGCCCGCGGCGGCCGGGGTACGGCTCGACAGCCTGCTGCCCGGCGCGGTCCCGGACGTGCTCGTGCAGGGCATGCCGATGTTCGGCGGCGCGATCGTGATGATCCTCGGCGCGCTGGCCGTCGGCAGCGGCTACGGCTGGGGCACCTGGAAGACCGTGCTCACCCAGGGACCGAGCCGATCGGCCGCCTTCGGCGGCACGTTGATCTCGCTCGCCGTCGTGGTCGGCGGCATCGTGCTGGTCACGATCGGCGTCGACCTGGCGATGTCCTCGGCGATCGCGGCGGTGGAGGGCGGCTCCGGCGCCCTGCCGGGCCTGGCCGACCTGGCCCGCTCGTACGGCGGCGGCCTGCTGATCCTCGGCATGTGGACGGCCGCCGGCGTGCTCGTCGGCGTGCTCGCCCGCGGACCCGCGCTGGCCGTCGGTCTGGGCCTGGTGTGGTCGCTGGTGGTGGAGAACCTGCTCCGCGGCGTCGCCGCCGCGCTGCCCGCCATCGAGGGCGTGACCGACCGGCTGCCCGGCTCGGCCGCGGGCTCGCTGGCCGGGGCGCTGGGCGCGGTCGGGGACGCCCAGGGTGGCGCCCCGGGCGTGCTGGCCGCGCTGTCCGGACCGGTGGCGACCGGCCTGACCGCGGGCTACCTGGTGGTCTTCGCGGCGGTCTCGCTGCTGCTGGTCCGCGGCCGCGACCTGCTCTGAGCCGCTCGCCGGCCGGCGAGGGCGACGCCGGCGAGGGTGAGCACGACGCCGGCAAGGGTGGCGGCGTCCACCCCGCCGGCTCGCCCCGGGCTGACCAGGTCGATGAGCAGGCCACCGGCCAGCTGGCCGGCCACCGTGCTCAGGGCGAGCCGCAGCACGCCGAGGCCGCGGACCGCCCACGCGGCGACGGTGATGTAGACGACGCCGAGCGTCCCGCCGGCGTACAACCCGGCCGGGCCGGGCCACCACCGGTCCGGCCCGGCGCCGGCCAGCAGCGCGGCGCCGAAGGCGAGCACCAGCGCGACCGTACCGACCAGGAAGTTGACGCAGCCGGCGATCAGCGCCGAGCCGGTGGCCCGCTGGACCCGGCCGTTCAGCGCCTGCTGGACCGCCAGGCCGGCGCCGGCCGCCGACGAGGCGAGCAGCACACCGAGGACGGCGCCGGCGGATGCCGGCCCGGTGCCGTGCCCGAGCCGGATGACCAGGACGGCGAGCACGGCCACCGCGGCACCGCCGACCCGGGCCGGCGACAGCGGGCGCGGGCCGCCCGGGCCGAGCCGGGACCGGTCCACGACCAGGCCGCCGACCGCCTGCCCGGCGACCAGCCCGACGGTGAAGGTGGCCACCCCGACGACGGGTACGGCCAGCGCGGCGACGGTGACCACGGTCGCTCCGGACAAGCCGCCGCAGTAGGTCCACCAGGGCAGCCGGTTCGCCAGCGCCGGGCGGACCGCCCGGCGGGTGGCCGGGACCGCCGCGACCAGCGCGCCGACGACGACCAACCCGGAGCCGAAGGAGACCAGCGCGGCCCACAGCGCCGAGCCGGCCCGGTCCGCCAGCTCACCGTTGAGCCGGCCCTGCAGCGCGAAGAGCGTCCCGCCGAGCAGGGTCGCGGCGAGCGCCACCGGCACGGCGGGGCTGCCGGCCCCGGACCGCTCCCGGTCCGGACGCGGACCCGGCCCCGGGGTCACTCGACGATCTTGGTGATGGGCAGCTCGAGGATGTCCCGGGCACCGGCCGCGCGCAGCGCCGGGATCAGCGTGTTCACCCCGCGCTTCGGCACCACCGACTCGACCGCGTTCATGTCGCCGGACGCCAGCCTGGTGACGGTCGGCGACGACATCGCCGGCAGCACCGCCAGCACGTCGGTCAGCCGGGCGGCGGCCACGTTGAGCTTCACCAGCACCTGCCCGCGGGCCCGGATCGCGCCCTGCAGCAGCAGCACGACGTCCTGCATCGCGGCCCGCTTCACCGGGTCCGCATAGGCCGCCTGGTTCGCGACCAGCTCCGTGTACGAGGTGAGCAGCGTGTCCAGGATCCGCAGCCCGTTCTTGCGCAGCGACGAGCCGGTCTCGGTGAGGTCGACCACCGCGTCGACGATGTCCGGCACCTTCGCCTCCGTCGCCCCGTACGACGGGACCACCACCGCCTTGACCCCGTGCCGCTCCAGGTACCGCCGGGTCAGCGACGGGAACTCGGTGGAGATCCGCACCCCCTCCGGCAGGTCCGCCGGGCCATGCCACGGCGCGTCCCGCGGCACCGCGAGCACGACCCGGACCGGGTCCGAGGTGGCCTTGCTGTAGTGCAGCTCGCCGAGCGAGACGACGTCGGACTCGGTCTCGGTGATCCAGTCGCGGCCGGTGATGCCGACGTCGAAGAGTCCCTGCTGGACGTACTCGGGGATCTCCTGCGGGCGCAGGAACCGCACCCGCTCGATGCCCGGGTGGTCGATGGCCGCGTGGTAGTCGCGGTCCGAGCCTCGGCGGACGCCCAGGTCGGCGGCGTCGAAGAGGTCGAGGGTCGCCTTCTCCAGCGACCCCTTGGGCAGCACGAGCGAGAGCACGGGCACTCCAGGGACCGGTCCGTCAGGACGGGGGCATGGCCTGCCGATGTCGCACGCCGCGCAGCACGAGTGCCGCGTCCAGTGCCGCCACGGTGGCCTCCCAGCCCTTGTCCTCCCGGCTGCCGGGCCCGCCGCTGCGCTCGACCGCCTGCTCCACCGTGTCACAGGTCAGCACGCCGTTGCCGACCGGGGTGCGCTCGTCCAGCGCGACCCGGGTCAGCCCGTCGGTCACCGAGCGGCAGACGTAGTCGAAGTGGGGCGTCCCACCGCGGACGACGACGCCGAGCGCCACCACGGCGTCGCAGTGCCGGGCGAGCTCCTGCGCGACGACCGGCAGCTCCACGGAGCCGGCGACGCGGACCACCAGCGGATCGTCGACCCCGCACTCCTTCGCCGCGGCGAGCGCGCGCTCCAGCAGCCGGCCGGTGAGCTCCGCGTGCCAGCGGGTGACGGCGACGCCCAGCCGGAGGCCGATGGCGTCGACACCCGCCGGCGCGGGCCGTCCCTGCCCGCTCACGGTGTCCGCTCGCTCACAGCGCCGAGGGCAGGTCGTGGCCCATCCGGTCGCGCTTCGTCCGCAGGTAGCGCAGGTTGTCCCGGGTCGGGTGCACCGGCAGCGGCACCCGCTCGGCGATCCGCAGCCCGTACCCCTCCAGCCCGGCCCGCTTCGCCGGGTTGTTGGTGAGCAGCCGCATCGTCCGGACCCCGAGGTCGACCAGGAT
Organism: Mycobacteriales bacterium; assembly: GCA_045806925.1. Classification (GTDB taxonomy): domain Bacteria; phylum Actinomycetota; class Actinomycetes; order Mycobacteriales; family CADCTP01; genus CADCTP01. Next base: position 26,823 of record JBJMII010000046.1, read on the forward strand.
CTGCGCGCCGGTGCCGTAGTCCCGGGCGTCGGCCGGCAGCCCCAGCGACAGGTTGGCGTCGACCGTGTCCTCGCCCGCGTCCTGCAGCTGGTACGCCTGGAGCTTGTGTAGCAGGCCGATGCCACGCCCCTCGTGCCCGCGTATGTAGAGCACCACCCCACGGCCCTCGGCGGCGACCGCCGCCAGCCCGGCGTCCAGCTGGGACTGGCAGTCGCAGCGCAGCGAGCCGAAGACGTCCCCGGTCAGGCACTCGGAGTGCACCCGGACCAGCAGCTGGTCCCCATCGGCCACCTTGCCGTCCACCAGGTCGCCGGCGACCAGCGCGACGTGCTGCCGGTCGTCGAGGTCGGAGCCGTACCCGATCGCCCGGAACTCCCCGTACGTGGTCGGGATCCGCGCCTCGGCGAGGCGGTGCACCTGCCGCTCGGTGCGCATCCGGTACATGATCAGGTCGGCGACCGAGATCAGCGTCAGCCCGTGCTCCCGGGCGAACGGGACCAGCTCCGGCAGCCGCATGCAGGAGCCGTCGTCGTTGACCACCTCGCAGAGCGTCGCGGCCGGCCGCAGGCCGGCGAGCCGGGCCAGGTCGACAGCGGCCTCGGTGTGGCCGGGCCGGCGCAGCACGCCGCCTTCGGCCGCACGCAGCGGGAAGACGTGGCCCGGCCGGGTCAGGTCGTCGGGCCCGGTGCCCGGGTCGGCGAGCAGCCGGATGGTGTGCGCCCGCTCCGCCGCCGAGATGCCGGTGGTGGTCTTGTCGCGTGCGTCGACCGAGACGGTGAACGCGGTCTGCTTGCGGTCCTCGTTGCGGTGGTGCATCGGGGGCAGCGCCAGCCGGTCGCAGTCGGCGGCGGTCAGCGGCGCGCACAGCACCCCGCTGGTCCAGCGCACCATGAAGCCGATCAGCTCCGGGGTGGCGAGCTCGGCGGCGACGATGAGGTCGCCCTCGTTCTCCCGGGCCTCGTCGTCGACGACCACCACCGCCCGCCCGGCCGCGACGTCCGCGATTGCCTGCTCGACCGTGCCGAACGCGCTCACCCGTCGTCCTCCTGTCGTCCCCCGTTGACCGTACTGCCGGTGCCGGACAGCAGCCGCTGCACGTACTTGGCGATCACGTCCACCTCGAGGTTGACCCGGCCGCCCACCGGCGTCCGGCCGAGCGTGGTGACCGCGAGCGTGGTCGGGATGAGCGCGACGGTGAAGTGGCGGTCCCCCGCCTCCACGACGGTGAGGCTGACGCCGTCGACCGCGACCGAGCCCTTCTCCACCAGGTAGCGGCTCAGGTCAGGCGGGATCCCGACCCGGATCCGGCCACCGGCGGTGCGCTCGAGCAGCGTGCCCACCCCGTCCACGTGCCCCTGCACGAGGTGCCCGCCGAGCCGGGTGGCCAGCGTGGCGGCGCGCTCCAGGTTGACCGTGTCGCCGGCGGCCACCTCGGCCAGCGAGCTGCGGCTCAGCGTCTCGGCGACCACGTCCACCTTGAAGCTGCCAGCGGCCACGTCGACCACGGTCAGGCAGACGCCGTTGACCGCGATCGAGTCGCCGCGAGCCGTGTCGCCGGCGACCACCGGGCCGCGGACGGTGATCCGGGTGGTCGGGCCGGCCACCACCTCGACCACCTCGCCGAGCTCCTCGACGATGCCGGTGAACACCGCGGTCAGCCGGTGCCGGCCGCGAGCTCGCGCAGGTCGGCCACCGCCCGCTCCGGGTCGGCCGCGGAGAAGACCGCGGAGCCGGCGACGAAGACGTCGGCGCCCGCCTCGGCCGCCGCCTCGATGGTGCTGGCGTTGACGCCGCCGTCCACCTCGATGTGCAGCCGCAGGTGGCCGGTCTGCACCCGGCGGCGGGCCGCGCGCACCTTGGGCAGCACCTCGGCGAGGAACTCCTGGCCGCCGAAGCCCGGCTGCACCGTCATCACCAGCAGCGTGTCATAGCCGGTCAGCACGTCCAGGTACGGCTCCAGCGGCGTGCCCGGCTTGATCGCGAGCCCGGCCATGGCGCCGGCCGCGCGCAGGTCGCGGGCCAGCCGCGCCGGGTCGGCCGCCGCCTCCGCGTGCACGGTCACGTTGCGGGCGCCGCCCTCGGCCGCGTACGGCAGGGCCCACCGGTCCGGGTCCTCGATCATCAGGTGGCAGTCGAGCGGCAGGTCGGTGGCGGCCCGCAGCGCCTTGACGACCGGCAGGCCGATCGTGAGGTTGGGCACGAAGTGGTTGTCCATCACGTCGACGTGCAGCCAGTCGGCGCCGCGGACGGAGGCGGCCGCGTCGGCCAGCCGGGCGAAGTCGGCCGAGAGCAGGCTCGGCGCGATCATCGGGGGCACGGGCGCCACCCTACCGGCGCCGCCAGCCGGTCACCGGCGGCGCAGGACCGCACAGAACATGGCGTCGGTGCCGTGCCGGTGCGGCCAGAGCTGGACGGCCGGCCCGGCGCCGAGGTCGGGGACCCCGCCGAGCAGCGGGCGGGTGTCCAGCGGGTCGGCGGTCCCGTCGGCGAGCACGTCGTCGAGCACGTCCCGGGTCTCGGCCGGGTGCGGGGAGCAGACCACGTACCCGACCAGGCCGCCCGGGCGGGCGGCGGCGAGCGCGGAGTGCAGCAGCCGGCGCTGCAGGGCGGCCAGCCCGGCGACGTCCTCCGGGCGGCGGCGCCAGCGGGCCTCCGGGCGGCGGCGGAGCGCGCCGAGGCCGGTGCAGGGGGCGTCGAGCAGCACCCGGTCGAAGCCGCCGGCCGGCCAGGCGGGCACGGTCCCGTCGGCCCGCACGACGCGCACTGGCAGGCCGGCCGTCGCGGCGGCGACGAGCCGGGCCCGGTGCGCGGACACCTCCACCGCCAGCAGGCGGGCGGCCGCCCCAGCTGAGCGCGCACCCCCCGGCCGGCTGGTGGCGGCCAGACAGCCCAGGAGGGCGGCCTTGCCACCGGGGCCGGCGCAGAGGTCGAGCCAGGACCGGTCCGGGCCGTCCGGCGGTGCGGCGAGCAGCGCGAGCGCGGACAGTTGGCTGCCCTCGTCCTGCACGCCCGCACGCCCGTCCCGGACCGCGGCCAGCGCCCCGGGGTCACCCCCGCCGGGCAGCCGGACCGCGTACGGCGACCAGGGCCCCGGCTCCCCGCCGGCCAGCTCCACCAGCCGGTCCCGGTCGAGCCGGCCCGGCCGGGCGACCAGGTGCGTCTGCGGGCGGGCGTCGTCGGCCGCCAGCGCCGCCTCCGTCTCGGCCAGGTCACCGCCCAGCGCATCCCGGAAGGCGGCCACCACCCACTCCGGGTGGGCGTACCGGATCGCCAGCCCGCCGATCGGGTCGGCCGGCGCGACCGCGGCCACCCAGGAGTCCCAGTCCTGCCGGGCCACCCGGCGCAGCACCGCGTTGACGAAGCCGGCGGCCCGGCGCGGCGCCAGGTCGACGGTCGCGGAGACCGCGGCGTGCGGGGCGACGCGGGTGCGGAGGATCTGGTACGCGCCGAGCCGGAGCGCCGCCCGGGCCGGCGGGTCGACCGCGTCCAGCGGCCGGTCGGCGCAGCGGGCCAGGATCGCGTCCAGGGTGCCGGTGGCACGCAAGGTGCCGTAGCCGAGCTCGGTGGCGAAGGCGGCGTCCCGGCCGGTCAGGCCACGCTCGCGCAGCAGGCCCGGCAGCGTGAGGTTGGCGTACGCGTCGCGCTCCTCGACCGCGCGCAACAGGTCGTACGCGGCCCGCCGGGCCGGGTCGGCCTCCCGCCGCGGAGCCGGCCGCGCCGGGCGGGGTCCGCGGCCGGCGGCCCCACCCCGCCGCCCCGCCGCCCGCCCGGTCACCGCGCCCGCCCGGTCACTTCATGACCTGCCCCCGGCGTCCGCCGGCTCGACCCCGGCACGGGTGGCGAAGCGGGCGCCGGCCGGCAGCCGGGCGCCGCGGGCCCAGTCCGGGGCCGGCATCGGCCGCTTCCCGGGCGCCTGCACCTGCCCCAGCTCCACCGGCGTCGTGCCCGTACCGACCAGCACGCGGCGCTTCTCCACCAGCACCACGCCCGGGGCCAGCGGCGGCGCGTCGGCGACCGGCAGGACCGGGCCTAGCTTGAGCCGGTCCGCGCCGTACCCGGTCCACGCGCCCGGCTCCGGTGTGCACGCCCGGACCAGCCGGTCCACCCGGACCGCCGGCGCCGTCCAGTCCACCCGCGCGTCCTCGACCGTCACTTTCGGCGCCAGCGAGACGCCGGACGCCGGCTGCGGGCGGGCCTCCAGCGTCCCGTCCTCGATCCCGTCCAACGTGGCGACCAGCAGGTCTGCGCCGGCCAGGGACAGCCGGTCGAGCAGTGCACCGGAGGTGTCCCGTGGCCGGACCGCCTCGGTGACCACCCCGTACACCGGGCCGGTGTCCAGGCCCGCCTCGAGCAGGAACGTGCTCGCCCCGGTGACCTCGTCGCCGCGCAGCACCGCGGCCTGCACCGGCGCGGCGCCGCGCCAGGCCGGCAGCAGCGAGAAGTGCAGGTTGACCCAGCCGTGCCGCGGGATCTCGAGCGCGGCCCGCGGGACCAGCGCCCCGTACGCGACCACCGGGCAGCAGTCCGGCCCGATCGCGGCGAGCCGGGCCAGGAAGTCCGGCTCCCGCGGCCGGGCCGGGGTCAGCACCTCGAGACCGGCGTCCGCGGCCAGCCTGGCCACCGGCGACCGGCGCTCGTGCCGGCCCCGGCCGGCCGGCGCGTCCGGCCGGGTGAGCACCGCCACCACCTCGTGCCGGGACGCCAGCAGCGCGCGCAGCGACGGCAGCGCGACGGCCGGGGTGCCGGCGAAGACGAGCTTCAGAGCGCCCGCCCGAAGGTCGGGTGCGGGCTCACCTTGACCACCGGGAGGCCGCCCGGGCGGGCCCAGTCCGCGGCGCGGATCTCCGCCATCGCCTGCCGCCGGGTGTCCGGGTCGAGCCGGTCCACGAAGAGCACGCCGTCCAGGTGGTCGGTCTCGTGCTGCACGCAGCGGGCAAGCAGGTCGGAGCCGAGCACGGTGACAGGCTCGCCGTGCATGTCCTGGCCGCGCGCGACGACGTGCCGGTGCCGGCGGCAGTCCCAGGACAGGCCGGGGATGGACAGGCAGCCCTCCGGGCCGTCCTGCTGCTCGTCGTCCGGGAAGCTCAGCGCCGGGTTGACCAGGTGGCCGTGCTCCTCGTCGTCCAGGTGGTAGGTGAACACGCGCAGCCCGACGCCGATCTGCGGCGCGGCCAGGCCGCTGCCGGGGGCGTCGAGCATGGTCTCGAAGAGGTCGCCGACCAGCGTTCGAAGCTCCTTGTCGAAGTCGACGACCGGGTCCGCGGCGGTGCGCAGCACCGGGTCGCCGAACAGTCGGATCGGCTGGACGGTCACGGGGCTGCTCCTGCCGGGGACGGCGTCGACGGACAGCCGCCGAGTGTAGTTACCCGCGGGTCCGGTGGCCGCCCCCCGGGACGGCATGCCGCGTCGGCCCGACGGCGCAGCAGGTCGGGCCGGCCGGTCGGGCCTCAGGCGATCCGCACCACTCCGGTCTCGTCGTCGGGCAGCGTGCGCTTGGCCGGGTGCTCCACCAGGGCCAGCACCCGGCTGGCCATGAACCGCGCGGTCCGGACCGGGGTCCCGCCGCGGGTCACCTCGGTGACCTCGACGATGCCGCGGCCGGTGCGGATGTCCACCCGCCGGCCCGCGCGCGTCGCGGTCACCTCGTACGTCTTCGTGTCGCCACCGGCGTCGATGACGACCTCCACCCTGTCACCCTTCATGTTCAAATCAACGTTCGAAGAGGCTCGAACACTCCCTGTGGACGCGACGTCGCTCAGAAGAGCTCCAACGGGCCGAGCTGGATCCGCACCGGATCCGCGGCCTTGCGGGCGCTGCGGATCGCGGCGGCGGCGTGCAGGGCGCCGGCCAGCGCCGGCCCGTCCGCGGGCGGGACCCGCAGCAGCAGGCGCTCGACGCCGTCCCCGGCCGCGACCGGGCCGAGCGGCTCGGCGCTGGGTGGTAGGTGGGCGGCGGCGACCAGCTCGGCGACGGCGGCCGGCGGGCCGGTGAGCGACGCGAACCGGGCCGCCGGCGGGAAGCCGAGCTCACCCCGCTCGGCGAGCTCCCGCCCGGCGAAGCCGCCGGGATCCCACCGGACGAGCGCCTGCACCACCGGCAGGCCGGCGTCCGCGGCCACGAACACCCGCCCGCCGGCGCCGGCCGGGCGGACCAGCGCCGCCGCGTTCGCCCAGCGGCGCAGGGCCTCCTCGGCGGCGCGCAGGTCCGGGCGGGTCAGCAGCGCCCAGCCGTCCAGCAGCAGGGCGGCGCCGTAGCCGCCGGGCGGGCGCGGCTCGGCGCCCGGGGTGGCCACCACCAGGGCGGGTTCCGGCGGGACGGTCGCCAGCACCGTGTCCCCGCCCGAGGAGCGGACCGGTACGCCCGGGAAGGCGCGGCCCAGCTCCTCCGCGGTGCGCCCGGCGCCGACGACCACGGCCCGCACCCGGGTGCCCCCGCAGACGGGGCAGGCCCGATCGGCCGCCGGCCGGCCGCACCACCGGCAGCTCGGCACCGCCCGCTCGCTGCGGGCGGCGAGCGGCCCGGCGCAGGCCGAGCAGCGGGCCGGGGTCCGGTCGCGGACGCAGGCGAGGGACGGGACGTACCCCCGG
>JBJMII010000047.1:0-7771 GCA_045806925.1 Mycobacteriales bacterium
GGGCGGCCCGCCGGCGGCGGCGGACCCGGCGCCGGGGGCGGAGACGGTGTGGCGCCCGGGGCGGCCGGTGGATGTCGCGGCGACGCTGCACCCGCTGGTCCGGGGGCGCGGCGACCCGGCCCACCGGTACGGCGAGGGCGCCTTCTGGCGGGCGGCGCTCACCCCGCACGGCCCGGCGACGCTGGCGTTGCGGGTGCGCCGGCCCGGCGAGGTGCATGCGACCGCGTGGGGACCGGGAGCGGACTGGGCCGTCGCCGCCGTGCCCGACCTGCTCGGCGCCCGCGACGACCCGGGCTCGTTCGTACCGCGCTGGCCGCTGCTCGCGGACACCGCCCGCCGGCACCCCGGCCTGCGGGTGCCGCGCACCGGGCTGGTCTTCGACTCGCTGCTGCCGGCGATCCTCGAGCAGAAGGTCACCGGCGCCGAGGCCCGGCAGGCCTGGCGCTTCCTGCTGTACCGCTACGGCACCGCGGCCCCCGGCCCGGTCCCGGCCGGCATGCGGGTGCCACCGCCGGCCCCGGTGGTGCTGCGGGTGCCGACCTGGGACTGGCACAAGGCGGGCGTGGACATCAGGCGGCAGCGGGCGATCCGGGCCGCGGCCACCGTCGCGGCCCGGCTGGAGGAGTGCGTCGGCCTGGCACCGGCCGACGCGCTGGCCCGGCTGCAGGTGGTCCCCGGCGTCGGCGGGTGGACCGCGGCGGAGACCGCGCAGCGCGCGCTGGGCGACGCGGACGCGCTGTCCGTCGGCGACTTCCACATCCACGACCTGGTCGGCTGGGCGCTGCTCGGCCGCAGGCTGTCCGACGAGGGGATGGTCGAGCTGCTGGAGCGGGACCGCCCGCACCGGCACCGGGTGGTCCGGCTGGTCGAGCTGTCCGGGGTGGGCAAGCCGCGTTTCGCGCCCCGCTTCGCGGCGCGGGACTACCGCTCGATCTGACCGCACGTGGTCGGCGACCGCGACGCGCACCAGGACCGCCTCGCCACGAACTCGCCGCCGAGCTCGGCAACGCGGCGCTCCTGCGGGGGCGCCTTCCGCCGGCCCCGCCAGGCCTGGCCGGGGTCCCGCCACCACTGGGGTGCGTCAGCTGGCTTCATCTTCACTCTGATGCTATCTTCACAGGCATTGTGAATAACCGTCCAACAGTGAAGAAGGGTCGGGAACTCGAAGCCAGGGTCATCCGCGTGCTTCGAGCGATCCCTGGTCTCACCGTGCATGCGTCCGTTGGCGGCCCGGATGCCGGGCGCGACGTGATCGTAGAGTTTGGCGGCGCCGAGGTCCCGATGGCCGTCGAGGTCAAGCATCTGGTGAACCCCGCAACCGCGTGGCAGCTGGTTCGGCGGGCCGGCGAGCATCCGGATCTACCCCTGCTGGTCGTGGCCGATGACACGACCGCTGCGGCGCGAGACATCCTGGTGGAGCATGGGGTCGGCGTCGTCGATGGCACCGGCAACGCACACATGGACCTGCCGGGTCTATTCGTCCATGTCGAGCAACCGAGAGGTGCGCAACGCACGGTGCCGGCTCCGCCGACCCGTCTCAGTGGCCGAGCGGGCGTCGCTGCTCAGGCGCTGCTTCTCGACCCGTTACGTCATTGGCGTGTGGGCGACCTGGCGGCCACCGCTGACGTCTCGGCCGGCCTGTCGCACCGCGTGCTCAGCAGGCTTGAGCGGGAAGGCGTCGTCATCTCGACGGGCAGCGGCCCGCGGCGCGTCCGCCGCGTCGAGAACCCGGCAGCGCTGCTGGACTTGTGGGCCGAGGAGAACATCGATCGTCCAGTCCGGACGACGGCGTACGTCCTCGCCCAGACGACCCGGCAGCTCGTCGACAGGCTCGGGAACGACCTGGGCCGAGCGCACATCGAATACACAGTCACGGGCGCGGCTGCCGGGAGCATCCTGGCTCCGATGGTGACCGCAGTTCCGGTCGTGGAGCTGTGGGTCACCGGCGCGCGGCCGCCAGTGGACTTCCTGCGGGCCGCCGACGCCGACGAGGTCTCCAAGGGACACAATGTCGTGTTCCTTCAGTCGAAGGACGACCTACCCCTCGCCTTCCGCCGCGACCTCGGCGACTTGTCGGTCGCCAACCGGTTCCGGATCTACGCCGATCTCCGGCGCGATCCGCGGCGAGGCCGGGAGCAAGCGGAGAACCTACGGCGAGAGGTGATCGGGTTTTGACCAAGGCCCACTACACGGCCTACGACGAGGAGACGACAGCGCGCTGCGAGCGCGCGCTGGTCACGCTGCTCGGCCATCTCGGGCCGTGGCGTGAACGGGTATACCTGGCGGGCGGCCTGGCTGCCCGGTACATTGTCGGCCGGCTCCCAGAGGGCGTGCCACCGCACGTCGGAACGATCGACGTCGACCTCGTCGTCGGGCTCGCTCTCGGCGACGACGCGCCGGAGACATACTGGACCCTTCAGCGAAACCTTGAACAGGCAGGCTTCACGCAGACAACGCCGAGCTTCCGATGGGCTCGCCAGGTCGATGGCGTGACCGTCCTCCTCGAGTTCCTCTGCGAGACCGACAGCGTCCAGCCCGGAAACATTTTCCGCCTGAGGACCGGAGCGGGCACCAAGTTCGCCGCGTTCAACGTCCGCGGCGCACATCTGGTTCGTGACGACTTCATCGAGCGCGACCTCGAACGCGAACGACTCGACGCAGGCGGGGTCTCCCGTGTTTCAGTCCGTGTGGCCAACGTCCTGCCCTACGTGGTCCTGAAGATCCTCTCCTTTCAGGACCGGCACGCCAACAAGGACGCGTACGACCTGGTCTTCACGCTGCTGAACCAGCAAGGCGGGCCGTATGTCGCCGGCCGGCTTGCCGCCACCAGTCCGATCGCTGAGCACCGGCAGGTGGCCGAAGGCATTAGCCTCCTGGCGGAGAGGTTCCAAACGGCCGCGCACGACGGACCGGTCGCCCACGCCACATTCCTCGCCGAGCGAGACGACCCGGACGAGGCAGCACGCCTCAGGCAGCAGGCGACTGTCACCGTCCGTGAGCTCCTGCGCGGCTTCTGACCGACATCCTCGATGGAGCAGTAATTCCGGAGTAGTTCTGCTTGTGCGGTAAATGCCTCAGCGAGACGGACTTCCATTGTGGATCCGCTACGGCGACCGGGAGTAGGAAGCGAGGACGGCGTCGGCGAGTGGCGGCCAGGCGTCCTTGGCCCACTGCTCGAACTCCGTGTCGGTCAGCGCGATGCAAGCCAGCCGGGCGACCGGGTCCACCCAGACGAAGGTGCCGGCGCGGCCGAAGTGCCCGAAGGTCGCCGGGGAGTTGCCGGACCCGGTCCAGTGCGGCGACTTGGAGTCGCGGATCTCCACCCCGAGGCCCCAGTCGTTCGTGGGCTGCCGGCCGAAGCCGGGCACCACCCCGACCAGCCCGGGGAACTGCACGGTGGCCATCTCGGCGACCGTGCTCGGGTGCAGCAGCCGGCCCGGGACGAGCAGCTCGCCGGCCACCACAGCCAGGTCGGCCACACTGGCCCGCGCGCCGTACCCGGCCGGCCCGGCGAGTACCGTCGAGCGCAGGCCGAGCGGCTCGCACACCGCCTGGTGCAGGTAGTCTGCCAGCCCGATGCCGGTGGCCGAGTCCAGGCGCTCGCCGAGCACGTCGAAGCCGGTGTTGGAGTAGACCCGGCGGGTGCCGGGCTTCGCGACCAGGTCCCGGTTGTCCATCGCCAGCCCGGAGGCGTGCGCGAGCAGGTGCCGGACCGTGGAGCCCGGCGGCCCGGCCGGGTCGTCCAGCTGCAGCGCCCCCTCCTCCACCGCGACCAGCACGGCCAGCGCGACCAGCGGCTTGGTCACCGACGCCAGCCCGTAGGGGGAGTCCACATCGCCGCAGGTCTCCAGCACCCCGTCCGGACCGACCACCGCGGCCGCTGCCGAGCCGACCGGCCAGCTCCGCACCGCCTCCAGGGTTCCCACCCCGGCGACGCTACCAATCCGGGCAGTGGCCCCCGCCGGGCCGCCGTCCGGCGGGAAGATGGGTCCGGCCGGCTCGCGCCGGCGACCAGGGGAGGCCGTACGTGCACGTACCGGACTGGAAGGCACCGCTGGACGAGGCTCACCAGCGCGCCGCGGACTACCTGGCCGGGCTGCCGGACCGCCCGGTCGGCGCGGCGGCGAGCCTGGCGGAGCTGCGGGCGGCGCTCGGCGGTCCGCTGCCGGTTGCGCCAGGCGACCCACGCGAGGTGGTCGCGGCGCTGGCCGCGGCGGTGGAGCCCGGGCTGACCGCGTCCGGCGGCGGGCGGTACTTCGGGTTCGTCGTCGGCGGCGCCACCCCGGCTGCGCTCGCCGCGGACTGGCTGACCGCGGCCTGGGACCAGAACGCCGGGCTGTACGCCCTGTCCCCGGTCGCCGCCGTGGTGGAGGAGGTGGCCGGTGGCTGGCTGGCGGACCTGCTCGGCCTGCCCGCGGGGGTGTCGGTCGGCTTCGTCACCGGGGCGCAACAGGCCAACGTCACCGGGCTGGCCGCCGCCCGGCACGAGGTGCTGCGCCGGGCCGGCTGGGACGTCGAGACGGGCGGCCTGGCCGGCGCGCCGCGGGTCAGGGTGCTGGTCGGCGCCGAGCGGCACGCGACGGTCGACCGCGCGGTGCGGTTCCTGGGCCTGGGCACCGGCGCGGTCGTGCCGGTCGCGGCCGACGACCAGGGCCGGATGCGGCCCGCGGCGCTCGCGGAGGCGCTGGCCGGCACGAGCGGTCCGGCGATCGTCTGCGCCCAGGCCGGCAACGTGGACACCGGGGCGGTCGACCCGCTCGCGGAGATCGCGGCGGCGACGCACGCGGCCGGCGGCTGGCTGCACGTGGACGGCGCGTTCGGCCTCTGGGCGGCGGCCAGCCCGCGGCTGCGGCCGCTCGTCGCCGGCGTCGAGCTGGCCGACTCCTGGGCCACCGACGCGCACAAGTGGCTGAACGTGCCGTACGACTCGGGCCTGGTGTTCTGCGCCCACCCGGCCGCGCACGTGGCGGCGATGGGAGTGCGGGCCAGCTACCTGGTGCGCGGCGACGGCGGCGAGCGGGACGCGGTCGACTACAACCCGGAGTCGTCCCGCAGGGCGCGGGGCATCCCGGTCTACGCCGCGCTGCGGGCGCTCGGCCGGCAGGGCGTCGCGGAGCTGGTGGACCGCTGCTGCGCGCTGGCCCGCCGGTTCGCCGACCGGCTGTCCGGGGGTGCCGGCGTCGAGGTGCTCAACGAGGTGGTGCTCAACCAGGTCCTGGTCCGCTTCGGCGACGACGACGCGCTCACCCGGGAGGTGGTGCGCCGGGTGCAGGCGGACGGCACCTGCTGGCTCGGCGGCACCAGCTGGGGCGGCCGGGCGGCGATGCGCGTGTCGGTGTCCAACTGGTCCACCGACGAGTCCGATGTGGACCGCTCGGCGGCCGCGGTGCTGCGCTGCGCCGGGCAGGCCCGGGCCGGCGGCTGACCGGCCGGCCGGTGCGCGGCGGCTGTCCGGTGGGAACCGCGGTCAGGCCCAGCGGGCGGCGGCGACCCGGGCGACGGCGCGGGCCACCGCGATCGCCACGTCCGCCGGCGCGTCCGGCAGCGCGTCGACCGGGAACCAGCGCAGGTCGTCGGACTCGTCGCTGCGCACCTCGACGGCGCTCTCCGGCGCGACGGCCATGAAGATGACGTCCAGGTGCCGGGTCGGCACCCCGAGCGAGCAGGTGACCGGGAACACGCCCAGGTAGAGCGGCACCGGGTCGAGCCGCAGGCCGTCGATGCCGCTCTCCTCGGTCGCCTCCCGGATCGCGGCCGCGGCCAGCGTCGCGTCCACCGGCTCGAGGTGCCCGCCCAGCGGCAGCCAGGCGCCCACCCTCGGGTGCAGCGTGAGCAGCGTCCGGCGGGCGGCGGCGTCCAGCACGACGGTGGTCGCGGTGAGGTGCCCGGGGCGGCAGGACCGGCGGGTCGCGTCCGGCCGCGCGTCCAGGAACGTCAGCAGGGCGGCCGCGAGCGAGCGCTGGTCCAGCTCCGGGTCGTCGTACGCGCTGAGCACGGCCACCGCGTCCCGGTGCGCCGGCGGCGGGTCGGCCGCGTCGGCCAGCGCCTGCTGCCGGCCCAGCTCCACCGCTTCCGCGGTGCCCAGCCGGAACAGGTCCGCGGCCGGCGCCCGCAGCAGCGCCCGGGCGCCCGCCGGGTCGTCCACAGGCGACAGACCACGGACGGCGGCGGCGGGCACGCCGGACAGCTTGCCCTTGGCCAGCTCGGCCGCGGCGGCGACCTCGTCCGCGACCGCCACCTCGGTCATCTCCAGCAGCATGCCGTGGGTGTCGGTGGCGCCGCGCAGGTCGTCGATCGCGCGGATGCCGGCGGCGCCGATGGCGACGTCCACCACGCCGTTGCGCCAGGGCCGGCCCATGGTGTCGCTGATCAGCACGGCGACGTCGACGCCGAGGGAGGCGCGCAGCGCCTCGCGCAGGCGGCGGGCGGAGCCGTCCGGATCCACCGGCAGCAGCGCGAGCTCGCCGGCCCGGACGTTGCTCGCGTCCACCCCGGCGGCGGCCAGCACCAGGCCCTGGCGGGTCTCCACGATCCGGGTCCGCCCCCGGGCGGCGACCACCCGGACCGTCTCACCGGCCACCGCGGCCTGCCGGGCCGCCTCCCGGCCGGCCGGGTCCGCCGGCGCCGCCACCAGCCGGCCCTCCACTTTGGACACCGCCTTGGAGGTGACGACCAGCACGTCGCCGTCGGCCAGCCACGGGGCGGCGGCGGCGAGCAGGCCGGCCAGGTCGTCGCCCGGGCGCAGGTCCGGCAGCCCGCGCACCGGCAGCACCTCGACCCGGTCCGCCCCGGACCCCCCGGTGCCCGCTCCGGCCCCGACGCCCGGCGGGTCAGACACCGGCCAGGTCCAGCGCGGCCCGGGCCATGGCCGCGGTGGCCGCGTCGTCCGCCATCAGCAGCGGCACCGCCCGCACCTCGACGCCCGGCACCACCGTCCCGGCGTCGGCGCTGTCCACCAGCCAGCCGTCCAGCACCCCGTCGGACCACGACCTCGAGCCGTACCAGCGGCCGACCGCGGCCGCGGTGGTCGCCACCCCGATCGCGGACAGGCACGCGTCCGCCATCCCGCGCACCGGTGCGCCGGCGACGATCGGGGACAGTGCGACCACCCGCCCCGGCGTCGCCCGGACCGCCTCCCGGACGCCCGGCACCGCCAGCACGGTCCCGACGCTCACCACCGGGTTGCTCGGCGCAAAGAGCACCGCGTCCGCCGCGGCCAGCGCGTCCAGCACCCCGGGCGCCGGCTTGGCGTCCGCGACGCCGACCTGGACGAAGCCGTACGCCGGCAGCGCCGCCCGGTGCCGCACCCACCACTCCTGGAAGTGGATCGCTTTCCGCCCGGTGCGCGGGCTGTGATCCGGCCCCGACCCGTCCTCCCGGTCGACGAGCACGTGCGTCTCCACCCGGTCGTCGCTCATCGGCAGCAGCCGCACGCCGGGCCGCCAGCGGTCGCAGAGCGCCTCGGTCACCGCCGACAGCGGGTAGCCGGCGTCCAGCATCCGGGTCCGCACCAGGTGGGTGGCCAGGTCCAGGTCACCGAGGCCGAACCAGGCCGGCTCCGCCCCGTACGCCGCCAGCTCCTCCTTGACCCGCCAGCTCTCGCCGTCGCGGCCCCAGCCGCGGGTCGGGTCGATGCCGCCGCCGAGCGTGTACATGACCGTGTCGAGGTCCGGGCAGATCCGCAGGCCGTGCACCGTCACGTCGTCGCCGGTGTTGACCAGTGCGGTGACCTCCGCGTCCGGCACCGCGGCCCGCAGGCCCCGCAGGAACC